>NZ_SMLC01000179.1 GCF_004349245.1 Actinomadura sp. 6K520 | reverse complement strand
CGCGTAAGTTCGTCGGCAGCGTCAGCTGTGTATAAGAGACAGGTCCAGCGCCGGGTACAGCAGCACCTGCAGGGCGGGACGTGCGGGCCCGGGGGCGCGCAGCCGCCCGGCCGCGGCGGCGGCGATCTGCCCGCCGGCGCTGTCGCCGGCGACACCGATCCGGGCGGGGTCCAGGCCGAGGCCGGCGGCGTGGCCGGCGACCCAGCGGACGGCGTGCACGGCGTCGTCGACCGCGGCCGGGTAGGGGTCCTCGGGCGGGCGGCGGTAGTCGACCGACACCCACGCGGCGCCGCTGGCCAGCGTGAGCGCCCGCACGACCGGGTCGTAGGACTCGACGTCGCCGAGGACCCAGCCGCCGCCGTGGAAGAACACCAGCGCCGGCGCCGGGCCGCCGGAGGAGGGCCGGTACAGCCGGGCGGGCAGCGGACCGGCGGGGCCGTCCAGGACCAGGTCCTTGACGGTGCCGACCGGTGGGCGCGGGGACCGGGCCAGGTCGGCGGCGAGTTCGCGGCGCGCGTCCTGGACGCCGCGGCCGGGCGCCGCGGGTTCGGCGAGGCGGCGGCGCATGAACGCCAGGTACTCCGGATCGCGGCCCATGGAATCCTCCCGGGGCCGAGCCTACGGGTCTCTCGCCGGGTCGGGGAGCCGCCCGTCCGGCGGAAAACCCGTTGCCGCCGGCCGCGCGGTCCGGGCAGTCTGGATCAGGCAGGCACCGCACCGGTCATGGCGCCGGAGCCGGGCGGCGGCCCGCGCGGCCGCCGCGGGCGGGTTCGACTCCCGCCGGCGTCTTCGGCTCCGCCTCCGCGTCACCCTGGGGGCGGAGCCCCGCTCCCCGTAGCTCAGCGGACAGAGCACCGGCCTCCGAAGCCGGGAGCCGCAGGTTCGATTCCTGCCGGGGAGGCCCCGGCCCCGACCCTTCCCGCCGCCCTGGGCCGCCGCCGCGATCTCGCCGCGCACGACGTGCTGGACGTAGCCGTTCACCGGACCTTCTGGCGCTCTCCCTGGGCCTCCTGGTTGCGTACGCCATTCCCAGAGGTGGCTTTCCCGTCGGCCGGGGCGCGGGTTGCGCCCCGGCCGACGGGAACCGTCACCGTGGGGTCAGACGCCGAACGGGGCCGGGTAGGTGATCGTGCCGGACGGGACGGGGCCCGGCCCGTCCAGCACCAGCGCCATCAGCGACTCGTCCGGCACCTCGAACGGCGCGGAGACGCCCAGCGACGAGGCCGGTGCGAACCCGAACCGCGGGTAGTAGCCGGGGTGCCCGAGCACCACCACCAGCCGCTCGCCGCGCCCGCGGGCGGCACGCGCGGCCGCCGCGGCCAGCGCCGCGCGGACCGCGGCGCTGCCCGCGCCCCGCCGCTGGCAGGCGGGCAGGACGGCCACCGGCGCCAGCGCCAGCGCACCGGCGCCACCGACGCGGCACCGGGTGAGCAGCGCGTACCCGGCGACCAGGCCGCCCGGCGTTTCGGCGACCGTCGCCAGGCCCGGCACCCAGGCCGCGTCCCGGCGCAGCGCGTCGACCAGGCGGGCCTCGTCCTCGGCCGGGAACGCCGCCGCGACCACGGCGCGGACCGCCGCGGCGTCCCCGGGGGCCTCCGGTCTCGTCGTCCAGGTCACCGGCCCCGCCCCCGTTCCCGGTACATCCGCCGCTGCCACCGGGAGATCTCCTTGAACCGGGCGCGGCGCTCGGCGTCCAGGCGCGCGTCGGCGCGGGAGGCGATCCAGTCGTTCTCGCGCTGCAGCTTGCGGTAGCTGTCCAGGCGCCGCCGCGGCAGCGTCCCGTCCTCGACGGCGGCCAGGACCGCGCAGCCCGGCTCGGTGCGGTGGGCGCAGTCACCGAACCGGCAGCCTGCGGCCAGGTCGGTGATGTCGGCGAAGGTGCGGTCCAGGCCCTCGGACGCCTCGAACAGGCCCACGCCGCGCAGGCCCGGCGTGTCGATCAGGACGCCGCCGCCGGGCAGCGGCAGCAGTTCGCGCCGGACGGTGGTGTGGCGGCCCTTGCCGTCGCGGGCGCGGACCGCGCCGGTGGCCAGCGCGTCCCGCCCGAGCAGCGCGTTGCCGAGGGTGGACTTGCCCGATCCCGACGGCCCGACCAGGGCCACGGTTCCGTGCAGGACGGCGCGGACGGCGTCGACGCCGTCCCCGGACGCGGCGCTGCACGCGATTACGTCCACGCCCGGCGCGGCGGCGGCCGCCCGCGCCTCGGCATCGGCGGTGCCGGGCACGCGGTCGGCCTTGGTCAGCACGACCACCGGCCGCGCGCCGCTCTCGAACGCCAGCGCCAGCAGCCGCTCGACGCGGCCGAGATCCAGGCGGGCGTCCAGGGCGACGGTGACGGCGACGGTGTCGACGTTGGCGGCCAGCACCTGGCCGCGCGAGTCCCGCGACGCCGACGACCGCACGATCGCGGTGCGGCGCGGCAGCAGCGCCGCCACCACCGGCCGCCCGCCGGGGCCGCCGGGTCGCAGCGCCGCCCAGTCGCCCGTGCACGGCGCCTGCGGCGGGCCGGCGAGCGCATCGGAAGGACTGACGGAGGGGTCGATCGGTGGGGCGGCGGGCGGGTCGGCGGGCGGTGCGGAGACCGGGCCGGTCACGGCCCGCAGCGGGCCCTGCCCGGTGACCACGTCGCACAGGCCGCGGTCGACCGCGGCCACGCGCGCGGGGATCAGCCCCGCCGCGCGATGAGGGAGGAACGCGTTGTCGAGGGCGTCGTCCCAGCCGTAGGCGGCCAGGGGCGACGACCCCGCGGATGCGGAAGGCAATGTCTTGGAACCCTTGCGTGAAGCGGGCCCCGGCGTGCACGCGCCCGGCCGGTGAGGCGGGACGGGTCAGCCGGCGGCCCGGGAGAACAGGACGGGCCGAGTGCCGCGGACGGCGGCAACCGCAACGACGGCCATGCGTCCCCACCTCCCTTTCCGGTTCCGCCCGCGACTGTACTCGCCGCCCCCGCGCCCACGCCAGCCATTTATCCGCCGCCCGCCCCGGCCGCACCTGCCGCGGCCGGGTGCTCCCCCGCGCGGGGGAGGGGGATCGGCCGCCGCGGGGAGGCGCCGCCGCGTCCCCGGCCGCAGGATCGGGTCATGACCATCCAGCTCACCGGCCCCGCCCCCGCGGCCACGCCCGGGAACGCGCGCCGCAGGCGGGCCCTCGACCGCATCGTGCCGTGGGCGGCGCCGGCCTGGGTGCTCGCCTACGGCGTCCTGCGCGCCTACTGGGCGGCCGGGAACCAGCCGGAGGACCTGTCGCCCGCCGGGCCCGACCTGGTCGTGTTCACCGGCTGGGGTAGCGTCGCGCTGTGCGGCGCCGCCGCGGCCGTCCTGGTCGCGCTCACGCACCCGGCCGCGCGGCACCGCCCCGGGCGGGTCCTGCGGGCCGCCGCGTGGGCGGCCGCGGCGTGCCTGGCCGCCGCGGGCGCGCTGCTCCTCCTCGACGTGATCGGCGCGGTCCTGCCCGGCCTCGGCGTCGCCTTCCGCCCGCTGGGCGCGCTCAGCCGCGCCGCGTGCGTGACCGCCGCGATCCTGACCGGCCTCGCGGCCCTGGCGCACCGGCGCCGCACCCGCGTCGGGTGCGGGTGCGGGGCGGCCGCGGCGGGCCCGCTCGCCCGCACCCCGGCGTGGGCGTACCGGGCCGCCTACCTCGCCGTCGCCGGCTGCGCCGCGCGGGTCGCGGCGCAGGCCGCCGTCGGGTTCGGGGAGTCGCCCCTGTCGGGCGGTCTCTCGGCGCTGGTGTTCGAGGCCGGGTTCCTGCTCGGCGGGACCCTGCTGCCGCTGGCGCTCGTGCACCCCTTCGGGCGGACGTGGCCGCGCCTGGTGCCCGGGCTGGGCGGGCGCCGCGTCCCGCGCCGGGTGGTGCTGTGGCCGGCCACCGCGATCTCCGCCGGCCTGACGGTGTACTTCGGGCTGATGCTGCTGCTGATGTGCTGGGAGCGGCTCCACGGCCGCAACCCGTTCCCGCCCGAAGGGGGCCTGGACCTGCCCGAGGTGTTCTTCTGGGTCGCCGTCCCCGCGTACGTGCTGTGGGGTGCGGGGATGGCCGTGGCCGCCCGCGCCTACGCCCGCCGCACCCGCGTCCCCTGCCCCGCCTGCGGCCGCTGACCCGGCCGGCCCCGCGTCCCGGCCGGAACCGGCGGCGCCGTTCGGAAGTTATGGTGATTTGGGGGGCGGATCGTGCTGAGGGGCGTGGCTGTGGACGACAGGGACCTGCAGGAGAACCGGAACGGCGGCGCGGACGGCGGCGCGGACCAGGCCGCCGCGCGGCGGCTGGAGGAGATCTGGGACGGGCTCGCCCCGGCGGCCGCGACCGCCGCGCGGAGCGCCGCCACCGCCGGGGAACCCGTCGTCGCCGCCGCCCGCCGGGCCGCCGCGGTCGCCGCGGCCCGCATCCTGGACCAGCTCGCCGGCACGCCCGCGATGAAGGCCGTCGAGCAGGCCGCCCGCGACGCCGCGGTGAAGGCCGCCTCCGCCGCCGCCGAACGCGCCGTCACCGAGGCCCGCGCCGCCGCCGAGGCCAACCCCGCCACCGCGGGCGCGTACCAGGCCGCCGCCACCGCGCTGACCCTCGCCGAGCAGGCCGCCCAGCAGACCGCGCGGCATCCCATGGCGGCCGCCGCGCGCCGCTTCGCCGCCGGTCCCCTCGCCCGCGCCGCGACCGACGCCGCCCTGGACGTCGCCGCCCGCACCGCCGCCGCCCCCGTCGTGCAGGCGGCCACCAGGACCGTCGTGGACGCCGCGGTCGACACCGTCGCCGACGCCGCGGCCGAGGCCGCCATGACCGCCGGCCGCGACGTCGTCGCCCGCGTCGTCCGCGAGACCGCCGAGCAGGCCGCCCGCGACCTGGCCGGGACCGTCCGCGACCGTGCCCGCGACGCCGCCGCGGCGCCCGAGCTCGCCCCCCTCACCGGCGCCGCCGCCGACCTGGCGGCCCGCGCCGCGGCCGACCCCGCCGTCCGCGGCGCCGCGGACCTGGTCGCCGCCGTCACCGGCAGCGCCGTCGCCCGCACCGCCCGCGACCTGGCCCTGCGCGCCGCGTCCCGGACCGCCACCGCCGCGATCGAGGCGGTGCTGCGCGAACTGCTCCGCGACGCGCTCAGACTCGCCATGCAGGACGCCCTGCGCGGCATCGTCGCCGACGTCGCCCGCGACATCGTCGTCGACGTCGCCAGGACCACCTGGATCACCGCCACCCGCCCGTCCCCGACCCCCGGCACGACCACCGGTACGGTCACGGGGGCGGCCGTCATCGTCGAGGAGACCGTCGAGGAGACCCCCGCCGGGCGGACCCGCACGACCGACGTGTGGGCGCAGGTCACCACCGAGGACACCCCCGCCGCGGACCGTGATGTACTCGGAGGGGAAGGGCCGTCCCGACCGGCGGACACGCCGACGAACAGGAAGTGATCCCGATGGCCGACACCCTCGACGACACCGCCGTCGCCGGCCGGCTGCGCGACCTGCCGGCCTGGAACCGCGACGGCGACCACATCCGCAGGCGGCTGAAGGCGCCCACCTTCCTGGCCGGCATCGACCTGGTCGGCGACGTCGCCCGCGCCGCCGAGGACGCCGACCACCACCCCGACATCGACATTCGCTGGCGCACCCTGACGTTCACCCTGACCACCCACAGCGCCGGCGGCCTGACCGGCAAGGACTTCGACCTCGCCGCCGCGATCGACCGGATCGCCGCCCGCCACGGCGCCGAATAGCCCCGTGCCCGGCCGGAGCCCGGCCCCGCGACCCGCCCAGGGGCCGGTTCAGGTGGCGGTGTGCGGGCCCGGCGAGTGCACCGAACGCGAACGCGGCCACGCCCGCGAGACCGGGCGGCTGCTCGCCCGGCACGGCGCCGTGGTCATCTGCGGCGGGCACGGCGGGGTCATGGCCGCCGCCGCGGCGGGCGCCCGCGCCGCCGGCGGCATCGTCGTCGGCGTCCTGCCCGGCCCGGACCGCACCGGCGCCGGACCCGACCTCACCGTCGCGCTGCCCACCGGCCTCGGGCAGGCCCGCAACAACGTGATCGTCAACGCCGCCGACGCCGTGATCGTCATCGGCGGATCCTGGGGGACGCTGTCGGAACTGGCCCT
This sequence comes from Actinomadura sp. 6K520, assembly GCF_004349245.1. Taxonomy (GTDB): domain Bacteria; phylum Actinomycetota; class Actinomycetes; order Streptosporangiales; family Streptosporangiaceae; genus Spirillospora. The sequence goes on along the minus strand of NZ_SMLC01000179.1, from coordinate 7,826 downwards.
GGCGATGCGGCGCGCCGCGGTCCCGGTCGTGCAGATCGGCGGATGGCGCGTCCACGACCAGAGCGGCCGGCCCGCCCGCGGCATCGTGCACGCCGCCGGCGCCGCCGAGGCCGTCGCGGCCACCGGCCTGTTCGGGCCGCCGCCCCCCACCGGCCCCTGACGGCGCGTCAGTGCGCCGAGAACCCGCCGTCCACGAAGATCGACTGGCCGGTGACGTAGCCGGCCGCCGGGGAGGCGAGGAATACCGCCGCGCCCGCGAAGTCCTCCGGCAGGCCGTTGCGGCCGGTCAGCGTGCGGGCGGCCAGCGCCCGCACCCGCTCGGGGTCCGCCGAGACGCGGGCGTTCAGCGGCGTCAGCACGAACCCCGGCACCAGGGTGTTGGCGGTGACGCCCCGCGGCGACCACGCCTCGGCCTGCGACCGCGCCAGCGCCACCAGGCCCGCCTTGGACACCCCGTAGGCTCCGCTGGTCAGCGACGCCCGGAACGCCTGCTGCGAGGCGATGTGGATCAGCCGCCCGAAGCCCCGCTCGGCCATCCCCGGCCCGAACCGCCGCCCGAGCAGGAACGGCGCGTCCAGGTTCACCGCCATCGTGGTGTCCCACACCTCGTCGCCGAGCTCGCCCATCGCGGGCCGCAGGTTCACCGCGGCCGAGTTCACCAGGATGTCCGGCTCCCCGAACGCGGCCGCCGCCTCCTCCGCCGCCCCGGCCACCCCCTCGCGGGTGCCCAGGTCGGCGCGGACGGCCGCCGCGCGGCACCCGTGGCCCTCCAGCTCCCGCACCACCGCGGCCAGCTCCGCCGCACGCCGCGCGACGACCACCACCGACGCGCCCGCCCGGCCCAGCGCGACGGCGATCGCCCGCCCGATCCCCGAGCTGCCGCCCGTCACCACCGCCACCCGCCCCTCCAGCGAGAACAGCTCCGACAGGTAGGGCGAGGGGGACGGCCGGTCACTCATGACCGCAGAGTCTACGAGCCGCCCCGCCCCGGCCGGCCGCCCGGTCAGGTGTCGAAGCGCCACCGCGACGCGCCGAACGGCTCGACGGTGGCCACCCCCGCCGCGGTGCGGAACGTGAAGCGGTACAGGTGCCACGGCGGCGGGCCCGCGCTCTGCGCGCTGTAGGGGGCGGTGAGCGCGTCGCCGTCCACCCGCGCGGGCCAGCCGCCCGCCCGGAAGCCGGCCGCGACCGGCTCCAGCACCGCGGGATCGGTGACGCGCACCGCCTCGCCCTCCAGCACCAGGTCCGCGCCCGGCACCCGCACCGACAGGGTGCACGCCGGGTTCGCCGCCAGATCGCGGGACTTGCGGGTGCCGGGCCCGCTGGTGAAGTACAGGTCGCCCTCGTGCCACAGCGCGCCCACCCCCGCCGCGTGCGGGCGGCCGTCGGGCCGCACGGTCCCCAGGAACACCGGGGTCTGCGGCTTCGGCAACGCCTCCTTCAGCGCCTCCCGCGCGGTGTCCCAGGTCAGGACACCGCTGCCGTAGATGTCGAGGTTGCGGGTCTGCGCGGGTTCACGGTCGGTCATCGTCGTCCCCTCCTCACGGAACAGAGCTTCCACGGATGCAGACCCCGTCCGCGCCCGTGAAATCATCGCGCCCCGGACCACTTTGGGTTCGATCCGGCGCCGCCGCGGGAACGAGGTCAGGATCTGGCCGCGTTCGCGCGCATACTGGGGGCATGCCGCCGTCCGAACGCCTCCTGCGGCTGCTGTCGCTGCTGCAGGCACGCCGCGAATGGAGCGGCCCGGAGCTGTGCAGACGGCTCGGGGTCAGCGCCCGCACCGTCCGCCGCGACATCGGGCGGCTGCGCGACCTCGGCTACCCCGTGCACGCCACCCCCGGCGCCGCCGGCGGCTACGGCCTGGCGGCGGGCGCTGCGATGCCGCCGCTGCTGCTCGACGACGAGGAGGCCGTCGCGATCGCCGTCGGGCTGCGCTCCGCCGCCGGCGGAGCGGTCGAGGGCATCGGGGAGGCGTCGGTGCGGGCGCTGGCCAAGCTCGAACAGGTGCTGCCCGCGCGGCTGCGGCGCCGCGTGACCGCCCTGCACACCGCCACCACGCCCCTGGACGGGCCGCTCGCCGGGCCGCCCGCCGGGCCGCGGGCCGACCCGCGGACCCTCACCGTCCTGGCCGCCGCGTGCCGCGACCGCGAACGGCTCCGCTTCACCTACCGCGGCGCGGACGGCGCCGAGTCCGCCCGCGTGGCCGAGCCGTACGGGCTGGTGCCGGCCGGGCGGCGCTGGTACCTGGTCGCCTTCGACACCGGCCGCGGCGGCTGGCGCACCTTCCGCGTCGACCGCCTCACCGACCCGCACCCGACCGGCGTGCGGGTCCCGCCGCGCGAGCTGCCCGCCGCGGACCCCGCCGCGTTCGTGGCCCGCTCACGGGCGCGGTCACCGCAGGTCCGGGCGGTGCTGCGGGTGCACGCCCCCGCCGCCGAGCTGGCCGACCGGTTCCGGGTGAGCGAAACGGAGGTCGAGGCCGTCGACGAACACACCTGCGTGCTGCGCACCACCGCCGACTCCCTGGAATGGACGGCGCTGCGCATCGCCTACCTCGACCTGGACTTCGAGGTAGAGGGGCCGCCCGAGCTGGCCGACCGGCTCACCGCGATGGCCGCCCGCCTCACCCGCGCCACCACCCGCACCGAGCCCCGGCCCGGCTAGCCGACGATCCGCACGGGCAGGCCGCCGCGGGGACGCATCGCCGTCACGCTGGTCGGCGTGACCGCGCGCGACACCAGCCGCAGCCGGGTGCGGCGCAGCAGGCACGCCAGCATCGTCTTGATCTCCACCGTCGCCAGCGTCGAGCCGATGCAGCGGTGCGGGCCGCCACCGAACGGCAGGTACGTGGCGGGCGTGGCCGGGCGGTGCAGGTCCGAGGACGGGTCCCACCGCTCGGGACGGAACCGCCCCGCCAGCGGCCACACCTCCGGCATCCGGTGCGTGACGTAGGGGGAGTACAGCACCATCGCACCCGCCGGGATCCGGTGCCCGCCGTACTCGAAGTCCTCCACCGGCACCCTGGCGCTGAGCACCGCGGGCGGGAACAGCCGCAGCGTCTCGTTCACCACCCCGTCCAGGAACGTCAGCGCGGGCAGGTCACCGGCCTCCGGGAGCCGGTCGCCGACCACCTCGGCGACCTCCCGCCGCGCCCGCTCCTCGACCTCCGGGTGGGTCGCCAGCACGTACACCGCCCACGCCATGGCGGCGCTGGTGGTGTCGTACCCGGCGGAGATGAGGCTGATGACCTGGTCCTGCAGCTCCTGGCGGGTCAGGCCGGCGCCGTCCTCGTCGCGCGCGGCCATCAGCATCGCCAGCACATCGTCGTGTGCCGCCCCCTCCGGCGCGGTGTCCTCGCGCAGGCGGCGCGCGACCTCCTCGTCCACGCGGCGGGCCACCTGCGCGCGGGCCGCGGCGACGCGCCGCATGTAGGGGTTGGGGATCTGCCGCAGCATCATCTGCAGCACGAAGTTGCGGTCGATCGCGGCCAGCGCGACCTGCAACCGCCGCCCGATCACCTCGGCGTCGGCGGCGAGGCGGTCGCCGAACAGCACCTCGACGGTGCTGCGGCGGATCACCGACCGCAGTTCGGCGTAGGCGTCCAGTGTCCGGCCGGGCTGCCAGGTCCGCAGGGCGGCGTCGGTGTTGGCGGCCATCCGCTCCACGTAGGCGCCGACGCGGCGGTGGTGGAACGCCGGCTGCACCAGGCGGCGGCGCCGCCGGTGGTCGGCGCCGTCGCTGACGATCAGCGCGGTCTCCCCGTTCACCGGCACCAGCAGGTCGAACGCCTCCCGCCAGCGGAACAGGCCGGAGTTGGCGAACACGAACGCGTTGGCGTCCGGGCCGAACAGGTGCACCAGCGGCTTGCGGCGCGGCCCGACCGCCGCGACCGGGCCCGCCTCGGCGTGCAGCCGCAGCAGGCTCGCGCACGGGTCGGCGGTGAACGCGATGCCGTGCCGGACCGTCAGCGCCAGCGGCGGGCGGGCCGCCCCCCGCGCCCGTCCGGTGCGCGCGCGTCCGGTGCGCGGCCGGCCCGCCGCGCGTGCCCTGCCTGCCGGGGTTCGGGGAGTCACGCGCCCACTATGGCACGCCTTTGCGGGCCGCCCGCCGCGCCGCGGCGGATGCGGCGGTGGGAGTATGGGGGAGTGAACGACATCGACGCCGCCGGGCCGATGAGCGCGCGGCCCGAAGGGCACCCCAAGCCCGGCACGCGGACGGTGGACCGTTCGGTCGCGGTGCTGCGCTCGTTCGAGGACACCGCCCGGCAGACCCCCACCGAGATCGCGCACCGGGTCGGGCTGTCGGTCAGCACGGCGCACCGCATCGTCCACGCCCTGCACGCCACCGGGATGCTGGGGCAGGACCCGGCGACCGAGCGGTACTTCCTCGGCCCCACCACCGCGATCCTCGGGCGGCTGGCGCTGGAGCGGATGGGCGCCACCCTGCTGCAGCCGGAGCTGACCGCCCTGCGCGACGGGACCGGCGAGGCCGTCAGCCTCGGCGTCCGCACCGGCGACGAGGTCGCCGTCCTGCTGCACCTGCCCTCCGGCCACCCGCTGCGGTACGAGCAGCCGCCCGGCGACCGCAACCCGGTCCACGCGTGCGCGATGGGCAAGGCCCTGCTGGCGTTCGGCGGCGACCCCGTCGGGGGCGGCGAGCCCTACCGCCGCTACACCCCCGCCACCCTCACCTCCCGCGCGGCCCTGGACGCCGACCTGGCCCGCATCCGCGACCGGGGCCACGCGGTCAACGACGAGGAGCGGCTGGCGGGCGTCCGCGCGGTCGCCGCGCCCGTCCGCGACGGCGGCGGGCGCGTCTTCGCCGCCGTCGCGCTACAGGGCCCCACGGTCCGGTTCGGCGACGACCGGCTGCCCGTCCTGGCCGAGGCCGTCGTGGCCGCCGCCGGGCGCCTCACCGACCTGCACCGCCACCTGTCCTAGCCCCCCGCCAGGCCCGGCCCCGGCCGACTCATCCCCGTCGGGCCGGAGCGCGGGGAGCCGGGCCGCGGCGACGGCGGCCAGCTCCTCCAGCAGCGCCGCCACCGCGGGCGGCCGCGGCCCCGCCGGGACCAGCGCGGCGATACGGCGCCGCCCCGCCAGGGGAAGGGTGGGACACGCCACACCCGGCTCGGTGTGCAGGCCCAGCGCCAGCTCCGGCAGCGTCGTGACGGCCAGGCCGCGGGCGACCAGCCGCTGGATCGCCACATGGTCCTCGGTGGCGAACGCGATGTCGGGGGTGAACCCCGCCCGCTCGCACGCCCACCGAAGATGGGCGCGGCACCGGGCGCAGCCCGACGCCCACGTCTCGCCCGCCAGGTCGGCGAGCCGCGGCCGCGGCGCCGCCGCCAGCGGATGCCCGGCCGGGACCAGCAGCCGGATCGGGTCCTCGCCCAGCACGATCTCGCGGAACCGCGACCCGGTGTCGGGCGGCATGTAGGGGTAGCGGAACACCACCGCCACGTCGGTCTCCCCGGCGCGCAGCGCCGCCAGCGCCTCGCCCGGCTCGGCGTCCACCAGCCGCACCGACACCCCCGGCGCGCGGGCCCGCAGCCGCGCCAGCGCGTCGGGCAGCAGCCCCCCGGCGGCGGTCGGGAACACCGCGACCCGCACCCGCCCGGCCCGCAGCCCCGCGACCGCGGCGATCCGCTCCTCGGCGTCGGCCATCCGCGCCAGGACGTCCTCGACGTGCTCGACCAGGATCCGCCCGGCCTCGGTCAGCCGCACGCCGCGGCCGTGCCGGACCACCAGCGGCGTGCCGGCCTCGGCCTCCAGCCGCGCGATGTGGTGCGACACGGCGGGCTGGGTGTAGGCCAGGGACCGGGCGGCCGCGGTCATCGAGCCGAGCCGCGCCACCTCCCGCAGGATCCGGCCGCGGTGCAGGTCCAGCATCCCCGCAAGGTATCAACCACACTGATGGGACGCCCAGAAAACCGTACTTTGTCCTATGGGCGGTGCGTGCCCGACGATCGGTGCATGAGCGTTCCCACCAGCACCATCCCCTCGAACGGCACACCTTCGGACGGCACGCCTTCGAGCGGTGCCCTCTCCATCGACGACGCGCGCCGCGAGTTCGGCGCGGGCGTCGCCTACCTCGACACCGCCTCCTACGGCCTGCCGCCCCGCGCGGCGCACGAGGCGATGCTCGCCGCCGAGCGGGACCGCGCCGCCGGGCTGCTGACCGCCAGAGCGATGGACGAGGCGGTGACCCGCTCCCGCGCGGCGTTCGCGCGGCTGCTCGGCGTCGCGGCCGAGCACGTCGCGTGCGGGCCGCAGGTGTCGTACTTCACGGGCCTGGTCGCGGCGTCGCTGCCCGCGGGAGCGACCGTCCTGACCGCCGAGGGCGACTTCACCTCGCTGCTGTGGCCGTTCGCCGCGCGGCCCGGCCTCACCGTCCGGTCGGTCCCGCTGGAGGAGATCCCCGACGCCCTGGGGACCGGCGGCGTCGACCTGGTCGCGGTGTCGGCGGTGCAGTCCGGCGACGGGCGCATCGCCCCCATGGACGCGCTGATCGCCGCAGCCCGCGCGCACGGCGCCCGGATCCTGCTGGACGCCACCCAGGCCGCCGGATGGCTGCCGCTGCCCGCCCGCCAGGTCGACTGGCTGGTGTGCGGCGGCTACAAGTGGCTGCTCGGCCCGCGCGGCACCTGCTTCCTCACCGGCACCCCCGAAGCCCTGGACGCGCTGCCCCCGATCGGCGCCGGCTGGTACGCCGGCGCCGACATCTGGGACTCGGTCTACGGGCTGCCGCTGCGCCTGGCACCGGACGCGCGCCGCCTGGACCTGTCGCCGGCGTGGCAGTGCTGGGCCGGGCACGCCCCCGCCCTGGAACTGCTCGGACGCGTCGGCGTCCCCGCGATCCACGACCACAACACCGCCCTGGCGCGCCGCTTCCGGGCCGCGCTGGGCCTGCCGCCCGGCGACTCGGCGATCGTGCCGGTGCCCGTCCCCGCCGGCACCGCCGAGACGCTGCGCGCCGGCGGGGTGGTCGCCTCGGTGCGGGCTGGACGGCTGCGCTGCGCGTTCCACCTCACCACGACCGAGGCCGACGTGGACAAGGCGGCCGGGCTCCTCGCCCCGATCATCGGCACCGGCCGCGCCGACCCGCGCTGACCTGCACTGACACGCGCTGACCTGCACTGACACGGCCGCGGAAAAAACTCCGAAGAAAAATCCGGGGAGATGTCGATCCGCGGGGCGGCCGTGCGACGCGTCAGTGAAAGGCCGATGAGACGCACCGCACGGAAGGACCACCGCCATGACCGCGACACACACTCCCACCACCACCACCACCGCCACCGGCGACAGCGCCGCCGCCCGCATGACCACGCGGCGCAAGGTGCTGTGGGGCCTGCAGATCTTCCTGGCGGCGTTCCTGTTCTTCGCCTCCGCGCTGCCGAAGTTCGCCGGGCAGGCCGGCGCGGTCGAGACCTTCGACCAGATCGGCTGGGGCCAGTGGTTCCGCTACCTCACCGGCACCGTCGAGGCCGCCGGCGCGATCGCGCTGGTCATCCCGCGGCTGGCCGGGATCGCCGGGATCGCGCTGATCGGCCTGATGGCAGGCGCCGCCCTCACCCAGATCCTGGTGCTGGAGCCGGCGTGGGCGCTGCTGCCCGCCGCGTTCGCCGTGGTGTTCGCCGCCGTCGCCCGGGACCGCCGCGCCGAGTCCCGCCGGGTGCTGGGCTCGCTGCGCGGGGCCCTGCGCCGCTGACCCCGCCGGGTGACGCGGGTGTCCCCGGGACCGGCCGGTCCCGGGGACACCCGCGTCCTGACCGTCCGGGCCCGGGTCACACAGGGCCGGGTCACGTGGGGCGCGGGCCGGGGGAG
>NZ_SMLC01000178.1 GCF_004349245.1 Actinomadura sp. 6K520 | reverse complement strand
GGGGGCGGGGGAGGTTCAGGTGAGGCGGGCGGAGAGTAGGTCTCGGCAGACTTCGCCCAGGTCTAGGTCGGCTCCGCTAATGGCTCTGGGGAAGAGGCTCGTCTCGGTCATGCCGGGGGCGACGTTGACTTCGAGGAAGTGGACTTCGCCGTCGGAGGAGACGATGAGGTCGGTACGGGAGAGGTCGCGGAGGCCGAGGGCGCGGTGGGCCGTGACGGCGGCGGCGGTGGCGCGGGCCGTGGCGTCCGGGGTGAGGCGGGCCGGGGTGATGAACTCTGTATCGCCGGCGTCGTAGCGGGCGGTGTAGTCGTAGCGTCCGCCGGGGGCGACGATCTCGACGGCGGGGAGCGCTGTGGGGACGCCGTCGCGTTCGATGACGCTGACGGCGACCTCGGTGCCGGAGACGTACTGCTCGACGAGCGCGGAGTCGCCGTAGGCGAAGCAGCCGACCATGGCGGCGGAGAGGTCGGCGGCGTCATGGACGACGGAGGCGCCGAGAGCCGAGCCGCCCCGGGTGGGCTTCACGAACAGGGGCAGGCCGAGGCTGCGGATGATTCGGTCCAGCACGGACGCCGCGCCGAGGTCGTGGAAGATCTCCTTGGGGAGCGCGACCGACTTGGGGGTCCGGAGGTCGGCCCGGCGCACCACGGACTTGGCGGTGGGCTTGTCCCAGGCGACGCGGCAGGCATCGGGACGGGCGCCGACGTAGGGGACGTCCAGGAGTTCGAGGATGTCCCGGATCGAGCCGTCCTCACCCGCCGCGCCGTGCAGGACGGGGAACACCGCGTCCGGCGGGTCCTCGGTGAGGGAGTCGAGGAGTGTGGCGTCCGCGTCGCGAAGTTCGACGGGGATGTCGAGGGCGCGCAGTGCGTCCGATACTCGGCGGCCTGAGCGGAGCGAGACCTCCCGCTCGTAGGAGAGGCCCCCGGCCAGGACGACGACATGCCCGAGTTCCACTGGTTGGTACTCCTCTACGTGACGGGGTGCGAAACGAAAGCGCCGGCCTCCCGGTCGCCGAGGCCGACGCGTTTCACGTGAAACATTCAGACGACGTCCGGACCGGGAGCCTGGAAGCCGGTGGAGCCGTCCGTGACGGCCTCGCCGAAGATGTCCCGGAGCCGGATCTCATCCTCCACCACTCCCGCGAGCCGCCGGACGCCCTCGCGGATCCGGCCTGGCTCGGGGAAGCAGTAGGAGAGCCGCATGTGGCGGTGGCCGGTGCCGTCGGCGAAGAAGCCCGTCCCCGGGACGTACGCGACGCGTTCGGCGATCGCGCGGGGCGCCATGGCCTTCGCGTCGAGGCCCTCGGGAAGCGTCACCCAGACGAAGAAGCCTCCGTTGGGACGTGTCCAAGTGCAGCCGTCCGGCATGAGCTGCTCAAGGGAGTCGAGCATCGCGTCCCGGCGGGCCCGGTAGAGCTCACGGAAGTCCTTGATCTGCTCCCGCCACGGCTGCGTGGCGAGGTACTCCCGGACGGCGAACTGGGAGAAGTTCGACGGGCACAGGATCGCGGATTCGGCGGCCAGCACGAGCTTGGCCCGGACGGCGTGCGGCGCCAGCACCCAGCCGACGCGGAGGCCGGAGGCGATCGTCTTGGAGAACGAGCCGAGGTAGATGACGCGGTCCGGGTCGTCCGCGCGCAGCGCCCGCATGGGTTCGCCCTCGAAACCGAGGAGCCCGTACGGGTTGTCCTCGACGACCAGCACGTCGTATTCGGCGCAGATTTCGAGGATCTGCGCGCGGCGCGCGGTGGTGAGGGTGACGCCCGCGGGGTTCTGGAACGTGGGGACGGAGTAGAGGAACTTGACCGAACGTCCCTCCCGGCGCAGCCGCGCGAGGGTCTCGCGGAGCGCGCTGGGAATGAGGCCCGCGTTGTCGAGGGGGACGTGCACGACGTCCGCCTGATACGACGCGAACGTGCCGAGCGCGCCGACGTAGGAGGGCGCTTCGGCGAGGATGACGTCGCCCGGGTCAACGAAGATCTTGGTGATGAGGTCGAGCGCCTGCTGGGCGCCGACGGTGACGACGACGTCGTCCGCGGACGCCTGGACGCCTTCGAGGGACATCACCTCGCAGATGTGCTCGCGGAGCCGCTCGTCGCCCTGCGCGGAGCCGTACTGCAGGACGTCCGCGCCCTTGCCCGCGACCAGCTCCCCGACCATCTCACCGACGGCGTCGAGGGGGAGCGCGGAGACGTACGGCATCCCCCCGGCGAGTGAGACCACCTCGGGACGAGCGGCCATCGCGAACAGAGCCCGGATCTCGGAGGGAACCATGCCGGCGGCGCGCGCGGCGTAGCGATCGGTGTAGGCATCTGTGCGCGAGTGCTGTTCCACGAGGCACCTCCGAGGTGGACTGGCTTGCCCTGCAAACTACGCCATCGGCGGGGGCGATCCGGCGCGGACCCTGGTGCGCCGTCTCGGTTCGTCCCCTCGCCGCGACGCCCCGGGCGGGCGGTCCCGGCACAAGATCCTTGCCGGGCGCGCCATCGGGGTAGGAACCCCCTGTCCGATACGATGCCCGAGGACCCCGGAATGTTTCCGGGGATTTCCGCGAGTGGCGTTCCGCCCGAGAAGCCGACGGCCCGGCCCGGCCGCAGGTTTCGATCGCAACAGGGGGTGCCGACCCGGTGTCGCGTCGTCTGGTCAACATCACGCTGGACAATCTCGGCGATCTGCCGCACCGATGCCGCGGCTGCGTGTTCTGGGAACTCGACCCGGTCAGCCGGGACCGGGCGCTGGAGACCGGTGACTCCGCCCTGGAGAAGGAGGCGTGGACCTCCTCGACGCTGCTCGAATGGGGCAGCTGCGGAAAGATCGTGTACGTGGACAACGTCCCCGCGGGGTTCGTGATGTACGCGCCGCCGCTGTACGTCCCGCGCTCGGTGGCGTTCCCGACGAGCCCCGTCAGCGCGGACGCGGTGCTGCTGATGACCGGGCACATCCTCCCGGAGTTCGCGGGCGGCGGGCTCGGCCGGATGCTGGTCCAGGGCGTCGCGAAGGACCTCACCCGGCGCGCGGTGAAGGCGATCGAGGCGTTCGGCGACCTGAAGGGCGAGGAGGGCGGGTGCATGGTGCCCGCCGACTACCTGCTGTCGGTCGGCTTCAAGACCGTCCGCCCGCATCACCGGTATCCGCGGCTACGGCTGGAGCTGAAGTCGGCCCTCTCGTGGCGTGAGGACGTCGAGGTGGCCTTGGAACGCCTCCTCGGCTCCATGACCCCGGAAGGCGCTCTACGACCCGTCTAGGACTCTCTCAGCCCTACGACGACGTTCCTGCGTCACCCGCGTCCGATCACCCTCCCCGGCGCGGGTGTTTCTCCCGGGCGGGTTATCCACAGGACGCGTTTTCGCTTCCCCATGTCTTGGTGAGGCTTGACGATGAAGGTAAGCGGGTCCGCCCCCTGGGTGGGCGGGGCACGCTTTTCGGGAACACGCTATTGGGACACGCTTCTGGGGCATGCGGGCCTCTGGGGCATGCGTGCTGGGCAAGGCCGCGTCCTCCGAAGACGCACTCTGGGACGAGTGCTGTTCGGAAACGCCTGTAGCCCGGAAACGCCTGTAGCCCGGAAACGCCTGTAGCCCGGAAACACGTGTGGCCCGCGCTCCTCGGGGAGTGCGGGCCACACGGCGCGGTGACGGTGGGGTCAGATGAACTCGGAGAGGTCCTTCAGCAGGGCCGCCTTGGGCTTGGCGCCCATGATCTGCTTGACGACCTCGCCGCCCTTGTAGACGTTCATCGTCGGGATCTGCATGATGCCGTACTTCTGCGGCACCTGCGGGTTTTCGTCGATGTTGAGCTTGACGATCTCGATCTTGTCGCCGTGCTCCTTGGAGATCTCCTCCAGGATCGGCGCGACCATGCGGCAGGGGCCGCACCACTCGGCCCAGAAGTCGACGAGAACGGGCTTGTCGTTTTCCAGGACCTCGGACGTGAAGTCGGCGTCGGTCACGGCTTTCATGGTTCTCCTTCTGTTCTCGCGCGCAGGCGGGACTCCGCGCGTGTCTGGCGGTCGTGTCCGGAGGCCGGACGCGGGTGGACCGGGCTACCGGGCCTCCGGCGCACGAGAAGCGTCCGGCGGTGACGCGGTGATGCGGTGATGCGGTGGCTCAGGACTGCGGGACGTTGTCCGCGGCGTCCTGGTCCTGGAGCCACCGCTCGGCGTCGATGGCGGCCGCGCAGCCGGTGCCGGCGGCGGTGACGGCCTGACGATAGATGTGGTCGACCACGTCTCCACAGGCGAACACGCCGGGGACCTTCGTCTTCGTGGTCGGGGCGTCGACGAGCAGGTACCCGTCGGTGTCGGTCTCCAGCTGGCCGGCGAAGAGCTCGCTGCGCGGGTCGTGGCCGATCGCGATGAACAGGCCGGTGACCTCCAGCGCGGACGCCTCACCGGTCTTCGTGTTCCGGACGGCCACGCCGGTGACGCGGTCGTCGCCGCTGATGCCGGTGACCTCGCTGTCCCACAGGAACCTGATCTTCTCGTTGGCGAACGCGCGCTCCTGCATGATCTTGGAGGCGCGCAGCTGGTCGCGGCGGTGGATCACGGTGACGGAGCGGGCGAACTTGGTCAGGAAGATCGCCTCTTCCATCGCGGTGTCGCCGCCGCCGACGACGGCGATGTCCTGCTCGCGGAAGAAGAAGCCGTCACAGGTCGCGCACCAGGACACGCCGCGTCCCGACAGGCGCTTCTCGTCCGGCAGGCCCAGCTCCCGGTACCCGGAGCCGGTCGCGACGATCACGGTCCTGGCGAGGTAGGTCTCGTCGCCGACCTTGACGACCTTGGGGTCCGCGGTGAGGTCGACCTCGGTGACGTCGTCGGTGATGAGCTCGGCGCCGAATCGCTCGGCCTGCTTGCGCAGGTTGTCCATGAGGTCCGGGCCCAGGATGCCGTCCGGGAAGCCGGGGAAGTTCTCCACATCGGTGGTGTTCATCAGGGCGCCACCTGCCGTCACCGAACCCTCGAACACCAGCGGTTTCAGGTCGCCGCGGGCGGCGTAGACGGCGGCCGTGTAGCCCGCGGGGCCCGATCCGATGATGATGACGTTACGGACGTCGCTCACTGTTCTGCGCCTCTCCTCCATGGCCACCTGTGCAGCTAGTCGCGTCAACCGATCCTAGGCCCCGCTGATTCCCGCCACGTCGGCGCGGCCATCGCGGCTCCCGTGGCGTCGCCTTCCACCGCCGGCCACCGCGGTGCGATCGCGGCGGCGCCCCGTCTCGCCGCCCGGCGGGCTCGCTGCATGATCAGGTTCTCGCAGGCTCGAAACCTGCTGTGCGTGCAGGACCGGCCGGCAAGGACGGCGTTGCCGCTTCGGCCCCGCCCCAGCGCGTGGGGGTGTGCTCCTTCGGACGTGATCGCGATGGGCCGGGCCGTCACATGGTTTGGTCATAAGGTGTGGGGCATGGCGCGTGTTCTGCTTCTCCACTCGATGTACGGGTTGCGGCCGGCGGTGCTTCAGGCGGCGGAGCTGCTGCGCGGGGCCGGGCATCAGGTGCATGTTCCCGACCTCTACGACGGGCGGGTCGTCGACACGCCCGAGGCGGGCATCGAGATCAAGGAGGAGATCGGGCGGGACGAGCTGCTGCGGCGTGCCGTGGCGGCGGCCGCGCCGCTGGTGAACGAGGGCGGCCTCGTGTACGCGGGGTTCTCCCTCGGTGGTTCGCTCGCCCAGAACCTCGCGTTCGCGGACGCCAAGGCCGGTGGGCTGCTGCTGATGCACGGCACGTCCGACATGGCGGACGACGTCTCCACCGACATCCCGGTCCAGCTGCACGTCGCCGATCCCGACACCTATGAGCCGGTCGACTGGCTGAACGCCTGGTACCTGCGGATGCGCCGCGCGGGCGCGGACGTGGAGATCTTCCGCTACCGGGGCGCCGGGCACCTGTTCACCGACCCGGACCTGCCCGACCACGACGCCGAGGCCGCCGAACGCGCCTGGACGATCGCCCTAAACTTCCTGGATTCCTGCTGACAGCGCGGGCGGCGGTTCTGCAGCGGCGGGGTCTGCAGCGGCGGGTCAGGTGTTCTTCAACGTCTTCAGGACGCCCGGGTCGCCGGCGGAGCAGTCCGGGCCGACGACCCAGATGTTCCACTTGCCGGATCCGTCGCCGCGGGCGGCGATGACGTAGGCGGGCTTCCCTTCGTAGGCGGCCTGGTCGACGAGTTCGGGAGCCGTCCCCTGGGTGACGGCGGAGACGCAGCCCCTGAGCCGCGGGCCGGCCGGGTCCGTCGCGCCGACCTGCCGGCCGCTGTCCAGGAGCTCGGCGACCTGCGAGCCGAGCTCTCCGGCCCGGTAGTCGGTGCCGCTGCGGGCGACCTTGAAGGCCGGTGCGGGCGGTGGAACGGCCGCCTTCGGCCCCACCTCGGCCGAGCCGGCGCTGTCCTGCTGCGCCGGGGTGTTCGCCGCGCCGTCGTCGCCGTCCGCCCCGTCCAGGGCGATCGAGCCGACCGCCGCTCCGCCGCCGGCCACGATCACGGCCGCGGCGGCGACCGAGAGTATCCGCCAATGCCGCCTTCCGCGCCGCTGCTCCATGCTCACCACGGTGGCCGTGTTCAGCGACTCCGCGGCGATCGCGGTGTCGATGCGCTCGGCCAGTTCGGCGGGCATGGACGGCACGGGTGCCTCCGCCAGGATCCGGGACACGTCCGCAAGGTCGGCGGACAGGTCACGGCAATCGGCGCAGGTATCGAGGTGCGCGCTGACGGAGGCGGCTTCGTCGTCTTCGAGCAGTCCCTCGGCCAGGTCGGCCAGGACGTCGTAGTCAAGATGTGCGGGGTTCACTTGGGCATGCCACCTCCTTCCACACCTCCGACGTTTTTGTGTTCCCGTCGGTTCCGGTGATGCACGAGAAGCGGCGCGAGCCTGGCGCGACCCCGCGCGCACCGGCTCTTGATCGTTCCGGGCGGTACCTCCATGACCTGCGCGGCGTCGTCGACGGAGTAGCCCATCATGTCGACGAGGACGAGGGCGGCGCGCTGCTCGTACGGGAGCTGCTGCAGCGCCGTGGTGACGTCGAGGGAGACGCCGTGCGCGTCGGTCGGGTCGGGCATCTTCGGCGCGACGGCGTCGAACGTGGCGTCGTCGCCCATCGGCGTCGCCGGGCGGACGGACTTGCGCCTGATGCGGTCCAGGCAGGCGTTGACGACGATCCGGTGCAGCCAGGTGGTGACGGCGGCGTCGCCGCGGAACCGTGCGGCGGCGCGGAACGCCGAGAGGCAGGCGTCCTGCAGCGCGTCCGCCGCCTCCTCCGGGTCGCCGATGGTCCGCAGCGCGACGGCCCACATGCGGTCGCGGTGGCGGTGCACGAGTTCGGCGAACGCGTGCGGATCCCCTTGGGCGTGGCGGGCGAGGAGCTCCTTGTCGGGCACCTCGTCGACGCGACGCGTGCTCACCGATGTCATGGGCGGCCGCTTTCGTGTTCTGGACGCCCGGTCGGTGCGGGGCGTCCACGACCGGCTGCTGGGGAATGCACCACAGGTTCCTGGGGGCGAGGGGACAATCTGCTCACAGGCACGATACAGACATGCGCCACTCCACGTCACAGCTCAGCGGCACGGTAACGAGGGAGTTCAGCCCGCCGCGCCGTAGACGGTGACCTCGCCCAGCCTGCCCTTGGCCGGGGACGTGGGGAGCTTGGTGAACCAGACGAGGACGTACTGCCCGGTGACGTGGGGGTTGGCGGTGATGGTGATCTCGTCGCCGTTGGGCGACTGCTGCCCCACCGTCTTCAGGCCGCTCAGCGACTGGGAGTCGCCGACCTTGACCTGCAGCGTGCCGCCGCTGACCGGCGAATGGATCTTGACGTTGGCGATCTTGACCGGCTTGCCCATGTCGAGCAGGACGCCGAGGCCCTTGGAGTAGTTGCCGAAGTTGGCGTCGGCGTACCGCTGGGTCGACCAGTCGCCGCTCGGCCGGCCGTCGATGACCGTTTCGGTGTCGCGGCCGATGGCGGTGTCCTGGTTGGTGGGGCGCGAGTCCTGGAAAGGGGTCGCGCCCTGCGCGTCCAGCTTCACCACGGACGGCTTCGGCTGCGCGCTCTGCTGGCCCGGGTCGGTGGCGCCGCCGTCGTTCGGGTCGTCGCCGCCGCTGGACAGTGCCCAGACGCCGATGCCGACGATGACGGTGAGCGCCGCCGCGGCGACGCCGAGGAGGGCACGGTTGCCGAGGGGCCCGGAACCGGTGCCGCTACCGTGGGCGCCACGGCGGGCCGGTGTCGTGCGGGTGGACGAGGACGCCGACGGCGGCGCGTAGTCGGCGTGCTGGGCGCGCGTCCGCGGCGGTGGGACGTGCGAGGCGTGGCTCCGCTCGCGTGCGGACGGCTGGTCCGGCCGCGTCGTCGTCGCCGTCGCGCGGCGGGGAGCGGCGGGCCGCGGGGCCGGCGGCTGGGCGTTGCCGAGCCCGGCGAACAGCGGCAGCGGGGTCCGGGGGACGCCGCGCAGCGCCTTGGCCAGGTCGGCGGGGGACGCGATCGGCTCGGCCCGGCCGATGCCGAGGCAGCGGCACACGATCGCGTCGACCGCCTGCGAGATCCCGGCCTGGACTTGCCGGGGCGCGTACGGGACGCCGTCGGCCCCGGGCGCGGCGGGCAGGGCGGACCCGCTCTCGTCGCCGGGCCAGTGCGCGGTGAGCGCCGCGTACAGCATCCGGCCGAGGCCGCGGACGTCGTCGCCGCCGGGGTCGTCGGAGTGCAGGTCGGCGAGGACGGCGTTGGTCGCGACGCCGAGGAGCTTCACGGTGCCGCCGGTCGTCCAGACGAGGTCGCGGGGCGTGAGGCACAGGTGCGACAGGCCCGCGGCGTGCGCGGCGGCGATGGCCTCGGACGCCTCGTACAGCAGCGTCGCGGCGCGGCCGGGCTCCAGCGGCGCCTTGGCCAGCATCCCCTCCAGCGTCTCGCCGGCGACCCACTCGCTGACGACGTAGGCGCTCTCGCCGCTGTCGTCGGCGTCGAACACCTGGGTGAGCCGCGGGTCGGTGAGCCGGCTGGCGGCGCGGGCGGAGGTGACCACCTCGCCGATCCGGGGGAACTTCGGGTCGAAGGTGCGGACGGCGACGGCCCGGGCGAGGATCTCGTCGATGGCCTTCCAGAGGCTCGATCCGCCTGAGTCGCTGATGCGTTCCTCAAGCCGGTAGCGGCCGGCGAGACGTGTGCCGGGCTCGATGACGGACGTGCTCACGGCAGCGTCCTGCACAGGTGGTCAGATCCCATGTTAGTGGCGTGGCAGCTTACGCCTCCGACCCTCCTCTTTGCGTTCCCCAGGGTGTCGCCCCGCAAGCCGTAGTCCCCCACATGGTAGTGGCTACTCGCACGAGTGGCCCGCCTTATCGCCGCGCGTCCTTTTTACTTTGCCCCGCTTTCCGGGCGCGGAGGTCAGCGGCCGGGCAGTTTCCGGGCGAAGGTGGAGATTGCCGTCTGGATCTCTTCCACCCGCAGGAGCTTCGCGAAGACCAGGTACAGCGCGCCGCCGCCGGCGGAGCCGACGACCAGCGTGACGAGCGCGGGGACCAATGTGGAGGTGTCGCCGAGGGCGTCGGCGACGGTGTGCGCGGCGTAGGCGAACCCGATCAGCGGCCAGAGCGCGACGGCCAGCTTCAGGTGGCCGCCGACGATGCGGCGACCGTCGACGCCGCCGAGCTTGCGGCGCAGCACCAGCCAGCAGGTCAGGGTGCCGACCACGTTGGTGATCGCGAACCCGCCGGCGATGCCGACCACGATCCATTCGACGTCGAGGACGTTGTAGGCGGTGAACGCCATGATGATGTTGGTCGTGACGGTGACCATGCCGATCAGCGCCGGTGTCCTGGTGTCGCGGTGGGCGTAGAAGACCCGCAGCATCAGCTGGTAGATCGAGAACGGCACCAGCGCGATCGCGAACATCTGCATCACCCGCGCGATGACCAGGGCGTCCTCGGCCGAGGTGTTGCCGTGCGCGAACAGCACCGTGGTGATCTCCGGGCCGAGCACCAGCATCAGCGCCGCCGCCGGCATGATGATCAACGAGGAGAGCCGCAGCCCGGTGGAGAACGCGGCGCGCACGTCGGCGGTCTTGCCCTCGGCGGCGAACCGGCTCATCCGCGGCAGCAGCGCGGTGATCACCGAGACGCCGACGATGGCGTACGGCAGCTGGAAGAGCTGGTAGGCGTTGAAGTACGGCGTGTACCCGTAGCCCTCGCCGATGCCCTCGTCCACCGCGAGGTTTCCGGCGCGGTTCGCCAGCGCCGTCACGACGGCGAGCGCGGCCTGGGTGGCGACGACGTACACCAGCGTCCAGCCGGCCAGCCGCCCGACCTCGCCGATCTCGCCGCGCTGGAAGTTCAGGCGCGGCCGCCACCGGAACCCGACCCGGCGCAGGGACGGCCACAGCGCGACCGTCTGCAGCACGATCCCGCCGGTGGTGCCCAGGGACAGCAGCATCATCTGGCCGTCGGTGATGTCGGACGGGGTGACCGGCCCGGCCGTGATCGCCAGGAACGCGCCGCCGATGCCGATCACCACGAGGTTGTTCAGCACGGGCGCCCACATCGGGGCGCCGAAACTGCCGCGGGTGTTGAGGATCGCCCCGGCGAACGCGCCGACCCCGTAGAAGAAGAGCTGGGGCAGGAAGAACCGCGCGAACAGGATCGCGACGTCCCGCTGGTCGTCGGTGAAGCTGCCCGCCAGGATGTCGATGAACAGCGGCGCGCACAGCACCGCGACCACGGTGAGGACGCCGAGGCCGATCACCGCGAGGGTGAACACCCGCTGCTCGTACTGCTCGCCGTACTCGGGGTCGCGTTCCTTGGCCCGTACCAGCAGCGGGACGATGACGCTGACGAGGATGCCGCCGAGCAGCAGGTCGTAGATCTGGTTGGGGATCGTGTTGGCGGTGTTGTAGGCGTTGGCGAGCATCCCGGTGCCGAGCGCGGCGACGATGACCGCCGTCCGCAGGAACCCGGTGATGCGGGACGCGAGCGTCCCCACCGCCATGATCGCGCCGGAGCGCAGCAGGCCGCCGCCGCCCCCGGTCGCCTGGCCGGTGCCGCCCACCTTGGGGGGCTCCCCCGGGCCGCCGCCTGGAAGCGTGCCCACCGGCGGTTCCCCGCCGCCTCCCCTCCCGCCGGGGAGGGGGATGTCAATCGCGGTCTCCGCCGCGGGGTTCTCCGTCGCCGGCGGTGCGCCCGCCGCGCCCGGGGGAGTTCCCGTCGGCGGCGGGCTCGGGTATCCCGTCCCGGGGGGCTGCGGCGTCCATCCCGGGTGCCCCTGGCCCGGCGGCCCCTGGGGCGGTCCCTGTGGTGGGCCCGGCGGCGGACCCTGGGGGGCTCCCTGCGCCGGGTAGCCCTGCCCCGGGTGTCCCGGAGAGCCCGGGGGTGGGTAGCCCGGGCCCTGCGAGCCCTGCGCCGGGGAACCCGTACCCCGGCCCTCCCGTCCCGGGGGGCGTCCCTGCTGGTCCCACTCCGTCACCGGCTGCCTCCGCTTTCCGGCGGCGCCTTGCTCTGATGGCCCGCACTCCGACGCCCACGAAGAGTACGGCAAGTCCGCCACCGGTGATGAGCAGTGCGATACGCCCGTATCCGGTCGTGACGACCGTGATGGTCTCGCCGTTCCCGAGCGTCCGTCCGCCGGAGTTCGGGATCGCCAGGTCGAGGCGGACGCGGAAGTTCCCGTTGCCCGCCGCCTGCGCCGGAATCCACCGCTGCGCCCGCTCCCCGGGCCGCAGCTCGATGACCGCCTCCTCCGGGTCCAGTTGCGCGAGCTGGAGCTTCGCGGTGTTCTCGGACGTCGCGACGAGCCGCACCTTCACCGACTGGTTGTGCAGCGTGTTCTCCACGAGCACCGGAAGCTTGCCGGAGCTGCCCCCCATCAGCACCCGTTTGTTCTTCGTGGTGACGATGCGGACCCGGCTCATGTCGGTCTCGAGCTGATGCGTGAGCGCGTTGCGGGACTGCTTCGCGCGACCCGGCATCGCCCGCCACGACACCGACGTCAGGCGCAGCAGAGCGCGCTCGTAGGAGATGTTGACGTCGTTCGTCATCACCGACTGGAACGTCGCCGCGCGGCGGGCCAGCGCCCGGATCTGCGCGAGGTGCGCGTCCCCCACCTCGAACCGCTCGAAGGCGTCGGGGTAGCCGTTGAACGCCCTGACCTGCGGGGCGGTGGACTCGATCCTGTCCAGCGGCAGCTCGCGGAGCCAGGCCGCGTCCCCGGTGTACTTCAGCAGCTTCTCCGCGAGGCCCGGCGCCGGGTTCCAGTGCCGGTCGGGAGCGACGACCACGGTGCGCTGCTGGTTCGGCGCCTCCGCCGCGATCATCGCCGTCTCGGCGAGGAAGCGCTGCTCGGTCAGCAGCGCGCCGTAGGCCGTCCGCGACCCCTCGCTGACGATCTTGTTGAGTTTCTCGTCGAACAGCAGGGCGTCCTGCTCGCCCGCCCTCGTCCGCACCTTCGTGGCCGCGTTCGGCAGCTCCCCCGTCTGCGCGGGCTGGAACTGCGAGCTGCTCATCAGGAACGACCCGCCGTCCTTCAGCGCGTGCTCGGCGAGCCGTTCAAGCGTTCCAGGGCCGGCCGCGCCGAACGGCGGCCAGGCGACGTCCGCGTCCGCCGCCCGGCCGAGGACCTGTGTCGCGACACCGGTGTTGCGGGCGGCGAACGCGACGGCGATGTCGCGGGGCATCTTGTGGCGGATCAGGGCGACGACGTCGGGGTCGCCGTACGGCAGGGTGAAGTACGGGTCGCCCTTGGACGCGTTCTTCAGCGCCGCCAGCCACGCCGCCGCGACCGCGCTCTTCTCCTTCTTCGTCGCCTTCTGCGCGCCGAACGGCTCCACGGTGTACTCGCCGGACGCCATGCGCTGCGCGTCGTCCAGCAGGGCCGGGTCGATCCCCCACGTGACGGGCGTGTCCGTCGCGGCGGCGGCGTCGACGAGCGAGCCGAGCCGCCCGTCGGGCGACATGTCGCCGGTGAGCGCGTCGTCGAAGAACGTCTGGTCGTCGGTCCGGTGCATCCGGTCGACCAGCGGCCACACCCAGCTGACCGCCACCTGCTTGAAGTGCCGCTGCTTCGGCATGAACGTCAGGAACGTCGTCAGCCCGCCGACCACCTGCTGCGCCGAGTTCAGCACCTCGACGCCCACCGGGTACACGCCCGGGGCGCCGGCCGGGGCGTTCAGCCGCAGGGCCTTGGCGCTGGTCTGGAACGTCCATTTCTGCGTCGCGCCCGGGGCGGCCGCGCTCGCGAGCTGCTGCTGCGGGCCCACATTGGGCATCAGGTTCGGCTGGCCGGTCGCGAACTGGTCGAGCTGGCTCCGGCTGAGGACCGGCTGCGCGCTGTAGCGCAGCCGCAGCGTGAGCCCGCCGAGCTGCTCACCCGTACGGTTCTTCGCCAGCCCCGAGATCTCGATCCTGGAGTTGTCGCGGACCGTCTTCGGGCTCACCTTCGTGAGCGCGACCCCCACCTGTGCCCGCTGCAGCGCCTGCGCCGACGCCGTGGCCGGCGGCATCAGGGTCGTCGGCGCCGCCAGCGCGAAACAGGGCAGCAGGGCGGCCAGCGCGACCGCGCGTTTGACGCGTCTCACGCCGCATCCGCCCAGGCGCCGCCGAGCGCCGGGCCGACTCCACAAGCCGCACCGGCCACGCACCTGGCCGCCTCGGACCGGCGGGCATCCCTATCCCGCACCACGGGTGGAGTTTATGGCATTCCCCTCGGCGGTCAGGCCCTGGAGGGCCTTCCCTTCAACGGGCAATGCGCGCGATCGCTGCATCGCTCCGGCTCGCCCAGGGGCTCGCTGCGCGATCAGGTTTCTCGCTTCGCTCGACACCTGCCTTCGGACGCGATCGCAGGCGTTGAGGTCGTTGCGGGGTTGCGGTGCTGGCTGGGGTCGCCGTGTATGTGGGTGCCGTCGCGCGCTCGCGCGGCGGCACCCACATACACGGCGACCCCAGCCAGCAC
>NZ_SMLC01000177.1 GCF_004349245.1 Actinomadura sp. 6K520 | reverse complement strand
TGGGTGATGAACGCCGACGGGAGCGGCGGGCGGGAGGTCACCGACATCGCCCTCTACGGCAGCCCCGGGACGACCGCGTGGTCGGCCGCGAAGCTCAGCGGCACCGCCCGCGTATGGGCGGGACGGGGAAGCACCGACTGGACGGAGGACATCCCGCACGTCCGCATCTTCGGGCTCGGCCTCGGCCCCGACCCGGTCTCGCCCTCGTTCGGCGCGCGGGTCTTCGACGCGGGGGGCGCCGGCCACAGCGACTACCTCGAACCGGGCTCGGCGTCCCTCCGCAACCTCACCGGCATCGCGCTCGGACGGACCTCCGATGTCACTCCGCGCTGACACGGATCACTCACTTGAGGACGGTTCACCGCCGCCTTGGTGGCACTCTGGGGTGGTGGACACCGCGACCGACGCCGAAATCCGCGAGCAGACCACCCAGCGCCTGGAGAAGGCCATGGGCACGTTCGGCACCGCGGCCCTCAACAGCATGGAGGAGCACCTCCCCTGGTTCCGGCGGATGCCGCCCGACCAGCGCTCCTGGATCGGTCTGGTCGCCCAGGCCGGCATCGCCGCGTTCGTCGAGTGGTTCAAGAACAACGAGGCGACCCGCCCGGCCATCGCCGGGGAGGTGTTCGGCACCGCGCCCCGCGAGCTCCTCCGCGCCATCAAGCTGCACCACACGATCGACATGATCCGCGTCATCATCGACGTGGTGGAGACCCGGCTGAGCGAGCTGGCCGCCCCCGGCGGCGAAGCCCAGCTCCGCGAGGCGATCCTGCGCTACACGCGGGACGTCGCGTTCGGCGCCGCCCAGGTCTACGCACGTGCCGCCGAGACGCGCGCCGCGTGGGACGCGCGCCTGGAGGCACTCGTCGTCAACGCGGTGCTGCGCGGTGAGGTCGACGACGGGATGCACTCCTGGGCCGCCGCCCTCGGGTGGACGTCCAAGCCCGTCACGGTCATCGCGGGGTTCACGCCAGAGGACGAGGAGCCCGAGGTCACCATCGACCAGATGCAGATCGCCGCACGCCGCGCGCGTGCCGACGTGCTGGCGGGCGTCCAAGGGCGCCGGGTCATCGTCATCATGGGCGGCGACACCGATTCCCTGGAGGCCGCCCGCCCGATCGCCGCGAAGTGCGGCCCCGGCCCGGTCGTCGTCGGCCCGCAGGTCAGCGACCTGTACGACTCCACCCGTTCGGCGCAGGCCGCCGTGGCCGGGCTCCGCGCCGCCGCCGGCTGGCCGGACGCGCCGCGTCCCGTCCTGGCGACCGAGCTGCTGCCCGAGCGCGCCCTCGACGGCGACGACGACGCCCGCCGCCACCTGGTGGAGAACGTCTACAACCCGATGCTCGCCGCGGGCGCCCCGCTCCTCGACACGCTCACCACCTACCTCGAACAGGGCTCATCGCTGGAGGCGACCGCGCGGCTGCTGTTCGTGCACCCCAACACGGTCCGCTACCGGCTCCGCCGCGTCAGCGAGCTGACCGGCCTCGCCCCCACGGACGGCCGCAACGCGTTCACCCTCCGCATCGCCCTGGTACTGGGACGGTTCCAAACCCGCTGATGACCGCGGTCTTGTAGGGGTCTTACAAAGGGTCTCGACCAAACTTCGTGCTGTTCCGCATCGTGGGCGCAGGGTGGTTGGCGGCAGGCTGGTGGCCGTGATTCTCCTCGCATCGCCCGGCCAGGGCGCCCAGACCCCCGGCTTCCTGCAGCCATGGCTTGAGATACCCGGAGTCGCCGACCGCCTCGCCTGGTGGTCGGCCGTCACGGGTCTCGACCTGGTGCGCTACGGGACGGAGGCCGACGCCGAGGAGATCCGCGACACCGCCGTGGCGCAGCCGCTGCTGGTCGCCGCCGCGCTCGCCGCCTACGAGGCCCTCTACGAGGGCGATGACCGGGGGCCGGACGCCGTCGCCGGGCACAGCGTCGGCGAGCTGGCCGCCGCCGCGGTCGCGGGGGTGCTGTCCCCCGAGTCCGCGCTGGTCCTCGTCCGGGAGCGGGGCCGGGCGATGGCCGAGGCCGCCGCCGTCACCGAGACCGGGATGACCGCGGTCCTCGGCGGCGACGCCGACGAGGTCCTGGCGTCCATCGACAAGCACGGCCTCACACCCGCCAACGTGAACGGCGCCGGCCAGATCGTCGCCGCCGGGACGAAGGAGCGCCTCGCCGAGTTCGCCGAGGAGCCGCCCGCGAAGGCGCGGCTGCGCGCCCTGTCGGTCGCCGGGGCGTTCCACACCGAGCACATGGCGCCCGCCGTCGGCACCCTGCGCCGCCTCGCGCCCGGCGTGCCCGTCGCCGACCCGCGGACGCGGCTGCTGCAGAACCGCGACGGCGCCGTCGTCGAGTCCGGGGCCGACTTCGTCGACCGGCTCGTCGAGCAGGTCAGCGCGCCCGTCCGCTGGGACGCCTGCATGGACACGATGCGGGAGATCGGCGTCACCGCGATCATCGAGCTGCCGCCCGCCGGGACGCTGGCCGGCCTCGCCCGCCGCGAGCTGAAGGGCGTCGAGCTCGTCGCCCTCAAGACCCCCGCGGACCTGGACAAGGCCCGTGACCTGGTCAAGGCGCACACGTCATGACCGCGGCCCTCACCATTCCCGAGGCGGCGTCCGGCGCCCGCGTCCTCGCGTTCGGCGACTACCGGCCCGCCCGCGTCGTCACCAACGACGACCTCGCGCGGACCGTCGACACCGACGACGAGTGGATCCGCAGCCGCGTCGGCATCGCCGAGCGCCGCATCGCCGGCGACGACGAGGGCATCGTCGAGCTCGGCGTCCACGCGGGCGGCAAGGCCCTGGCGGGCAGCGGGCTCTCCCCGTCCGACATCGACCTGGTCATCCTGGCGACCTGCTCGGCCGAGTCGCCGATGCCGGGGCACGCCGCGCAGGTCGCGCACCGGCTCGGCATCGACGCGCCCGGCGCGTTCGACCTCAACGCCGCCTGCGCCGGCTTCTGTTACGCCCTCGCCACCGCGAGCGCCGCGGTCCGCGCCGGCAGCGCCCGCAGCGTGCTCGTCATCGGCGCGGAGAAGATGTCCCAGTGGGTCGACTGGACCGACCGCTCCACCTGCATCATCTTCGCCGACGGGGCGGGCGCCGCGGTCGTGACCGCCAGCGACTCCCCCGGCATCGGCCCGGTCGTGTGGGGCAGCGCCGGCGACAAGTACGACAAAATCATCATCGACGACCGGCACTCCTCCATCCGGCAGGAGGGCCAGGCGGTGTTCCGCTGGGCGACCACCGCGATCGCCCCGGTCGCGGCCGAGGCGTGCGAGCGCGCCGGGATCAGCCCGCAGGACCTCGCCGCCGTCGTCCCGCACCAGGCCAACCTGCGGATCATCGAGACGATCGCCCGCAAGCTGAAGGCCACCAACGCCGTGGTGGCCGACGACATCAAGCACTCCGGCAACACCTCGGCGGCCTCGATCCCGCTGGCCCTGTCCCGAATGATCGAACGCGGCGACGTGCCGTCCGGCGCACCGGCCCTCCTGGTCGGATTCGGTGCCGGGCTGTCCTACGCTGCCCAAGTCATCCAGATCCCGTAGGCCGTCACGCCTGCCCGCAGGCTCTGGACCAACCCACCGAAGGAGAAAGCAGAAACCATGGCAGTCGCCACCGAACAGCAGATCCTGGACGGCCTCGCCGAGATCATCGATGACATCGTCGGGATCGACAAGTCGGAGGTCACCCCCGACAAGAACTTCATCGACGACCTCGACATCGACTCGCTGTCGATGGTGGAGATCGCCGTTGCCGCGCAGGACCAGTTCGGCGTCGAGATCCCCGACGACGAGCTGCGCAACCTGAAGACCGTCAAGGACGTCATCAACTTCGTCCAGAACCTGCAGAGCTGAATCTCGGGGACGGCGCGCCGCCGCACCGGCCGGAACCGGGCGGCGGCGCGCCGGTCCGCACCCCCACAGTCCGCAAGGAGCACCAGTTATGAGCCAGAGCCAGACCAGAGTCGTCGTGACCGGTCTCGGTGCAACGACCCCACTCGGCGGAGACCTCCCGTCGACCTGGTCCGCCCTGCTCGCCGGAGAGTCCGGTGTCCGGAAACTGGACTGGGAGGGCGTCGAGGACCTGCCCGTCAGGTTCGCCGGGACGCTCAAGGTCGACCCGTCGGAGGTCATGCCGAAGCAGACCCTGCGCCGGCTGGACCGCAACCAGGCGATCGCGCTGATCGCCGCACGCGAGGCGTGGACGGACGCCGGGTTCGCCCCGCCCGCCTCGCGCAAGGCCAAGAAGCCGGAGGAGCACTCCGGCGTCGAGGGCGGCTACGCCGTGGACGGCGAGCGGCTCGGCGTCGTGTTCTCCAGCGGCATCGGCGGCCTGCACACCGCACTGAACAGCTATGACGTGTACAAGGAGAAGGGCTGGTCGCGCGTCTCGCCCTTCACCGTCCCGATGCTGATGCCGAACGGCGCGTCCGGGCACGTCGGCATCGAGTTCGGCGCGATGGCCGGCTCGCACGCCCTGGTCAGCGCCTGCGCGTCCAGCGGCGAGGCCGTCGGCTACGCCATCGACATGATCCGCGCGGGCCGCGCCGACGTGGTGATCTGCGGCGGCACCGAGTCCTGCATCCACCCCCTGCAGATGGCCTCGTTCGGTGCCATGCGCGCGATGTCGACCCGCAACGACGAGCCGGAGCGCGCGTCCCGCCCCTACGACAAGAACCGCGACGGGTTCGTGCTCGGCGAGGGCGCCGCCGTGATGATCCTCGAATCGGAGGAGCACGCCCGCGCCCGCGGCGCGCAGATCAACGGCATCGCGGCCGGCTGCGGCTACTCCGGCGACGCCTACGACATCGTGCTGCCCGACCCGAGCGGCTCCGGCCAGGCCAAGGCGATGCAGCGCGCCCTCAAGGACGCGGGCCTGGAGGCAGCCGACATCATCCACATCAACGCCCACGCCACCTCGACCCCGGCCGGCGACGTCGCCGAGCTGGCCTCGATCAAGGCGGGCCTCGGCGAGGAGGCCGCCGCCCAGGCGGCCATCACCGCCACCAAGTCGATGACCGGCCACCTGCTGGGCGGCGCCGGCGCCCTGGAGTCGGTCTTCACCGTCCTGGCCCTGAAGGAGGGCCTCATCCCCTTCGTGGCCAACCTCGAAGACGTGGACGACGAGGTGGACCTGGACATCGTCCGCGACGAACCCCGCAAGATCCCGGACGGCCCCGCCGCAGCCCTGAACAACTCCTTCGGCTTCGGCGGCCACAACGTCTCAGTGGCCTTCCAACGAGCCCTCTAAAACCCTAAGAAACGGCCCGGCACCCGCCGGGCCGTTCCCATACCCACAACCAGGTTCCGAGCCCACAAGAAACCACCCCACGCGGCGACCCGCAGGCGAGCCACCGCACCACCACGCACCCCCGCTACCCGCAAACCCCAGCCGACACCCCAACCCCGCAACAACCCCAACGTTCGCGATCGCGTCCGAAGGCAGGTTTCGAGCCTGCGAGAAACCTGATCGCGCAGCGAGCCGCAAGGCGAGCCGGAGCGATGCAGCGATCGCACCGCATTGCCCGCCGAAGGGAAGGCCCTCCAGGGCCTGACCGCCAAGGGCAATGCAAATCTACACAGCGGCGTGGAGCCAGCGGACCGGGGCGCCGTCGCCGGCGCGGCGGAAGGGTTCGAGTTCGTTGTCCCATGGGGTGCCGAGCAGGCGTTCCAGCTCGTTCTCAAGGGTGATCTTGCCTACGGCGGCGTTGGCCATGACGGCGCGGAGGCGGTCTTCGGGGATCATGATGTCGCCGTTGGCGCCGATGATGCCGCTGAAGACGCCGAGGGACGGGGTGAAGCTGAAGCGGACGCCGTCGGTGCCGGGGGTGGGGTCCTCGGTGGCCTCGAACCGCACGAGCTTCCAATTGCGCAGCGCCGAGGTGATCCCCGCGGCGGTGCCCGGCCTGCCCTCCCAATGGAGCTCGGCGCGCAGCGTTCCCGGCGCGGCCGCCTGATCGGCCCACTCAAGGGAAACGGGCACACCGAGAACACCTGCGGCGGCCCACTCGATGTGCGGGCTCAGCGCAGGCGGCGCGGAGTGGACGTAGAAAACGCCACGTGCGGTCACCGGACCTCCTGGATCTGTACCGAGGCTCGTCTTCCCCTACGGCCTCGTACGTCCCAAGTCGGCGTCCGCGTCCCTCATTGTGCATCATCGGCCCGTGTCGCACCACCGTGAGTCAGGCGTTTGTTGAACGCTTGACCGCAGGATGCACAACGTTCACGGGCACCGCCCGACAACCCTAGCCCCCGCGGGGGCCGCCCGGAGGGGCAAGCGCGCAACGCGGTGCGGCCGCCTGCGGTCGCGATCTCGGCCACTTAGAGTGTCTGGTTCGGCACCATGAGTGGAGGACGGCCGATGTTCGATCAGCAGGCGCGGGTGGAGCGGGTGCTGGCGCGGCACCCGGACGCGGTGGTGGTGGAGCCGGTACCGGGGCGTGCGGCGATGGTCCGCCGGGACGAGATCCTCGTCGCCGGGCGGGACGCCGGGGACGCGGAGGCCGCCGTGCGGCGGTGGTGCGACTCGCGGCACGACGGGCGCGCGGTCACGCGGCTGCGGCTGCGCGCGGCGGCGAAGGTGGACGTCTGCGAGCTCGCGAGCCGGCTGGCCGGGGACGGCGTGGGCGGGAACGCGCGGCGCCGCGGCCTGAGCGTGTCGCCGAACCATCTCGTGCACGGGCAGCCGATGTGGTGGAGCGGGCCGGCGGATCTGCCGCGTCCGGCCGCGCCCGTCGCCGCGCCGCGGGCCGCCGCGGCGCGGCGGGACGTGACGGTCGCGATCCTGGACACCGGCCTGTCGCCGCACCCCTGGTACGAGGACGCGGAGTGGTTCCGGGAGCAGCGCGACGAGGTCCGGGAGGTCCTGGACGCCGATCTGGACTGCGACCTCGACGCGCAGGCCGGGCACGGGACGTTCGTCGCGGGCGTGGTGCTGCGGCACGCGCCCGGCGCGCGGCTGCTGGCCCGGCGGGTGATCGGCGGTGACGGGGTCGGCGACGAACTCGACGTGATCCGCGCGTTGGAATGGCTCGCCGAGCGGCGGCACGCCGATGTCGTGAACATCTCCCTCGGCTGCCACACCTACGACGACCGGCCCTCGCCGGTGATGGCGCGCGCCCTCGCCGCGCTCGGCCGCCGGACGGTCGTGGTGGCGTGCGCGGGCAACACCGCCGGCGACCGGCCGTTCTGGCCCGCCGCGGCGGAGCCGGTGGTCGGCGTCGCGGCGCTGGACGGCGGCGACCGCGCCTGGTTCTCCAACCACGGGCGGTGGGTGGACGCGTGCGCCCAGGGCGTGGACGTGACCAGCACCTTCGTCCGGTTCAACGGGACGCGGCCGGCCAGCGGCGGCACCGATCCGGATGATTTCCAGGGCTACGCGACGTGGAGCGGCACGTCGTTCGCGGCGCCGGTGGTGGCGGGACGGATAGCCGGGCTCGCGGCGGCGGAGGGCATCGGCGCGGACGAGGCGGCGGACCGCGTCCTCGATCCGGAGGCGAACCCGTCCCTGCCCGGCCTCGGCGTGGTCGTCGGCCCCTGACGGGCCGGGCGGCCGCCGATATGCGAGTTTCCTACGCAGAGTCATGCCGACATGGCATAGAGTCAACGCCAGCGGGGGGCCTCAGGAGGAGACTTCGGTGGCCCATTTGGACGATGGCACGGACGAGCTGGTGATCCGGGCACGCGACGGCGACGGCGCCGCGTGGGCCCGGCTGGTCGAGCGGCACAGCGCGCTGCTGTGGTCGATCGCCCGCTCGCACGGGCTGAACGACGCCGATTCCGGTGACGTGGTGCAGACGACCTGGCTGCGGCTGGTGGAGCGTATCGACGGGTTGCGCGACCCGTCCGCGACGGGGTCCTGGCTGGCGACCACGGCGCGGCACGAGAGCCTGCGGCTGGTGCGCCGGCGTGGCCGCGACCGGCCGCTGGTGCCCGCGCCGCGGGCGCCGGAGCCGGAACCGGACCGGGTGGTCCTCGGCAGAGAGCGCCTGGGGCTGGTGGGGGCGGCGCTGGAGTCGCTGCCGCACCGCTGCCGGACGCTGCTGCGGCTGTTCGCGCTCGCGCCGAGTCACGCCGAGCTGGCCGCCGCCCTGGGCATTCCCCTCGGCAGCGTCGGGCCGACGCGGGCGCGGTGCCTGGAGGCGCTGCGGAGGCTCGTCCCATGAACGACGACGAGCTGATGGCGGGTGTGCGGCACGCCTTCGAGACGCTGGACCCGCTGCCGGAGGGCGTCCTGGCCGCGGCCCGCGCGTCCATCGCCTGGCGGACGCCTTCCGCGACGCTGGCGGAACCGGTACAGGACCGTGGCGCGCGGGCGGCGGCCGGAGTCCGCGGCGGGCCGGGACGGGTGCTGACGTTCACCTGCCCCGGCGCGACGGTGGAGATCGAAGTGGCGGAGTTCGGCCGGGACCGGGAGATCACCGGGCGGCTCGTCCCGCCGTCGTCCGGCGCCGTCCGGGTCCGGCACCGGGATCTTCCGCCGGACGGGGTCGAGGTCCGCGCGGAGGCCGCGGGGCTGTTCTGGGTTCCGCGCGTCCCCGAGGGCCTGGTGAGCCTCCTGCTCCGGCTGGACGACGGCACGTCGATCGTGACGAGCTGGGTGCGGCTGTGACCGGGCCGGACGAGCGCGCGCTCCTCCGGCTCGCGGCCACCGACCCGGCGACGGCGTTCGTACGGGCGCTCGCCCTGCTCGAACGCGGCGGCGGCGTGCTCGCGCTGCGGGTCGCCGGGCTTGCCGCGAAGGAACTGGGGCGCCTGGACGAGGGGCTCGGCTTCCTGCACCGGGCGTTGGAGCTGGCGCGCGGCGACGGCTACCGGGCGGCCCAGGTGCGGATGAACCTGGTCGGCCTGCTCACCGCGCGCGGTGAGCTCACCGAGGCGCTCGCCCACGCACGCCAGGCGGAGGCCGTTCTGCAGGGCGAGGACGCAGACCGCCTGGCGGCCAACAAGGCTTGCGCGCTGGCGCGGGCAGGGCGACTGGACGAAGCGCATGAACTGGCCGTCCAGACCCTGCCTCGGCTGCGGGAAGGGCATGATCCCGCCGTCCTCAACGGCCTGCTCACCAACCTCGGTCTTGCCCGGACGTTCCGCGGCGACCTGGACGCGGCAGAAAGTGATCTGGCGGAGGCCGTCGCCGTGGGCGAGGCCGCTGGGTTACATCACCAGACGGCGATGGCCAAGGGGAATCTGGCGTTCGTGGTGTCGCGCCGTGGGGACGTTCCGCGCGCGCTTCGGCTCTTCGCCGAGGCCGAGCCGCACCTGACCGGGGAACGCCTGGCGCAGTGCCGGTTCGACCAGGCGGAGACCCTCATCATGGCGGGCTTGCCGGGCGAGGCCCGTCCCGTCCTCACCGCCGCCCTGGACGCCGCGACGGCGAACGGCTACGGGTGCGACATCGCGGATGGCTACCTCCTTCTCGCGCACGCCGAGCTGGCCGACGCCAATCCCGAACGCTGCACAGACGCGGCCGAACGCGCACGCGCCCTGTTCGCCGGGCAGGAGCGAACGGGATGGATGCTTCTGGCCGAGCACGTGCTGCTCAGGGCCCGCTGGGCGTGCGGGGAGCGCTCGGCCGTACTGCTGCGCTCGGCGGAGGCCACGGCCGCCCGGCTGGAAGACGGCGGCTGGGCCGACGCAGCCGACGAGGCCCGCATCGTCGCCGCCCGCGTGGCGCTGTCGCTGGGCAGGCCGTCGGGGCATCTGCTCTCCGCCGTCGAACGTTCGCGCGGCTCTGTGCAGGCCCAGATCGCGGGCTGGCACGCCGTCGCGCTCGAACGCGCCGCACGGTCCGACCATGCGGGCGCGGTCGAGGCGGTCAAAGCCGGGCTCCAGGTGACCGAGGAGCACGCGGAGGCGCTCGGTGCGCTGGACCTGCGGGCCCGCGCGGCGGGACTCGCCGGCGAGCTGTCGGACCTCGGGCTCGGGCTGGCCGACTCGGCGCCGGAGCTGCTCGCCGTCGAGGAACGGCGGCGGATGATCGCGCGCCCGGCCCGGGTCCGACCTCCGCGGGACCCCGAACGCGCCGCGGCGCTGACCACCTTGCGCGTCCTCAGCGTCGAGCACACGGCGGGGATCGCCGGGAGTGACCCGTCGGCGCCGCCGGAGGGCGTGGCCGAGTTGGAGGCGGAGATCCGCGCGCGGACGCGCCGCCGCCCGTCCGGTGCGTCCCCGCACGACTTCCCGGGCATCGAGGAGGTCGCCGCCGCCCTCGGCGGACGAGCCCTCGTCGAGATCATCAAGATCGGTCCGGAGCTGCACGCCGTGACCATCGCCGAAGGTGAGGCCCGCCGACATCATCTCGGGCCGAGCGGCGACGCCCTCCGGGAGACCGGCCTGATCCGCTTCGCCGTCCGCCGCCTCGCCGCGGAGGACGCCCCCGAGCCGCTCTCGGCGCTCACCGACGCGGCCCGGCGGCTCGACAATCTCGTGTTCGCCCCGCTTAGCCGCCACATCGGCGACCGTGAACTCGTCATCGCTCCGACGGGGACGCTGCATGGCCTGCCTTGGACGGTGCTCCCATCACTGACGGGACGTCCGTTCATGGTCGTCCCGTCCGTCGGCGCCTGGCTGCATGCCCGCGAGCCCAAGCCCACGGACGGGCATGCCGTGCTCGTGGCAGGCCCCGACCTCGATCACGCCGAACGCGAGATCGCCGCTCTGCAGCGCCTCCACCCGCAGGCGATCGTCCTAGAGGGTCCTGACGCGCGCGCGGAACAAGTCAGGGACGCCCTGGACGGCGCCGCCCTCGTCCACATCGCCGCCCACGGCGAGTTCCGCGAGGGCAATCCCCTGTTCTCGCGCCTGCGTCTCGCCGACGGCCCCCTGGTGGTGCACGACCTGGACGAGGTGGCCGCCCCGCCGCGCATGATCGTCCTGTCGGCGTGCGACATCGGCCGCGCCGCCGAGGGCGACGCCGTACTCGGCATGGCGGGCGCCCTCCTCGCCCTCGGCACCGCCACCGTCGTCGCCGCCGTCACCCCGGTCCGCGACGAGGCGACACCGGCCTTCATGGCCGCCTTCCACACCGCCGTCGCCACCGGCCGCTCCCCCGCCCAGGCCCTGGCGGACATCCCCCGGCCCCATGGAGTGACCGGGTTCCTGTGCCTCGGCGCCGGCTGACCGACGTGCGGGGCTGGTCAGTTCTCTCCGGTCGCCACCGGGTTGGACGGGTCCGTCACCCAGTTCGACCAGGAGCCCACGTAGAGGGCGGCGGGGATCCCGGCGAGGTTGAGGGCGAGGATCTCGTGGGCGGCCGTCACGCCGGAGCCGCAGTAGGCGCCGACGTCGAGAGCGTCGGTGGCGCCGAGCTTGGCGAACCGCTCGCGCAGCAGCCCGGGCGGCAGGAACCGGCCGTCCACGCCGACGTTGCCGGACGTCGGGGCGTTGCGGGCGCCCGGTATGTGCCCGGCGACGGGGTCGACGGGCTCCTGCTCGCCCCGGTACCGCTCGGCGGCGCGGGCGTCCAGCAGGACACCGGCCGTCGCCAGCTCGGCGGCGCCCTCCGCGTCCAGGACGGGCAGCCGCCCCGGGCGTGCGGTGAAATCGCCCGGCTTGACGTCGGGTTCCTCGGTGCTCACCGGGCGGCCCGCCTCCGTCCAGGCGCGGTAGCCGCCGTCCAGGACGCGGACCCGCTCGTGGCCGAAGTACCGCAGGGACCACCAGACACGCGCGGCGGCCGTGGAGTCGGCGTCGTCGTAGACCACGACGAGGGTGTCCTCCGAGACGCCCGCGCGGCGCATGGCCGCCTCGAACGCGACGGGCTCGGGCAGGGGATGACGGCCGCCGGGCCCGGGCGGTCCGGCCACGTCGCGGTCGAGGTCGACGAAGACGGCGCCGGGCAGGTGCCCCTTGCGGTAGGACTCGATCCCCGGCGGTCCCGCCAGATGCCATCGGGCGTCCAGCAGGACCACGGGCGTCCGCCGCCGGAGCAGCCGGTCCAACGCGGGCACTTCGATGAGAGGGTGCACACCGCCAGTTTGACCGCCGTCGCCCGGATTAGGGAGAGGCGAAATCCGGTTCATCGCAATTCGTCCTACCGCGGGGTCGCGGGGTCAGGGCCGGGACGTGGTGAGCAGCGGCACGAGCTGCTCGGCGGGGACGAGCGAGCCGTGCATGCCGACCATCCGGTCCAGCCACGGTTCGCGTTCGGACGCCACGATCGCGAGATCGGCGTGCGGCACCGCGACGACGTCACCGACGCGCTCCAGCATCCCGGGGCCCATCGGGCCGAACCAGCCGTCCGCCACGGCCTGCTCGCGCGACACGACCCACGCCCTGTCGCCCAGCACGGCCGTCCAGGCGGCGAGGACGTCGTCGTGGGCGCCCGGCTCGCTGTAGACGTACCGAGCGCGGGCGTCCCCGCCGAGGAGGGCGACCCCTTCCTGCAGCTCGGGCACGGTGTCGAAGTCGACGCGTTCGGTGGGGTCGACCATGCCGTGGTCGGCCGTGACGTAAAGCGCCGTCCCGGGCGGCAGGACGGCCGCGATCTCCTGGACGAGGACGTCCACGAACCGCAGCTGGTGCCGCCAGTCGCGGGAGCCGACACCGAACCGGTGGCCGGTCGCGTCGAGGTCGGCGTGGTACGCGGTGACGTACGCGCGGTCGCCGCGGCGCAGCGCCGTCTCGATCCGCCCGACGAGCTGGCCGAGGCTCTCGGCGCTCATGTACCGGGCTCCGCGGGTGGTGGCGCGGCTGAGCCCCGTCCTCCGGTACTGGTGGAGCGAGACGTACGCGGTCTCGACACCGTCCGCCGCCGCCCGCTCGTACACGGTCGGGAGGGGCTGGAACGTCTCCGGGTCGGGGTCGTCGTCGGTCCAGTGGAGGCAGTTGAGCAGCCGGTCGGTGCCGGGCACCGCCACCTGCAGGCCGAGCATCCCGTGCGCGCCGGGCACGGCGCCCGTCCCCAGCGAGGTCAGGCTGGTCACCGTCGTGGCCGGGAATCCGGACGTGATCGGGCGGCCGGCCAGCGCGTTCAGGAACGGCGCCTCGTCCGGGTGGGCCCTGAGCTGCTGCCAGCCGAGGCCGTCGACCAGCAGGACGCAGGCGCGCGGCAGCGCGGGCAGCTCCAGGACGTCGGCGGCCTCGGGGACGCCGAGCGCCGCCAGCACCGAGGACGGCAGATCGGCGAGGGCGCCCGCCCCGTACCGCGGGGCGGGCGCCTCCCCGCTCGTCTCGGCCGGGAGGTTCGTTTCGGTCACTCGTTCGCTCCGGTCACGGGGGGTCGATCGGCTCGGGGTCGGCGCGGGGTCGATCGGCTCGGCGTCAGCTCGCGGTCGCGGCGGACAGCTCCGCGGCGAACGCCAGCACCTGGCCGACGGCCTCGGCGCCGTCGGCCGCCTCGCTCACCCGCAGGGACAGATCGTCGGCCGTGACGCTGCCGGTGTAGCCGTGGTCGGCCTCGCAGTTCTCGTCGCCGCAGGTCGCGGGTTCGAGGTCGACGTGCGCGATGGCGCCCCAGCCGATGGTCAGCACGACCTCGGTCGGCGGCACCCCCGGCACGTACGACGCCGGGTCCGGGACGACCCGCGTCACCGCGACCGACTGGACGCGTTCCAGCTTGACGGCCTCGGTCGTCGTGGAGGCGTGCGGCCGGGCCATGCCCTCGCCCGGCGGATGCTCGTCGGTGTGGCACACCAGCAGCCGGCTCGCCGACAGGACGAGCACGGTCACGTGGCGCCGCACCTCCATCGCGGGGTCGAACGTCGCCTCATGGTGGACCACGTAGGCGACGACGGGCTCGTCCCCAACGGCCGACTCGACCGCGTCCGCGACCAGGGCCGGGTAGTAACCGCTGCGCTCGATCGCCGTGCGCAGACCGCTCACCGTCGCTCGGGTTTCCCTCATGGACCCATCCTGCCCTGTCCAGGGCCGGACGCGCACATGACTGACCGGAGCGCGCGGTCATTCCCGCGATCAGGGGGTACGTGGTCGGCATGCACGAGAAGCCGCTTCCGACTCCGAAGCCGGTTCCGCCGCCCACGCCGGACCCGGCGCCCGCCCCCGAACCGCTGGTACCGCCCACCGAGCCGCCGCCCGGACCGTCC
>NZ_SMLC01000176.1 GCF_004349245.1 Actinomadura sp. 6K520 | reverse complement strand
CCCTCCCGCCGCACCCGTGGCCCGTGGTGCCGCTGTGCGACCAGTTCGACGGGCCGGAGCTGGCACCGGTCTGGAACGTGCTGCGCGCCCCGCGGGAACGCTGGTGGAGCCTGGACGAGCGTCCCGGGCACCTGCGGCTGCGCGTCCGTCCGGAGAGCCTCGCCGACGTCGCCAGCCCCTCGTTCGTCGGGCGGCGCCAGCAGCACCACGACTTCGCCGCCTTCACCTCGCTCGACTTCGCCCCCGCCGACGAGGAGTGGGCGGGCCTCGCCCTCGTCCAGAACAACGACTTCCACGTCGTGCTCGTCTCGACGGGCGACGGCATCCGCCTCGTCAAGCGGGAGCAGGGGATCGAGACGGTGCTGGCGGCCGCGCCGGCCGCCGCCGGGCCGGTCCGGCTCGGGTTCGAGGCCCGCGGCCGCTGGTACCGGGCGTCCTACGCGGCCGGCGGCGCGGCGGGGCCGGACGGCTGGACGCCGCTCGGCGACCCCGTGGACGGCGACATCCTGAGCAGCCAGGTCGCGGGCGGTTTCACCGGTGTCTACGTCGGCCCGTACGCCACCGCGAACGGCCGGGCGAGCACCAACCACGCCGACTTCGCCTGGTTCGAGTACCGCCCCCTCTAGCGCGCCCCGGCCGGCGGTTCCCGCTGGAGCAGCAGGGCGGGTCCGGCGATGACGCGTTCGATGACGAGGCCGGCGGCACCGAGGACGGCGGCGCCCTCCGCGAGGCCGGAGACCTCGACCGGCGGCGCGCCGCGGCGCAGGGAGCCGGAGCCGCCGGCGAGGACGGCCTCGATCGGCGGGCGGATCCAGCCGGCCAGCGGGGAGAACACCCCGCCGAGCACGACGGTGTCCGGGTCGATCAGGTTCACGACGGAGGCGAGCGCCCCGCCGAGCGCCCGGCCGGCCCGGTCCACCGCGTCCCGGGCGGCCGGGTCGCCGGCGTCCAGGCGGCCGACGAGCGCCCGCACCGGGTCGTCCGGGGCGGTGTCCGGCCCGGTCACCGGCAGCCCCGCCGCGCGCAGGATCGCCTCCTGACCGGCGATCTGCTCCAGGCAGCCCCGGCCGCCGCAGGAGCAGGGCGGGCCGGACGGCTCGGCCACCAGGTGCCCCAGCTCCCCGGCGAAGCCGTGGGCGCCGCGGAACACCCGGCCGTCCACGACGATGCCCGCGCCGATCCCGATCTCGCCCGAGACGTGCACGAAGTCGCCGAGGCCGGCGCCGCCGCCGAACCACAGCTCGCCGAGGGCGGCGAGGTTGGCCTCGTTGTCGTACTCGGTGGGCAGCGCCAGGTCGAGGCCGGGCGCGCCGGTGACGGGGACGTCGGTCCAGCCGAGGTTCGGTGCGTGCCGCACGACGCCGTCCTCGCGGTCGAGCAGCCCCGGGAGGGCGACCGCCGCGCCGGCGACGGACAGGCCCTGCGCCGCGACGGCGGCGACGGCCTCGGCCGCGAGCGCGGAGAGCGCGGCGAGGACGGCGCCGGGCGCGCGCCCGCGGTGGTCGGAGCTGATCACGTGCCGGTAGCGGACCCGCTTGCCGAGGTCGAGCACGCAGGCGGCGAGATAGTCGACGTTGACCTCCAGGCCGAGCCCGGCGGCGCCGTCGCCGCGGACGGACACGCCCACGCCCGGCCGCCCGCGCTCGCCCTCGTGGACGGGCGCGCCGCCCCGCACCAGCCCCGCGCCCTCCAGCAGGGCGACGAGGTTGGAGACGGTCGTCTTGGTGAAGCCCGTCAGCTCGGCGAGCCGCGCCCGGGTCACCGGCTGGTGGCGGGCGATGTGCTCCAGGACGACGGCGAGGTTCCGCTCGCGCATCGTCGCGTGCCGGACGGGGGCGTTCGCGGACTTCGTCATGAATGAACCCTAATTGAAGCGGGTGTATAGGCAGGACTGTTCCCCTCTGCTACGTTATTTAGTCCACGCTCTTTACGAAAGGTGGGGCGGATGACCGGGAACCTGGTCGCGGGCGTCGACTCCTCGACCCAGTCGACGAAGGTCGTCCTGTGCCGCGCCGGGGACGGCACGGTCGTCGCCGAGGCGACGGCCCCGCACCCCGACGGCACCGAATGCCATCCCGACCACTGGTGGAACGCGCTGTCGCGGGCGCGCGAGCTCCTCGAACGGGCCGACGCGGTCGCGGTCGCCGCGCAGCAGCACGGCATGGTCGCCCTCGACGGGGCGGGCGAGGTCGTCCGCCCCGCCCTGCTGTGGAACGACACCCGCTCGGCGCCGCAGGCCCGCGCCCTCGTCGCGGAGCAGGGCGGCGCCAAGGCGTGGGCCGAGCGGACGGGCAGCGTGCCGCTCGCCTCGTTCACCGTGACCAAGCTGCGCTGGATGGCCGAGCACGAGCCCGGCAACGCGCGGCGCACCGAACGGGTGATGCTCCCGCACGACTGGCTGACGCTGCGGCTCGGCGCCGGCGAGCCGGTCACCGACCGCGGTGACGCGTCCGGAACCGGCTACTGGTCCCCCGCGTCCGGCGCCTACCTGCCCGACCTGCTGCGGGCCGCGCTCGGCCGGGACGCCGAGCCGCCGCGGGTCGCCGCGCCGGGCGAGCGCGTCGGCGAGACGGCGTGGGGCGCGGCGCTCGGCGCGGGCACCGGCGACAACATGGGCGCGGCGCTCGGCCTCGGGCTGCGGCCCGGCGACGTCGTGGTGTCGATCGGCACGTCCGGCACGGCCTTCGCGGTCGCGGACGAGCCGTCCGCCGACCCGTCCGGGCTGGTCGCGGGGTTCGCCGACGCCACCGGCCGGTTCCTGCCCCTCGTCTGCACGCTGAACGCCGCGCGGATCCTGTCGGCCGCCGCGTCCATCACCGGGGCCGCGCTGGACGAGCTGTCCGCGCTCGCCCTCGCCGCCGGGCCGGGCGCCGGCGGCGTGACGCTGCTGCCCTACCTCGACGGCGAGCGGACCCCGGACCGGCCGGACGCGACCGGCGTGCTCGCGGGCCTCACCACCGCGAACGCGACGCGGGAGAACGTGGCGCGGGCCGCGGTGGAGGCGCTGCTGTGCTCCCTCGCCGACGCCGTGGACCATCTCGCCGCGCAGGGCGTCCGGCCCCGCCGCACCCTGCTGATCGGCGGGGGCGCCCGCTCGCGGGCCGTCCGGACCCTCGCTCCGGCGATCCTCGGGACACCGGTGGTCGTCCCCGAGCCCGCCGAGTACGTCGCGCTCGGGGCCGCCCGCCAGGCCGCCTGGGCCCTCGCCGGGACGCCGGAGCCGCCCGCCTGGCCGGCGCCGCCGGCGACCGAGCACACCAGTGAGCACACCGGGCAGGAGATCCGCGAACGCTACGCGGCGCTGCGCGATTCCGCCCCGCAGATCTGAGGAGGTCTCCCATGAGCGACTACACGCCCACGCCCGAGGACAGGTTCTCGTTCGGCATCTGGACCGTCGGCTGGCAGGGCGTCGACGTGTTCGGTCCCGGCACCCGCCCGCCGATGCCGGCCGACCGCGCCGTCCGCAAGCTGGCCGAGATCGGCGCCTACGGCGTGAACTTCCACGACAACGACGTGTTCGACTTCGACGCCACGCCCGCCGAGCGGCAGGGGCGGATCGACGCGTTCCGCAAGGCCCTGGAGGAGACCGGCCTGGTGGTGACCACGGCCACCACGAACCTGTTCGGCCACCCCGTCTTCAAGGACGGCGCGTTCACCGCCAACGACCGCGACGTCCGGCGGTTCGCGCTGCGCAAGGTCATGGACAACCTGGACCTGGCCGCCGAGCTCGGCGCGCGGACCTACGTCTGCTGGGGCGGGCGCGAGGGCGCGGAGAGCGGTGCGGCCAAGGACGTCCGGACCGCGCTGGACCGCTACAAGGAGGCGTTCGACATCCTCGGCGCCTACGTCGCCGACCAGGGGTACGACCTGCGGTTCGCGATCGAGCCGAAGCCCAACGAGCCGCGCGGCGACATCCTGCTGCCCACCGTCGGCCACGCGCTGGCCTTCATCGAGACCCTGGAGCGGCCGGAGCGCGTCGGCCTGAACCCGGAGGTCGGCCACGAGGAGATGGCGGGGCTCAACTACGCGCACGGCCTGGCGCAGGCGCTGTGGCAGGGCAAGCTGTTCCACATCGACCTGAACGGGCAGCACGGTCCCCGCTACGACCAGGACCTGCGGTTCGGCGCGGGCAACACCCGCGGCGCGTTCTGGGTCGTCGACCTGATCGACCAGAGCGACTACGACGGGCCCGTCCACTTCGACTTCAAGCCGCCCCGCACCGAGGACGACCAGGGCGTGTGGGACTCGACGGCGGCGTGCATGCGCAACTGGCTGATCCTGCGCGAGAAGGTGCGCGCGTTCCGCGCCGACCCCGATGTCCAGGCCGCGCTGCGCGAGGCCAAGGTGGACGAGCTGGCGCAGCCGACCCTCGCCGACGGTGAGGACTGGCGGTCCGTCCGGAACTTCACCGTCGACGCCGAGGCCCTCGGCAGCCGCCGCACCGCCTTCGAGCACCTCGACCAGCTCGCCCTCGAACACCTCTACGGCGTCCGCTCCTAGGCGCCGTCTCCCCGCGGAAGCCCGCCCCCTCCTCCCGGGGGCGGGCTTCCGCATGCCGGGGTGCGGCCCGGTGATGGTCGCCACACGCGGCGGAATGCCGGAACCCGGCGGGTCGGCGGAAGATCGTGCGGATGACCCGGCCCGTTCGGGGTAGCGACCGCCAATGACCAGCGCGCAAC
Organism: Actinomadura sp. 6K520; assembly: GCF_004349245.1. Taxonomy (GTDB): domain Bacteria; phylum Actinomycetota; class Actinomycetes; order Streptosporangiales; family Streptosporangiaceae; genus Spirillospora. The sequence goes on along the minus strand of NZ_SMLC01000176.1, from coordinate 9,516 downwards.
TGCTCACCGACGCGTTCGGCCGGGTCCGGGAGACGGTCCATGAGGCGGCCGGCGGGCTCACCGCGGCCCAGCTCGCCCACCGCGTCGGCGACCATGCCAACTCGATCGGCTGGCTCGTCTGGCACCTCACCCGCATCCAGGACGACCACGTCGCCGACGCCGCCGGCACCCCGCAGGTGTGGACGCGCGACGGCTGGGCCGCCCGGTTCGGCCTTCCCTTCGACCCGTCCGACACGGGATACGGGCACACCTCCGAAGAGGTCACGGCCGTCCGGGTCGGGTCGGCGGACCTGCTGACCGGCTACCACGACGCCGTCCACGACCGGACCGCCGAGTACGTCGGCTCGCTGACCGACGGCGACCTCGCGCGGATCGTGGACCGCGCGTGGGACCCGCCCGTCACGCTGGGCGTCCGGCTGATCAGCGTGATCTCCGACGACCTGCAGCACGCCGGGCAGGCGGCGTTCGTCCGCGGGCTCCTGTGACGGGCCGGCGGGCCACCGGTCAGCGGTCGCCGCCCGGGACGCCCAGCCCCCGGTCCTCCGCGACCTCCCCGGCGCGCGGGCCGGAACCGCGCGGCGGGGCCGGGCGCAGCCCGGTGATGAGGCGGGACCACCGCGTGCCGATGTGCTCCAGATCGTAGGCCCGCGCCGAGCGCACGGCCTCCTCGCCGAGGCGGTCGCGGAGGGCGGGGTCCTCGATCAGCTCGCGGAGCGCGGCGGTGAGCGCGGCCACGTCGCCGGTGCGGACGAGCAGGCCGTCGCGGCCGTGGTCGATCAGCTCGGGAGGGCCGAAGGGGCAGTCGAACGACACGACCGGCAGGCCCATGCCCATGGCCTCGATGATGACCATCGGCATGCCCTCGCGGCGTGACGACAGCGCGTAGATCGACGCGCGCGCCATCTCGCCGTGCAGGTCCCGGGTGAGGCCGCACAGCTCGACCCGCCCGGTGAGGCCGAGCTCGGCGATCAGCGCGCGGAGCCGGTCGCGGCGCGCCCCCGAGCCGAAGATGCGCAGCCGCCAGTCGGGATGCTCGGCGGCGATCGGCGCGTAGGCGCGGATGAGCAGGTCGAAGCCCTTGTTGAGGACCAGGCGCCCGGCCGCCAGCACGACCTTGTGCTCGCGGGTGGACGTCCCATCCGGCAGCGCCGGTGCGGCGTTGGGGATCTTGACGATGCGGACGCCGGATCCGGCGAGGGCCGCCTCGTACCCCGCGCGGGCGGGCTCGGTGAGGACGCTCAGCACGGTGAGCCGGGGGTAGGCGCGGACGACCTGCCGCCGGAGGGAGGGCTGGTAGGACTCCAGGCTCATGTGGTCCTGCCCGATCGTCGCCGCGCCGTCCGGCGCGAGCTCGGCCGCCACCAGCACCAGGGACGGCCGGGTCGCGATGAGGACGTCGGCGGGCGACCGGTGGACGGCCCTGAGCAGGCACACGTCCGACCACAGGCTCATGTGCCGGAAGGATGCCTCCTCGGCCGGGACCAGCAGGCTCGGGAACCGCTCCAGGAGGCGGGCCGTCCGCCCCTTGGGGGCGAAGCGGTCGTCGGCGTAGGTGAGCGTGGCGTCCGGGGGGATCGCGAAGAACGGCTTCCTGCTCCGCCTGACGACGCTGACGATCTCCACGTCGTGGTCGCGGGTCAGGTACCCGCACAGGTTCAGGACGCTGCGGATCGTGCCGCCCGTCCCGTGCGCGTTCTGCAGGAGGACGCGGACCCGCAGCCGCTCACCCGGCGGCGGCACGCGCCTCCGCCGCAGCGGGCGCAGCGCGGACAGCGCCGCCCGGCGCAGCGCACGGTGTGCTCCGCGCCGGAGGCGGCGCCGCAGTCTCGGTCTCCTGGGCTTCGGCCTGCCCTTCGGGTCGTCCACCGGGTCCCCCTAGCGACGGCGGAGGTGTGATCCCCCCTTCCCGCCGGTGGGCCCGGTCAACATCATCCCGTGGTCACGGTACGGTCGAGGGCGCTCCCCTTGACCCACCTGCTCCAGGACATCTCGTAGTAGCTCCAGCCGTTGAACGGGTCGAGGCTGCGCTTGCTGCCGGTGATGTCCACGGGGTCGCCGCGGTAGGACCACTTGTAGAACCAGCGGGCATCCTTGGGCGGCGAGTTGATGCAGCCGTGACTGACGTTCTGGCGGCCCTGCGCCCACACGGTGGCCGCCATCTCGTGGACGTACTCACCGCTGGTGGAGATCCGCACGGCCCAGGGGATGACCTCCTTGTAGCCGCCGTTCTCCTTGTCCTCCGGGTCGACGCCCATCCACTCGGACGTCATGACCGCCGGGTTCTCCTTGCCCATGGTCAGGTGGATGCCGCTGGCGGTGAGGTAGGTGTCGACGCCGTTGACGACGCGCCCGCCCTTGCCCGCGCTGATGGGCCAGGTCCGGACCTTCTTGCCGTTCAGCCTGGCGACGGCCTTCTTCTTCTTGGTGCTGATGGTGGTGATGTGCGAGTCGCCGATGCGGAAAGAGCGCCCGAAGTCGGACGTCCCGTAGGTCTTCTTGCCCGTCTTGACCCCGGCCAGCCTGGCCCGGAGCATCACCTTCTGGTTGGGCTTCCAGTACTCGCCGTTCTTGGTGCGGAAGATCGCCGTGGTGTCGTTCTGCCAGTGCCACGCCCCCGTGGCGGGCTTGGTGGACCTGACGTCCAGGACCTTCTCCACGGCCTCCTTGTCCTCCACCGCCCGGTTGAAGACGACGATGATCGGCATGCCGACGCCGACCGTCTCGTTCTTGGTCGGCGTGACGTCGAGGACCGTGAGTTCCTGGGGCGCCTTGTGCGTGGCGAAGTTGGCGTTGACCGTGGTCGACTTGCCCTCGGGGCTCGTCGCGACCGCGGTCACCTGGTACCTGGCCCCGGGGCGGAGCGTGCGCGACTTCCAGGTGGTCTTGTCGTCGGCCATGTCGCCGTCGACCGGCCTGCCCTTGAGGGTCACGGTGACCTTGTCGAGGGTGCCGCCCGCGGCGGTCACCGTGACGCCCTTCTCCGGCCGCGCCTTGACGTTCCCGTCACCCGGGTCGATCGTCACCTGGGGCGCCTGCGCGTCGGCCTTCTCCCCGACGGTGACGCCGCCGCTGCCCTTGTCTCCCCCGCTACAGGCCGTCGTGAGGAGCAGCACGGCCGCCGCCAGCGCCGTGCCCGCCCGAACTCCTGCGGATAGCCTCCGCTGCACCTCTACCTCCAGTAACCCCGCCGTCTCCATGGAGACATTAGCGACAAAAGTCGACGATCATGCCAGGACCCGAGGGTTTTGGTGGCGGCCGAGATCAAAGCGTTGTACGCGCGGCGGAGGGGAGGGGTCCACACCGGATCAGCGCAGCGCGCTTCCCTCGCGCCACTTGTCGAACGACATCTGCCAGAACCCCCAGCCGTTGTCCCACTCGATCTGACGGTCGGTGCCGGTCAGCTCGATGACGTCGCCGCGCTGCATGATGTCGTAGTACCAGCGCGCGTTGGCCGGGCTGAGGTTGAGGCAGCCGTGGCTGACGTTCGCCGAGCCCTGCGAGCCCACCGACCAGGGCGCCGAGTGCGTGAACTCGCCGCTGTTGGAGAAGCGGACCGCGTGGTCGACCACCGTCTTGTAGTAGCCGGAGTCGCCGGGCTTGCGGCCGGGCGCCGTCATCGTCACCGGGTTGCCCTTCTCCATCAGGAGGTGGACGCCGCTCGTGGTGGTGTACTCGCGGGTCTGGCCGTTCCCGGCGCTGAACGGGACGGTCCGCAGCTTCTTCCCGTCCCGCGTCACGGTCATGTGGTGCTTGCGGATGTCGCCCTTGGTGATCTGCGCGGCGCCGATGGTCAGGGTCGCCTGCGCGTCCTCGGCGCCGTAGACGCCGCCGCCCGCGTTCACGCCGGCGAGCCGCGCGTGGAAGCGGACCGTCTGGTGCGGCTCCCAGTACGTCTTCGTCCGGTAGATCGCCTTGTCCTGGCCGACCCATCGCCACGCGCCCTCGACCGGCTTGCCGGGGGTGACGCGCAGCGTCCGCTCCACGGCCGCCCGGTCGGCGACCGGGCCGTCGAACGTGACGATGATCGGCATGCCGACGCCGACCTTCTCCCCCGCGACGTTGGGGGTCACGTCGGCGATCTTGAGCGTCCGCGCCGCCTTGAGCGTGGTGAACGAGCTGGTCACGGTACGGGTCTCGCCGCCGTCCCGGGCCTGCGCCGTGACGGTGTAGGAGGTGCCGGGCGCCAGGGTCCGGTCGGAACGCCAGACCTTGCGGTCGTCGCCGAACGCGCCGGTGACCGTCGGGCCCGCCGCCCCCTGGACGGTGACCTTCTGCAGTTTGCCGCCGGCGGCCTTCACCTCGATCGTCCCGTCCGGCTTGACCTGCGCGGTCCCGTTGGCCGGGGTGATCGTCACGGGCTCGCCGGACTCCCCCGACGCGAGCTTGCCCGCGCCCCCGATCGAGCAGCCGGCCAGGGATCCGGCCGTGAGCATCGCAACCACGGCCGCGCCGCCGGTCGCCGCCAGCCTGAAACGGCCTCCAGTCACCACAGACTCCCCCAAAACCAAATATCTCACCCTGTGTCGGGCTATCTAGTAATGGAGACGCCGTGTTTGGGCCGGAAGTTCGGCAAGCCGGGCGGGAAATCCGCCGCTCAGACCCGGTTCGTCACCGCTCAGACGGCGACGGCGTCCTCCGCGGGCTGGCTGTTGACGTGGCGTACGACACGCTTGAAGCCCCACACCGACGCGGCGATCCCGGCCGCGCCGAGCCCCGCGACGACGCCGGTCCGGATCCACAGGTACATGCTGATCGACTGGCTGAACAGCATCCACAGGCTGACGCCGACGTTTGCCATCAGCACCGCCGACCACAGCAGCGAGATGCGCAGGAAGAAGCGGCGGACCCTGTCGTGCTTGTAGAACGCGTCCGGGATCGGCGCCATGTCCTTGGCGAGCTTCATGGCCAGCGGCTTGCCGAGGGGTACCGAGGCGAGGAAGGCCATGCTCACGCAGAGCGTCCCCAGCGTCGGTTGCAGGAAGTACACGACCGCGCTGCCCGTCGCGGCCGACAGCCCCGCGCGGACGGTCACGCCGATCGCCGCCAGCAGCAGCATCCCCGACACCGGGTGGCCGCGCACGTACCGGTAGACGATGCCGCCGTACACCCAGGCGACGGCGGCGATGAGCGCACCGGTCAGCCCGAGGAGCACGAGCGCGACGTAGAACACCACCACGGGGGCGATGACGCCCTCGACGAACCGCGGGAGCGCGTGCAGGAGCAGCGCGGGAATCCGCGGCAGTTCGAAGGCGAGGTGCCCGCCGCCGTGGCCGTCCGCGGACCCGGGCGCGCGGGTCAGGCCCGCCGGGCGTTCGGCGGCGGAGTCCGCCACGGTGGAACCGTCAACGGCGCAGGTCTCGCCGGCCACTGTGGCGGGGCCTGCCCCGTACCCGTCCGCCTGGAGTGTGGAGGTTCCCGCCGCCCCGGGGGCCGGAGCAGGCGTGATCGCAGGTCGATCCATCGAGCGCTGTGCTCCCCGATCGGTGTGCATGAACTCGGAATTACTCACGATTGCGTCCCACGGTACGTGATGGCCCGCACCCGTCCGTCCGCTTTGGGATGATTCGGACCGCGCGGCCATCCTCCGGTCGGTTCGGCTCCGCCTCTCCTGGTTAGTTCGGCTGCGCCGCTGGATTGGTTCGGTTCGCGTCCGGTTCGATCCGGCTTTCGTTTCCCGAGGTGACGCCCGGAAACCGCCCGAAACGGACACGCCGCGGCCGGGCCCCGGCTCCGGCCGCGGGGGCGGCCCCGCTCACCCCTCGGGACGGGCCGGCTGGGCGTCGCGGGCGGCGGCGTAGATGGCCCGGAGCGTGACCGCCACCGACGGCCTGCGGACGCTCGCGGCCCTGGTGACGGCGTAGACCTCGCGGGCCAGCGTGCACTCGGGGATGCGCCGCACCGCCACCCCCTGGTCCCCGGCGGCGAGGGCCAGCGCCGGCACCACGGTGATGCCGATCCCCCGCGCGACCAGGCTCAGGATGGTGTGCAGGCCCTCGAACTCCCACGGGACCGGCCTGGCCCCGCCGACGGTGTCCAGGAGCCGCTCGGCCGCCTGCCGGGACGGTTCGCCGGCCGGCGCCGCCATCCACGGCTCGTCCCGGAGCCGCTGCAGGTCCACGGGCCGCGAGGGGTCCGACATGGGGTGCGTGGAAGGGACGACGAGCACCAGCGGGTCCCTGCGCAGGTGGAAGAACTCCAGGGCGGCGGGCGACTGGTCGGGGACCTTGCCCGTCCAGTCGTCGATGAGGGCGATGTCGACCTCGCCGTTCTGGACCTGCCGGATGCCGTCGCCGGGGCGGGTCTGGCGCAGGACGAACGTCAGGCCGGGATGCTCGCCGAGGCTCTGCGCCAGCGCGGGCGCGAAGGCGACGGCGGCGGTGGGGAACGCGGTGACGACGACGCGCCCCATGGGGGTGTCGGAGTGCGCCGACAACTCCGCCTCGGCCGTCTCCACCAGCCCGAGGATCTCCTCGGCGCGCTCGGCCAGCCTGCGGCCGGCATCGGTCAGCTCCGCGCTGCGGGCGGTGCGGTCCAGCAGCGGGACGCGCGCCTCCCGCTCCAGCGCCGACAGCTGCTGGGAGACCGCCGAGGGGGTGTAGCCGAGGGCGGCGGCCGTCGCGGCGATGCTGCCGCGGCGGGCGAACTCGGCGAGCAGCCGGAGGCGGCGCAATTCGAGCATGAGTCCACCTTATGGTCACCATCGATGAGAGTCGCTTGTGATGATGCTTTATGCGGGCAAGTATGAATCGAGCCCGGCCGGGTCGCACAGGGGGATTGCGCGGTCACCCACCGCGACGTCGCCCGCCTTTTACCGAATGCCTTCATACGCCATGCCCTGGAGCGTTTCGATGCCTGCCCAGAGAGTGTCCGCACCCGTCCGGCCGCTGCCGTTCAGCCCGCGCCCCGTCCCGCTGTCGGCGACGCTCGCGGTGAACGAGGCCATCGCCCGCAAGCGCAGGGAGGGCCGGCGCGTCCTCCCGCTCGGCTTCGGGGAGGCCGGGATACCGATACATCCCGCCCTGGCCCGCGAGCTCGGCGCGGCCGCGGGCCGGGGCGGCTACGGCCCGGTCGCCGGGTCCGCAGCGCTGCGCGCCGCCGCCGCGGGGTACTGGACCCGTCGCGGGCTGCCCACCGACCCGGCCACGGTCGTCGCCGGCCCCGGCAGCAAGCCGCTGCTCTACGCGCTGCTCACCGCGCTCGGCGGGGACGTCGTCGTCCCGGCGCCGAGCTGGGTGACCTACGCCGCGCAGACGTCGCTGGTGGGCGCCGAGCCGATCCGCGTCGCCACCCCGCCCGGTGAGGGCGGCGTGCCGAGCCCCGCGCTGCTGGCCGACGCCGTGGTGCGGGCCCGCGCACGCGGCCGGGACGTGCGCGCCGTGGTGGTGACGCTGCCCGACAACCCGACGGGGACGATCGCCTCCGCGGAGACCGTGCGGCGGCTGTGCTCGGTCGCGCGTCAGCACGACCTGGTGGTGATCTCCGACGAGATCTACCGCGATCTGGTGCACGCGCCGGACCGGACGGTGCCGAGCCCCGCGCGGCACGCGCCGGAGCGGACCGTCGTGACGACCGCGCTCAGCAAGAGCCTGGCCGCGGGCGGCTGGCGGCTCGGCGTCGCGCGGCTGCCGGACGGTCCGTTCGGCCGGGCGCTGCGCGACAGCCTGCTGGGGGTGGCGAGCGAGATCTGGTCCAGCGCCCCGGCCCCGATGCAGCACGCCGCCGCGTACGCGTTCGCCGAGCCGCCCGAGCTGGTCGAGCACGTCGACCGCAGCCGGCGGCTGCACGCCGCGATCATCCGCGCGGTCGCCGGCCGGTTCGCCGCCGCGGGGGCCCGCGTCACCCGCCCGGAGGCCGCCTTCTACCTCTACCCCGACTTCGGGCCGCTCCGGGACGAGCTGCGCGCCCGGCACGGCGTCCGGACGGCCGGGGACCTGACGCACCTGCTGCTCGAACGGCACGGGGTCGGCGTGCTGCCCGGCAGCTCGTTCGGGGACGCGCCGGCGTCGCTGCGGATGCGGGTCGCGCCGAGCCTCCTCTACGGGGAGGACGACGAGCAGCGCCTCGCGGCCCTCGCGTCCGCGGACCCGGCGTCGCTGCCCTGGATCGCGGACGCCCTGGACCACCTGGGCGACGTCCTCGCCACCCTGGCCGAATCGGCCACCGTGGGCGAGCCGGCGCCGGCCTGACCGCGATCCGGCGTTGTTTCCGCGGAGGGTAAGGGAGTCGAACCCCTTCGAGTGTCACCTCGACGTCAGTTTTCGAAACTGCTGCCTTACCGTTCGGCCAACCCTCCGGGCGAAAGGCGGGGCCGTCCGGCCGCCGGACGGCCCCGCCCCGTGAAACACCGTGGACCAGCAGGGAGTCGAACCCTGATCGCTTCCTTGCAAGGGAAGTGTGCTCCCGTTACACCACAGGCCCATCGTCCGTGCTCAGCAGGGGCGGTAGGAGTCGAACCCACTTTCCGCCGGTTTTGGAGACCGGCCGCCTAACCGGTGGCTCGCCCCTTCGTGCTTTCGCTTCCGTTCGACGTGATCAATGGTGCGCCGCGCTCCCGCCGGCGCACAAAGTATTTTCTGCGTACCGGCCCGGATGCGCACCGTCATCGATGTCCGGGAGCGGCCGCGCGGACGACGCCGCCCCGGCCCGACCGGCACGTATAAGCGTGGTGTAAGGTCCAACGACGCACGAGGCGAACGTCACGAATCCACCTCCGGCAGGTCATACCGCAACCTGCCGGTCTGGCCCGTGATAAACCCTAGATGAGCACGAAGTCACGCAAGTGATGAAAGAAAGGCGAGGGGGCCCGCCATGAGGCATGCACGGGACGGGGCTGCCGCGGCGATGAGCGCCGCCTCCAGAATCCTCGTCGCCCGGGGCAAGAACGAGCCTCAGGAGATGGAGAACCCGGAAGTCGCCTGGGGCCAGCGCGCCCGTGACGGCGTGTGGGTGCCGACGCGGGACGGCCAGCGGATCCACCTGGGCATCGACGTGGCGGCGGCGGACACCGTCGCCCAGATCCTCCGCCCCAGCCTGCGGGTGTTCGTGGGCGTGGACGTCGACACCGACATCGTCGCCCAGACGACGGCCGGCGGCGTGCGGCTGCTGACGGTGATCCACGGACCCGACGCCCCCTCGGAGTTCCGGTTCATGGTGTCCCTGGCCGACGGCCTGACCCTGGAGTCGATGCCGTCCGGCGGGTACGACGTCGTCCACCTGCGGTACGGCGCGACCGTGGGCCGCCTCTACAACCCGTGGGCGAGCGACTCGATGTTCCGCCAGGTCAAGGCCGACTACACCCTGGAGGGGTCGGCCGTCACCATGCGGGTCCAGCACACCGACGCCTACTACCCGGTCGTGGCCGACCCCCACTACGAGCGCTGATCCCGAAGGCGTCCGCGGCCATCCCCCGCCCCCACATGGCCGGGCGCGGGACGGGTCCGGTACGGATCGGCCGCGGGTCAGATCCGGGTGAGCTCGGCGACCGCGCTGACGACGGCGTTCGTGTCGGCGAGGGTG
>NZ_SMLC01000175.1 GCF_004349245.1 Actinomadura sp. 6K520 | reverse complement strand
GGGTTAGACCGGGGGCGGGGAGACGTCGGCGCCGGGGGAGTCGCCGTCGCCGGCGGTTTCGGTGGCGTGGCCGCCGAACTGATTGCGGAGGGCCGCGACCACTCGCATCGCGGGGGAGTCCTCCTGGCGGGACGCGAACCGCGCGAACAGGGAGGCGCTGATGGCGGGCAGCGGGACGGCGTGCTCCACGGCGGCCTGCACCGTCCAGCGGCCCTCGCCGGAGTCGTTCGCGTAGCCGCGCAGGTCGTCCAGTTCGGGGTCCTCGGCGAGCGCCCGGTTGAGCAGTTCCAGCAGCCACGACCGGATGACCGTGCCCTCCTGCCAGCTCAGGAACGTCTCCGGCACCCGGGTCACGATGTCGCTGGCCTCGATCAGCTCGAAGCCCTCGCCGAACGCCTGCATCATCGCGTACTCGATGCCGTTGTGGACCATCTTCACGAAGTGCCCGGCGCCGGTCGTCCCGGCGTGGACGAAGCCGTACTCCCCCGCGGGCTTGAGCGTCTCGAAGATCGGCATCAGGCGCTTCACCGTGTCGTCGTCGCCGCCGACCATGAGCGCGTAGCCGTTCTCCAGGCCCCAAACACCGCCGCTGACACCGCAGTCCACGAAACCGATCCCCTTGGCGGCCAGCGCATCGCCGTGCTTCTGGTCGTCCACATAGTGGGAGTTGCCACCGTCGATGACGACGTCGCCGGGCTGAAGGGTTTCCCCCAGGCTGTGGATGGTGTCCGTGGTGGGTTGGCCTGCCGGCACCATCACCCACACGGCACGCGGCGGGGACAGCTGTTCGGCCAGTTCCTGGACCGAGCCCACGTCGCTGAGGGCGGGATCGCGGTCGTAACCCACGACCGTGTGGCCGCCCCTGCGCAGCCGCTCGGCCATGTTGCCGCCCATCTTGCCCAGGCCGATGATGCCAAGCTCCATGAAAAGTCCACTCTCTTCCTGTGCGTAACTACACGCGCGTCCACTCTGCACATGCCAGATCGCACGGCTCCCTGCCGCGCGGCCGGATACCGCGCGGCCGTTCACCGCACCTGCTGATCTTCACGCGTGCGCGGCCGCGGGGACGACCCCGGAGACGTCGTCCCCAGGTGCGCCCAGAGCTGTGCATGCCCCAAGGCCAACCCTTCTCACCGCATGACCGCCGCGGCGAAGGGCGAGAAGGGTGATATGCGTCTTACCTCGACGACACCCTCACCTCTACCCGGACAGCCGGACGGGCATGATCAGGTAGCGGTAGTTCGGGTTCTCGCCGTCCTGCGGCGGCTTCCCGGTGAGGACGGCCGGCTTCGTCGGGGTCGTGAAGGACAGCCTCGCCACGTCCGAGCCGATCGCTGAGAGCCCGTCGAGGAGGAACCCGGGGTTGAAGGCGATGTCGATGTCCTCGCCCTCCAGCGACGCCTCCAGGGCCTCCACGGCCTGAGCCTCGTCCCCGGTCCCGGCCTCCAGGACGACCTCGCCCTGGCTGAACGAGAGCCGGACGGGGGTGTTGCGCTCCGCGACCAGCGAGACGCGCTTGACCGCCTCGATGAACGGCGCGGTCTGGATCTCGGCAAGGCCCGCGTACTCGCTCGGCAGCAGGGACCGGTACTTGACGAAGTCGCCGTCCAGGAGGCGGGAGGTGGTCCGGCGGCCGCCGCCCTCGAAGCCGATCATGCCTTCGCCGGTGCCGCCCGCACCGCCGAGCGCGATCGACACCTCCGCGCCCGCCGTCAGCGACTTGGCGGTGTCGGCGAGCGTCTTGGCCGGGACGAGCGCGACGGCGGAGAAGTCGGGACGCTCCGGCTTCCAGTGCATCTCACGCACGGCCAGCCGGTAGCGGTCAGTGGACGCCAGCGTCACGGTCTCGCCCTCGATCTCCACACGGACACCGGTCAGCATGGGGATCGTGTCGTCCTTGCCGGCGGCGATCGCCACCTGGGACACGGCGGCGGCGAACTCGTCACTGCCCACGGACCCCGCGGCCGGCGGCATCTCCGGCAGGGTCGGGTAGTCCTCCACAGGCATGGTGAGAAGTGTGAACTTCGCGCTGCCGCAGCGGAGCATCACCTTCGCGCCGTCGGTCGTCACCTCCACAGGGTGTGGAGGAAGGCTGCGAGAGATCTCTGCGAGGAGCCGTCCGGACACGAGCGCCGTCCCCGCCTCCTCTACGTCGATGTCCGTGGACACCTGCGCGGAGACCTCGTAGTCGAACGCGGACAGCTTCAGCCGGTCGCTGTTCTCCTCACCCCCGGCGACGATGTGCATGCCAGCGAGGACAGGCACCGGGGGGCGGACCGGGAGCGTGCGCGCGGTCCACGCGACGGCGTCGGCAAGGGCGTCTCTGTCGATGCGGAACTTCAAGGGGACCCGCCTCCTGCAGGTGTCGGACAACGGTGAGGTGATCCTGCCTCGGCCCGGGCGCTCGGGACAGGTTCTCCCCAGGCCCTGATTTGAGATGGATCTTTTCTTGGATAGAGAAGTAGTGCAGTACCAGTCATAGGGGCGGTGGATAGTGTGGACAGACCCCGTTTTCCCAGGTCAGAGCCCGTTTCTCTGTCCACCGGTCCTGTGCATGGGGAGTGGACGGCGCGGCGGCGCCTGGGGACGGCGAAACTTTCCCCACACGTCGTCCTCAAGTCATCCCCCGGTTTTCCACGAGTTCTCCACGGGTATGCCTGTGGTTTCGATGGCCTGTGTACACGGGACGTGTGGTCAGCGGAGTCCTCCCCAGGTCCGTCCCCAGGTCATCCACCGGATGTCCACGGGATGTCCACCGGTTGTCCCCAGGTGGCCGGGTGTTCGTGCACAGCAGGTCCACATCCGTCCACTGTTCATCCTCAGGTTCTCCAGGGGTTGCCCACCGGGTTATCCACGAAAATCCCCAGAGTTTTCCACAACTTGTGAGTAGCGCCTTCGTTTCTCGGGGGATGCGCGCCTTTTGCCGGTTTCGTTGGGCGAACGGGGTGTGGACGAGGCGTCCGGAGCCCGTCCACAGGCGTCGTGCAGGTCTGTCCACAGTGTGCAAAGAGGGCCGGTCAGCGCTTGCGGGCCTGGTGCTTGATCCGCCCCGTCAGCTCCGTGACCTGGTTGTATATGGCGCGGCGCTCCGCCATCAGCGACCGGATCTTGCGTTCGGCGTGCATGACCGTCGTGTGGTCGCGGCCGCCGAACTGCTGCCCGATCTTGGGGAGGGACAGCTCCGTCAGCTCCCGGCACAGGTACATCGCGATCTGCCGGGCGGTGACCAGCATCCGCGAGCGCGACGGCCCGCACAGGTCCTCGATCGTCGTCCCGAAGTACTCGACCGTCTGCGCCATGATCATCGCTGCGGTGATCTCGGGGCCGGAGTCGTTGGGGATGAGGTCCTTCAGGACGATCTCGGCGAGCTTCATGTCCACCGACTGCCGGTTCAGGCTCGCGAACGCCGTGACCCGGATCAGCGCGCCCTCCAGCTCGCGGATGTTCGTCGCGATCTGCGAGGCGATGAACTCCAGCACGTCCGGCGGCGCGGCCAGTCCCTCCTGGCGCGCCTTCTTCTGCAGGATCGCGATGCGCGTCTCCAGCTCCGGCGGCTGGACGTCGGTTGTCAGCCCCCACTCGAACCGGTTGCGCAGCCTGTCCTCCAGCGTCACCAGCTCCTTGGGCGGGCGGTCGCTGGAGATGACGATCTGCTTGCTGGCGTTGTGCAGCGTGTTGAACGTGTGGAAGAACTCCTCCTGCGTCTGCTCCTTGCCCTCAAGGAACTGGATGTCGTCCACAAGGAGGATGTCGACATCGCGGTACCGGCGGCGGAACCCGTCGGCCTTTCCGTCGCGGATCGAGTTGATGAAGTCGTTCGTGAATTCCTCGGAACTCACATAGCGGACGCGTGCTCCATTGAAGAGGCTCTGCGCGTAATGCCCGATCGCGTGGAGAAGGTGCGTCTTGCCGAGGCCGGAGTCGCCGTAGACGAACAGCGGGTTGTACGCCTTGGCCGGCTGCTCGGCCACCGCCACCGCGGCGGCGTGCGCGAACCTGTTCGACGACCCGATGACGAACGTCTCGAACGTGTACTTGGGGTTCAGGCGCGCGTGCTCGGACGCGACGGCACCCGAACCGGACGAGCCGCCTCCGCCGCCTGGCACCGGTGCAGGCCCACGGGACTCGGGGCCCTCCTCGTCCCGGAAGGAACTCTCTCCCCGGTAGGGCGGCTCCTCACCGCGGTACTGCGCCTCACCACCGCCGTACTGTTCCGGGCCCGGGTACTGCTGCTCACCGCCGGCGAACGACGGGTCGCCCCCGGGGAACGTGTCTTCCGCATGCCCGCGCTGTGGCTCGCTTCCACCGTGCTTGGGTTCGTGCCCCTGTTCCTCGGCACGACCGCCTCCTGAGCGCAGCGGACCCAGCGTGCGGTCGTTCAGATGCGAGCGCGGTGGGCGACCGGAGGGCTCACCACCGAAACCCTCCTGGCCTCCATAACCCGGGTAGCCCTGCGGGCCGCGCCCTTCATAGGGGGCCGAACCTCGTCCGCCGGGCCCCGCACCGTACGCGGGGGGACGCGACGCGGACGGATAAGACCCACGGTCGTCATCCTCAGCCTGTGGATAACCTCCGGGTGGCCCCTGGCCGTGGCCGGCTCCCGGCTGAGGCCGGTACCCCTGCTCGCCGAACGACCGCTCCGGAAACGGTCTCTCGGACCGGTCAGACCGGTCGGACCGCTCACCACGCGGCGGATCACCGCGGGGCGGATCGGTATAGGACGAATCGCCGTACTGCTGCTCGCCGTAACCCGGGTCCGTGTAGGACCGATCCCGATCCCGGTCGTCCTGCGGCCGATCCCCATAGGGGTCGGAGTAAGAAGGTGTGGTGTCGTGCATACCGGGCCCGCCACCGGCCCCGGGGATAGGCGCCGAAAGCGGCTCTCCCGTCCCGGGCCGCGAGCCCGTCCCAGGCCCTGCGCCAGGCGCGGTACCAGGGGCTACGGGCGGTTCCGGCTGGACGGTCACGGCGACACGGATCTCCCTGCCCAGCTCGCGCGACAGGGCCTGCGTGATGAGGTTGCGAAGCCGGGTCTCCAGCGCGTCCTTGGCGAACTCGTTCGGCGCGGCGAGCAGAGCCGTCCCCTCCACCAGCGCCAGCGGTCGGACCATCGGCAGCCATGCGCGGTAGCTGGGAGACAGATCACTCTCGGACAGTGCGGTGAGGGTGCGGGCCCAGACTGATCCGAGATCCTGACCGTCCATGCGCAAGGTCCCCTCCCCCTCCGTTCGTCGGAGTACCTGACTGCCCGTCTGTCCCGCGGGGCGCGATCTGCCTCACAGGGCACGGCCGCGACGCGGAAGCCTTACTCTCTCACGAGTTGTCCACAGAGTTGTCCACATGCTGTGCATAGGCATAGGGCACCCTGTGTAAAACCCGAACGGTGAGTTCCTGCACGCGGGGTCAGGAAAGGTCCGGCCTCTGGTGACCGGGGCGGGAGCGATTTCTGAACGGGGGCTTGCGGGGGCGGAAGATACCGACATCAGATCGTCGAGTTCGTCGAAGGAGCGTCGGCTCGCCCGGACGACCTTAACCGCTGCGGGCCACACCCGCAACACGTCCCACCACCCGTCTCACTGCCCGCCCCGCCCCGCCCTGGCGCGGCCGCCGCGTTTGACCGGCTACCCGGTCAGCCCGTAACGTGCTGAGGTCGAGTCGCATCGACGGAGATGACGCGTGCCCGCCGGCAGTCCCGCAGGGCGAACTCGGGTGGGCCCCCGCTGCGGGGGACCGGACGCGGCCCTCGATGCGAGCCATCGCGCCTTTCAGACGAACCGACCGCAGCACTGGAGCCTCAAGTGAGCAAGCGTACTTTTCAGCCGAACAACCGTCGTCGCCACAAGAAGCACGGCTTCCGGCTGCGCATGCGCACTCGCGCCGGCCGGGCGATCCTGACCAACCGGCGCAGCAAGGGCCGCGCCCGCATCGCGGTCTGACCACTACTTCACTGTGCTGCCGTCCGGAAACCGGATGCGGCGGCGGGACGACTTCACGTTGGCCGTCCGGCGCGGTCGCCGCGCTGGACGGCCAACTGCCGTGGTCCACCTGCTTCAGCCGGACGAGACCGCCGGCGCGGACGCCCCGCCGCTGGTCGGGTTCATCGTGGCCCGCGCCGTGGGGAACGCCGTCGTCCGCAACTCCGTGCGACGGCGGCTCCGGCACCTGATGCGCCCGCACCTCGACCGGCTCCCAGCGGGTAGCCTGCTCGTAGTGCGCGCCAACCCCCGGGCGGGGGCGGCGCGTCCTGACGAAATGGCCGCGGATCTCGAGTCGGCGCTCGATCGGCTGCTGCGGCCCGCGTCCAAGGGGCGAAGATGAGGAGTCGGCAGGGGACGGTGAATCCGTCCCGCACCCCGGCGGGGTCCCCGGGCCCCGTCGCGAGCCTGCTGATCCTTCTTGTCCGCGCCTACCGCCGCTTCTTGAGTCCCCTGCTCGGGCAGCAGTGCAGATTCCAGCCCAGCTGCAGCGCGTACGGCCTGGAGGCGCTCCAGGTGCACGGGGCGTTGCGCGGCACGTGGCTGACGGCCCGCCGCATCGCGCGGTGCCACCCCTTCCACCCCGGGGGTCACGACCCGGTGCCGCCGAAGAAGTCGTCCGAGACGCCCTTCTCCGGGGAGCCTGGGGGGCACGTTCCCCAGGAGCGATCGATCCCCTCCGGGGCCCCCGGCGAGTCGTCCCCGAGGCGACCCGCGGCGGCTTCTTCGAACTCCGGCCGCGAGGAGAGCGGCCCCGCCCTAGCAGAGCCCAAGGAGCTGCCCGGTGCTTGATTGGTTGTACGAGATCGTCTCTCAGCTCATCGTGTGGATCCACACGGGGCTGAGCACCTTCGTCCCCGAGGACAGTGGATGGGCCTGGGGCGGCTCGATCATTCTGCTCACGGTCCTGCTGCGGCTCATCCTCGTCCCGCTGTTCGTGAAGCAGATTCATGCTTCGCGGAAGATGCAGGAGCTGAACCCCAAGGTCCAGGCGCTGCGCAAGAAATACAAGAACGACAAGCAGCGCCTCAACCAGGAGGTCATGAAGCTCTACCAGGAGAACGGCGCCAACCCGCTGGCGGGCTGCCTGCCCCTCCTGGTCCAGATGCCGATCTTCATCGGGCTGTTCCAGACACTGAAGAAGATCTCCGACGCCGACCCGGGCGAGAGCGTCTTCGCCGTCTCGGCCGACCTTGTGGCGAGCGCGCAGCAGGCCAGTATCCTCGGCGCCCACATCCCGGACACCTTCCTGAACGCCTGGGGCTCCGACCCCAAGAGCTGGACCGCCATCGTCATCACGGCCATCGCGGTGGTGATCAGCTCCATCACGACGTTCTTCACCGTCCGGGCGAGCATGAAGCGCCAGCCCATCACCGACGAGAACAACCCGATGATGCAGGCGCAGAAGATGATGGTCTTCCTCGCGCCGCTGTTCGGTCTCTTCGGCCTCGGCTTCCCGCTGGGCGTCCTCATGTACTGGGTCACGTCCAACAGCTGGACGCTGGCGCAGCAGCACTACATCTTCAAGAAGTACCCGCCGCCCAGCACGGACGCCGACACGCCGCCGGCGTCCGGCAAGTCGGGCTCGAAGACGGGCACGAAGGCCGGCACGAAGGCCGGCACGAAGGCCGGTGCGAAGGCCGGTGCGAAGACGGGCGCCAAGGCAGGCACCAAGACCGGTGCGAAGGCCGGTGCGAAGACCTCCGCCTCGAAGAACGGCCAGGGCTCCTCCTCCGGCGGCAAGACGAAGCTGAAGAAGGAGGCGGACACCACCCCCGAGGCCGACGACGACAAGCCGAAGGTCGTGCGCAACCAGCCGACCCGCAAGCCGCGCAGCAAGCGCAGCGGCACCCCGAAGCGCTAGTTTGAACCCCGAGCCCGTGCCGGAGAAGGAGACCGTGTTGAGCCAGACCGACACCACCGAGGTCGACGTCCAGGCGCTCGAGCAGGAAGGCGAGATCGCCGCCGACTACATCGAGGGCCTGCTGGACATCGGTGACTACGACGGCGACATCGACATGGACGTCGAGGGCGAGCGCGCGATCGTGGCAGTCGTCGGCGCGTCCCTGGACGAGCTGGTCGGCAAACGCGGCGAGGTCCTGGAGGCACTGCAGGAGCTGACCCGCCTGGCCGTCCACCGGCAGACGGGCAACCGCACCCGCCTCATGCTCGACATCGGCGGCTACCGCGAGCGTCGCCGCGCCGAACTGACCAAGCTCGGCACCGACGTCGCGGACGAGGTCAAGCAGAGCGGCGAATCGAAGCCGCTCGCCCCGATGACCCCGTTCGAACGCAAGATCGTCCACGACGCGGTCGCCGCCGCGGGCCTGCGCAGCGAGTCCGAAGGCGAAGAACCTGACCGCTACGTGGTCATCTACCCCGCCTGACGACCGGCGGCTGCCCCGCCCCACCGCCCACCAGCACAACCCATGAACGGCCCCGATGCCCGCGCGGCACCGGGGCCGTTCGCATTCGTCGATCAAGCGTCGTGCGCGGGGTGAGGCGCGCGGTGAGCAGGTCCAGTCCCGCGGTGCGGCACCATCAGGGCGTTCGCCGTCTGCGGGGCAGGACGCGGGACTGTACGGGACCACCGCCGAACCGGACCTATGGGGTGAGCGGGAGGCTGTGAGTGATGGGAGCGGTCGTTGAAAAGCGTGCCCCTCCCGCCCGGGGGCGGACCCGCTTATCCCCAGTGTCAAGGCCCCGCTGGGCGACAGGATGTGGAATGGCCCCCTGTGGATAACGCTTAGGGGGCCCCGCGCCCTGCCCGGCACGGGGCCCCGGGAAGCTCGGTGTGCGCCGCCGCCCGAGCACACCGAGCAGGATCGACGGCGAGGTGGTTACCTCCGGGCGGTCCGGCGCCACCGGCGGCGCTGCGGGACGGCCCGTCCCTCCGCGTCGAGACCGGACGCGTTCTGCACTGCCGGGTCCTGCGCGTGCGCGGGGTCCTGGGCGTACGCCGGATCCTGGGCGACGTTGGTGTGCGTCACGCCCTCGTCCGCCGGGTGTTCGATCACGCGTTCGACTCGTTCGGCCGGACGTCCGGCGGGGGCCGGGTCTTCGACGATGTGCTCCTCATGGACCACCGTTCCCGGCTCGTCCCCGTAGGCGGGATCGGCGCCGACGATGCGGCCGGCGCGGCGCCGGGGCCGCGTGTACCGAAGAGTGAATCCCATGCTGATGAGCCCCACCAGGATCAGGATCCAGCCGACCAGGGTGATGTCGATGCCACTGAGCTCGACGCGGAGGGCGAACGCGAGAATCGCGCCGATGGCGATGAATGCGAGACTGACTCCGATTCCCATCTGTCGGAGCTCCTTCCGGGGGAGGTCGGGCGACACACCGCCTCTACCCGAGGAGACGCGGTTATGCCGACGGGTCATGTGGTTCTTGCCATAACGCAAGGGTCCCGCGGCTGCGCCGATCCGTCCGTCCGCCCTCGCCCCGGGTCGCCGGAGGGGCGGTGTGGGCCTCCAAACCTGCGGACGGACGTTTCGTGTGCACGCGCACGCTTGTATCTGTGGAACGATTCGTCTGATGGGGATTGCACGGGAGGTATTCGGTGACGCGTTGCCGGTCGCGGAGCGCTACGCGGCGTTCCTCGCCGAGGCCGGCGTCGAGCGCGGGCTCATCGGGCCGCGCGAGGTCGACCGTCTCTGGGAACGCCACCTGATCAACTGCGCGGTGGTGTCCGAGGCCATTCCGGCGGACGCGCAGGTCGTCGACATCGGCTCGGGGGCCGGGTTGCCGGGCGTCGTCCTCGCGATCGTCCGGCCCGATCTGCGGGTCACCCTGCTGGAACCGCTGCTGCGCCGCACGACCTTCCTGGACGAGTGCGTCGAGATGCTCGACCTGCCGAACGTCGTGGTGCGCCGGGCACGGGCCGAGGACGTCGCCGAGGAGTTCTCCGTGGACGTGGCCACCGCGCGGGCCGTCGCACCGCTCGAACGGCTCGCGGCCTGGGCGCTTCCGCTGCTGCGTCCCGGTGGCGAACTGCTCGCGCTCAAGGGTGAGCGGGCGGCCGCCGAACTGGACGAGGCGGCACCCGTCCTGGAACGGTTCGGGGTCCGTACCACCGAACTGCTTCAAGTCGGGCAAGGTATGGTCGATCCGCCGACAACGCTTGTCCGTGTGGTCGCCGGCCGAGGCGGGGTTGTCGGACGACGACAGCGCGCACCCCGGCGTGCAAAAGGGTCGAGGAAGAGGTCTTCATGAGCACGGGACCAGGACTGGGCCGGCCTGACCGCACAGGCGAATCCCCCGACGAACAGCCATTCGGCCCGGGCGGCCCCGGCGAGGCGGCGTCGCCCACCGGGACGCCAGGGGGGCAGGGCCCGGCCAAGGAGCCGGGTGCCGCGCCCTCTGGACACGCGATGTGGGGCAGCACCACGTCCGGTACGGCCGAGAACGTCGGCTATGTACCGACGCAGGCCGCCGCCGCGCCGCCGGGGCCGCGCAAGGGACCATCTCAGGGGGAGTCAGAACTCGTGCGCGAGGCGCTCAAGGACGCCAAGGTTTCACATGAAACATCGGCCGCGGCGGTCAAGGCGATGCCGGGCCGCAGGGACAGGGAATGGCCCCGGCCGGACAGATGCCGCATCATCACCATCGCCAACCAGAAAGGCGGCGTCGGCAAGACCACCAGCTCGGTGAACCTCGCCGCGTCGCTCGCCATGCACGGAGCCCAGGTGCTCGTCGTGGATCTCGACCCCCAGGGCAACGCCTCAACGGCCCTCGGTGTCGAACACCACGCCGAAGTCCCGTCGATCTACGACGTGCTGATCGAGGACATGGCCCTCGCCGACATCATCGTCCCGGCCCCGGAGATCCCGAACCTCTTCTGCGCGCCCGCGACCCTCAATCTCGCCGGTGCCGAGATCGAACTGGTCTCCAAGGTGGCCCGCGAGTCGCGGCTGCGCCGGGCGCTCGACGCGTACGACACCGAGAAGTTCGACTACGTCCTCATCGACTGCCCGCCATCCCTCGGGCTTCTCACGGTGAACGCCCTCGTCGGCGGGGACGAGCTGCTCATCCCGATCCAGTGCGAGTACTACGCGCTGGAGGGGTTGGGGCAGCTCATCCGGACCGTCGACCTCGTCAAGGCGCACCTCAATCAGAAGCTGAAGGTGTCCACGATCCTGCTCACGATGTACGACGCCCGGACGCGCCTCGCCGCGCAGGTCGCCGAGGACGTCCGCAACCACTTCGGCGACGTCGTCCTCAACACCGTGATCCCCCGCAGCGTCCGGGTCTCCGAGGCGCCGAGCTACGGACAGTCCGTCATGACCTACGACCCCGGTTCGAGCGGCGCGCTCGCCTACAGCGAGGCCGCCTCGGAGATGGCCCACGGAGGAGCCGCCCAGTGAGCCAGCAGCGACGCGGCCTGGGGAAGGGCCTCGGTGCCCTCATTCCCACCTCGCCGCCCCCGTCGGCCCCGGCCGAGATGGGCGAGCCGGGATTCCCGGGCGGCCCCGCGGCTCCCCCGGCCAACGGTGCCTCCTCGTCGGAGCCACCGCTCGAACCGGTCGCCGGCGCCCACTTCGCCGAGCTGCCCCTCGGCTCGATCACCGTCAACCCGCGCCAGCCGCGCGAGCACTTCGACGAGCAGGCCCTGGCGGAGCTGGCCGAGTCGATCGGCATCGTCGGCCTCCTGCAGCCGATCGTCGTCCGCAGGATCACGTCGGGCGACCACGACTACGAGCTCATCATGGGCGAGCGCCGCTGGCGCGCGTCCCAGATGGCGGGGCTGGACGTCATCCCGGCGATCGTCCGCGACACCGGCGACAACGACCTCCTCCGTGACGCCCTCATGGAGAACCTGCACCGCCAGCAGCTCAACCCGCTGGAAGAGGCGGCGGCCTACCAGCAACTCCTCCAGGACTTCGGCGCCACCCATGAGCAGCTCGCCGGACGCATCGGCCGGTCGCGGCCGCACATCACGAACACGCTGCGCCTGCTGAACCTGCCGCCGGCCGTCCAGCGCCGGGTCGCCGCAGGCGTCCTGTCCGCCGGCCATGCGCGAGCCCTGCTCTCCCTCGACAGCATTGAGGCCCAGGAGCACCTGGCGCAGCGCATCGTCCAGGAGGGGCTCTCCGTGCGCGCCCTCGAAGAACTCATCGCGCTCCGTGAGGTCGACGAACCGAAGACGCCGCGGCAGGGCCGCCGCAAGAAGCCCGTCGCCCCTGGCCTCCAGGAGCTGGCGGACCGCCTCTCCGACCGCTACGAAACCAAGGTGCGCGTCGACATGGGCCGCAACAAGGGCAAGATCGTGGTCGAGTTCGCCACCCTGGAAGACCTCGACCGCATCATCAAGTCGATGGCCCCGGACGACGACCCGACCGAACCCTGACGGTCGGTAGAACGGATGTGCGCCCCGGGAGCATTCCTCCCGGGGCGCTCGTCTGCGTACGGCTGCTCCGTGCCGCTTTGGGAGAGAGGGCACGGTACGTAGCAACCGCTCCGGAAGCAGCCTCCAGCACACCGTCGACGACGGACGCAGGCTGCGGACCGCCGCTTGTTTCACGTGAAACACGAGACAACTCGTGCCGAGCCGGAGCACTGCTGGGTCAGGCGGCCCCAAGCCCTTGGGGTGTCGCAACGATGCGTCAGCGTGGGGCACGTCCAGAGTTGGAACTGAGCGACCTTCGAGGAGCAGCCAGCGTCAAGTTGCGATGGGCTCGATCGGCCTGCCCCGCGTCCTGCACGCTCAGGCGGGCGGCATCGGCGTCCCTTCCACGCTAGAGCCGGCGGCGACTCCTTGCTCCCCGCCGGCGGCATCTGCGGGCGCAGTCTGCTGGGCGCCCCAGGATGAGTCCTTCGGCGGCCGGCTGTCCCCTACGCCCTACTCGGGCAAGGTGTAGCCGTCGGTCTCGTCCCATGGGATATCGAAGTCGTCCAGGTGCACGCGCCACTTGGCGCCTGGCAGCGAACGACGCAGCTCGGTCAGCGAGCCCAACACGTGATCGAGGACTGGGACCACCCGGTCGAAATCGGTCGGCATCTTCGTGGCCCCGGCCACGATTGCATCGGGCTCCCCCGCGCCGTTCTCGTACAGGTACAGGGTCTCCTCGTACTCGTACGGGAAGGACTCCATGTGTGCGGTGACGATCCCTTCAACAGCGGCCCTCTCAACATCTGTGAGCGGTGTCGGCCGGGTCGCGGAGTAGTAGAGGGAGACGCTCATTGCCCGAGCGTACCGAGGAGGAACGACAACGCTCGCCGATCAGCCGCCCTCGCTTGGCGGCGACGGTCGTGGCAGCGCAAGTCCACCGTCCTCGCGGGTGACGCTGTCCGTAGATGGGGTGAACTTTTGCGGATCGTCAGATTCGGGTGCCCGATCATCTGGCGACAGAGGCTGGTCTTGACATTGCTGGGCAGCGCTTTTCCTCGCCTGGCCGGTCGCCGCAACGGACCCGATCCCGCCCGGGAAGCTTCCGACCATGTTCCACGTGAAACCAACAAGCGACCCAGCCACGCCTTGAGACATCTAGCCAGTGCGGTTAGGCGACTGAGGGGTGGGCGGCGCATCACCGGAGGAGGAGTACCTCGGCAGCCGTCAGGCCAAACGGGTCGATCATCTGCGGACAGGGTGGGAGGTACTGACTCGGCGCGATCGCCGCCCCGGGAACCGTCCAGCTAGTCCGACGGCTCGCGAATCGCCGACATTGAGCGCTGGAGGATCGGGTCCCCCAGCGGTGCCCAGGCATCGACGCCATGCACGGTGCACGTCGTACTGCTGCTCCGGCAGTAGCTTCCTGGACGCCGTCGAAGACGGACGCAGGGCGCGCGAGGGACCGCCGGCTGTTCCACGTGAAACATGAGAGAAGTCGCGGCCGAGCCCCGATGCCCTGTTGGGCCAGGCGCACCGGAGCCATGTGGGTGTCGCAGCGATACGGCAGCGCAGAACGCTGCGTCCAGAGCGGGAGCCAAGAGGTGTTCGGGAGGTCGTCGGTGACGAGGTCTCGACGCGGTCGAGCCGCTGCGGACAGCCGCCGCGGACGAGCCGGGCCACCGCGCCCTGGACGTCGCCGCCCGCACCGTCGCGCAGTGGGGGGCAGGGGGCGGGTGTTGTGAGCGACAGGGTTGGTTGCGTCGAGGATTGATGGCACGTGCCCTAGGGCGGCCAGGTCCGGCGTCTGGCCCGTGCTCACACGGCCGGGCGTGCGCGGCATGCCCGGCAGCTCTGGGAGGTGGCGCGTCGCCGGCCTGGACATGTGAATCCAGTCCTCGCCCCCAGCTACCGGCTGGTGGAGGGCGGTGATGCGCGGGCGGCGTGGGGG
>NZ_SMLC01000174.1 GCF_004349245.1 Actinomadura sp. 6K520 | reverse complement strand
GTTCCGGAGGTGCGGGGGGCTTCGGGGGACGAGTTCGTGCTTCCCGGGCCGTGGTATCGGATTCAGGCTGTGCCGGTGCCTCGGCGGGATGCTTCGGCCGAGTGGGACTTTGTGAGTGTGTTGCCCGCGGCGTTGTCGGCGGCTCGGCTGGGGCGGCCGTTCGTTGTCGGGTGGCTGTCCGTGGGGGGCGGTGCGCCGCTGCAGCTGATTACCAATGCCGGGCCGGTCGGGGTGGAGGCCGGGGCCGAGTCGCACGGGTTGCTGTTTCCCAGTGGGGCTCGGGGGGTGCCCATCGGGGACGGGTGGTTGCGGCAGGCCGAGCGGATGGCCTGGACGCGGTGTCCCGGGCGGCTCGCTCCTCAGGTCGGCGGGGGCGATGCGGGGCCCGGGCTGTTCGAGGCGACGCTGGTCACGTTGATGGAGCGGCCGTTCGGGTGGTTCGTCGTCGCCGATCCGTGTGATGAGCGGCTGATCGAGACCGAGATGCGGGAGCTGCATCACGAGCTGCGGATGCTGCGGCGGGGCGAGGACGAGCAGGCGCGGCTGGCGGTGGCGCGGGCGGATCAGCGGCTCGCGGAGCTGGATGCTTTTCGTGAGGCGGGGCTCTGGCAGGTGCGGGTCGTCGCCGGGGCGGCGACGCAGGCTGAGCTGGGGCAGATCGCGCCCGTGCTCGTGGGGTCCATGGAGCTCGGGCACCATCCGTACCGGCTGCGGTCCGGGCAGGGGAGCGGGTCGTTCGGGGAGATGCTGCGGCCCGGGACGGCGCCTGCCGTGGCCCCGGCCGCGGTGCGGCCGATGGCGGAGTCGGAGCAGCGGTTCCCGTTCGTCGCGACGGCGGGCGCGCTGGCCGCCCTGGCGGGGTTGCCGCGGCGGGAGGTGCCGGGGCTGCGGGTGCTGGACGCCGGGTACTTCGACGTCACGTCCGAGACCGAAGGGGAGGGCGACGCGCAGATCGAGCTGGGCGCGATCCTGGACGGGCAGGACCGGGAGGTCGGTCGCCTCACCGTGCCGCGTTCGACCATCAACCGGCACGTGTTCGTGACGGGGTCCACGGGCGCGGGGAAGTCGCAGACCGTCCGGCATCTGCTGGAGCAGCTCACGCGGGCCGGCATCCCGTGGCTGGCGATCGAGCCCGCGAAGTCGGAGTACGCGGCGATGGCGGGACGCATCCGGGATCTCGGCGGGCCGGTCACGGTGGTGAATCCGTCCGATCCTGGGTCGGTGCCGTTGTCGGTTAATCCGCTGGCGCCTGAGCCGGGCTATCCGGTGCAGGCGCATATCGACATGGTGCGGGCGCTGTTCCAGGCCGCGTTCGACGCCGAGGAGCCGTTCCCGCAGATCATGGCGCAGGCCCTCCAGCGGGTCTACGAGAACAACGGCTGGGATGTGGTGACCGGGGCGGGTGTGCCGGGGTCGCTGATCGAGCCTGCGGTGCCCACGCTGGAGCAGCTGCAGAACGCGGCGCTTCAGGTGATCCAGGACGTCGGTTACGGGCGTGAGCTGATGGCCGACGTGCAGGGATTCGTGGACGTGCGGCTGCGTTCCCTGCGGATCGGCTCGGCGGGGCGGTTCTTCGAGGGCGGCCACCCGGCCGACATCGGCGGGATGCTCCGCGACAACATCGTCCTCGCCATCGAGGACGTCGCGAACGACGAGGACAAGGCGTTCCTCATGGGGACGCTCATCATCCGCATCGTCGAGCACCTGCGGATGCGGGAGCGGCGGCGGGACCGCGGTGACGGGCCCGCGCTGCGGCATGTGATCGTCATCGAGGAGGCGCACCGGCTGCTGCGCAACCGCGGTCCGGAGCGCACGAGTTCGCATGCCGTCGAGCTGTTCGCCGGGATGCTCGCCGAGATCCGCGCGTACGGCGAGGGCATCATCGTCGCCGAGCAGATCCCGACCAAGCTCGTCCCCGACGTGATCAAGAACACGGCGCTGAAGGTCGTGCACCGGCTGCCCGCGTACGACGACCGGCACCAGGTCGGCGCGGCGATGAACCTGGACGACGACCAGTCCCGCGAGGTGGTCTCCCTGCGCCCGGGTGTCGCGGCCGTGTTCGCCGACGGCATGGACCGGCCGCTGCGCGTGCGCGTCCCGCTGGGGGAGGGGCGGGAGGCCGAGCTGCCCGGTCCGCCGCCGCCGGTGGACGGCCGCCGGTCGGCCGCCTGCGGGTGCGAGTGCCGGTCAGGTCGGGCCTGCACGCTGTACGAGCTGCGTGAGGCCGATCTCGTCGCCGGTCACCCGGACTGGGCGTGGCTCCGGCTGTGGGCCGACACCCTCGTGCTGTCCCATGTCGTGAACCGTCCGATGCCGGCGGTTCCGTCCGAGCTGGGACGCGGCTGGGCCCGGCTGACTCCCCGGCTGCGCGAGTGCGCGCTGGCGACCGTCCTGGAGCAGGCCGTGACGCGGCGGTCGCGGTCGTTGCGCACCGCCTACCCGCCGGCCGAACTCACCGCGGCCGCGGCGGAGGTCGCGGGACGGCTCCTCGGCGGCGGGGCACCCGGCACCGCCCCCGGCCCGTCGTGGGTTATTCCGCAGGTCAGGTGGCTGCACGAACTCGCCCGGCTCTTCCCCTACGGCGACGGCGTCCCCGACAAGCACGCGTCGGCACCGCCGCTCGACTACCAGCTGCCCGGCCTGAAACAGCCGCCCGACCCCAAGCTCGGCCACCGGCTGCGGGCCCTGCGCCGCCATCCGCTGTCGATGGAACTCGAACGCAACCGCCCCATCGCGCTCACCGCCCTCTACGGCGACGACGACCAGGCGGGCTTCTACCAGGACCTCGCCCTCGTCGCCGTCGGTTTCGACGATGCGGACGAGCAGGTCGACCACGTCGCCGGGACGATGCTCGTCACCGAGTGGCTGGATCCCGTCCTGAACTGGTTCGAACGTTTCATCGCACCCTTCGAGGACCCCTCCAAGGGCCTTCCTTTCCTCGGCCAGACCCGCGACGCCGAGTGACCACCTGATTCATTCCTGTTTCGGTGTTAACTCACGCACTGATCCATCTCGACGCTAGATTCTGCCCTTCACGGACGTTCGCGCCACACCGAACCTGTGGAGGAACCGGGGCATTGGACGTGCAGACCGGCAGCCCGCCGAACACCGGCCTATTCCGCCACGGGACCATGCGTGAACCCCGCACGGGCCCGATGCAGAACCTCACGCGCCACCTGTGCGCGGCGACGTACCTCGACAAGCATCTGTGCGACGCCGTCCTGAAGGAGTACGTGTACGAGGCGCACCGTGCGATCGTCCCGTCCGACGGGTACGACCTCGAACCGGTCGTCCGGCACGCCCGCCAGGCCCGCCTGATGCGCATCGTCCGCGACCTCGTCCTCGTCGGGATGTGGATCGCGCTGTGGGTCGTCGCGCCGCTGATCGCGCTTCCCTACTTCCTGATCTTCGGCTACGGGACGCTGCTGACCCGCATCCCCTGGCGGCGGCTGTCCGGGTGGCGGCGGCTGGGCCTCGCCGTGCTCGCGCCGTGGCCACTGCTCTGGCTCATGAGCCTCGTCGGCCTCGGGCTCGTGTCGGCCTACCTCATCCCCGTGGGGTTCCTGACCGCCGGCGCGACGTACGGCAGCGCGGGACTCGGCGCCGCCCTGCTCCTGCTCGTGGTGCTGCCGCTGTCCGTGGGGCTGCCCGCCGTGACGCTCGTGCACCTCCACCTCGTCCTGCGGCGGCTCGCCCGGGACCTCGGGCCCGGCGCCCACGGCCCCGGGCCCGATCCCGGCGGCGGCCGGTTCCGCCATGCGCTGGCGCACGTCCGCGCCTCCCAGAACGGCAACATCACCCTGTACGCGGGCGACAACCCGTTCATCGGCACCGGGCACCCGCACTCACCGGACGCGCGGGTGTGGTCCATCGTCCTGGAGCTGGACAGGAAGGCGTCCGGGCCCCTCGGCACCTCCACCTCGCTCGACAAGCAGGCGGACGCCGTGCCCGTGGACCCCCTCGTCATGTACGAACGAATCCGCAAGAAGCTCCACGAGATGCGCGACGAGGGGCGAGCCGCGGGCGACGGGCAACGCCCGCTGCCGCCCAACGAGCGCATCAGCGGCCTCGTCACCGGCTGGCATGTCGCGGCCCGCGGCCGGTGCGTGCAGCGCCCGCGCCCGGTCGACGGCCTCACCTCCGCCACCTACTCCGGGCACCCGCTGATCGACCCGTCGGGGCGCGTCCCCTACTCGACGGCGAGCCGGGAGGCCATCGAGGCGGCCGTCCGGCACCCGCAGGCCGGCATCCGCTGCTTCCAGCGCGTGTCGATCGGCGCGCAGGGGCAGGCGATCTCCACCCCGTCCGGCGGTGTGGTCGCCCCGGCCGAGGACCAGGAGGCGGCGCTGTCGGCCTTCGTCCACCTGGCCGTGGAAGGGCGGATGCTGTACGGGCACTTCGCCGCGACCGTGCTGCCGCCCGTCCGCCCCGCCTTCAAGATCGTGGACGAGCTGCCCGCGTGGGACGGCGCGAAGCTGCTCGGCAAGACGCTCGTCATGGGCTTCCCCGGCGTGTTCAGCGCTCCGCTGCTCGCCCCGTACCGGCTCGCGGCGGCGCTCTGGCGCATCGTGCGGGAGACGCTCGCGACGGACGTGGGCCCCGACCCCGCCGCCGAACTCGTCCACGACTACGGGTCCCGGATCAGCGTGCGGGAGCTGGCGGCGGACTTCGACTTCCGGGACTTCGTCCAGGAGATCGACGTCGACAAGTACATGAAGCTGATCGAGTGGCGCGTCAACGAGGCGCTGCTCGACTACCTGACCGAATGCGGCGTCGACGTGTCCGCCTACCGCGAGCAGGCCGGCGTCATCATGAACCAGGGCGTCATCATGACCGGCGGAACCGTGAACGGGCAGGTCGCCGCCGGTGGCCGCGTCGACCAGCGGCAGAGCGGCGGCAGGCCGGGCGCCGGCAGGCCGGGTGGCGGCGGTCCGGGCGGCATCAACCCATGACCGAATGCGGAGGGCACATGACCGGGCACGGTGAGCGGGGCGTCAGCATCGGCGGAAACGCCAACGTCTCCGGGCAGATCGCCACGGGCGACAACGTCACGCAGAACCAGCAGATCAACGCCGGGCCGTCCCCGGACGTCGCCGAGGCGCTCGCGACTGTCGCGCGGCTGCTGGAGGCGCACGCCGCGGAGCTCGACGAGCCCGGCAGGGCCCGCCGCGACCTCGCCGACATCCGGGAGGAGGCCGAATCCGACGACGCCGACACCGAACGCATGGAGGGCGCCCTCGCCCGGCTCGGGCGGCGGGTCGCCGGGGTGGCGGTGCTGACCGAGGCCGTGCAGCGCCTCGCCGTGACCGCGGGGATCGGCTGAGCCGGGCCGGGCTGAGCCGGACGGCTAGATGTCGCTCTCGCCGCGGGACGGCAGGCCGGTCTCGTCGGCGATGGGCGCCCAGTAGCCGAGGAACTCGCTCTTGGCGCTGCTCGCGCGCTGGTTGACGTCCGCGACCTCGCTCTCGGCCGGGCAGCCGGGCGCGGTGTCCAGGTAGCGCTGGTTCGACTCGGTCGACGCCTCCAGCGCGCGGATCAGCGCGGCCTTCATCTCGGGGCCGTTGTCGAGCGCGCTGACGTCGAGGGCGCGGGCCTTCGCCAGCTGGGTCTGCCGCGCGTCGAGGATGCGCTGCATCCCGGACGCGGGACAGCCCGCGGTCACGACGCCGCCGAGTTCGGAGCGGGTGCCGCCCATCTCCTCCAGGAGGTCGTCCACCTCCTTGGCCTGCCCTTCGACATCGCCGCCGCCGGTGTCCTCGGTCGTGGGCGCCGACTCCTGCCCCTGCGTGGCCGGGGCGCCGCCCGTGGGCTGCGCGGACGAGTCCGATCCGCTCGGCCAGAACACGATCCCGAGGGCCAGCCCGAGCAGCAGCACCGCCCCGGCCGCGGCGAGGAAGTACGGGGCCCGGCTCTTCTTCGGCGGCGCGGGCGGCTGCCAGATCGCGGGCTCCGCCCACGGCTCGGGGGAGAGCTGCGTGAACGTCTCGCCCGACGGCGGCATAGGCGTGGTGTATTCGCCGGGCGGCGGCTGGTCGGGCGAAGCCCCCCACTGGGCGGGCGGCTGTCGCGGCGAAGACCACGGCGGCGGCAGCGGCTCACCTTGGTGGCCGGACGCGCCGCCGCCCTGCGGATCAAGGGCCGTCGCGTCGTCCTGGCTGACCGGTGCGCTGCAGCGTGTGCAGCGGGGCAACGCCGGATTGGTGTCGCTTCCACAGTTCGGACACCGCATGAGGCCCCCTACCCCGTGACGTACAAACGGTGACAAGATACTCCGCCGTCACGGGGCGCGGACGGCGCGGCTCCGGGTCGCAACCGGGTCGTGACCGATCGTCAGACCCGCTTCCAGCTGCGCTGCGGCTGGCCCGTCTTCTTGGCGACGGGGTTCCACAGGACGACGAACTCCTGCTTGGCCGTCGTCGCGCGCCGCTCGACGGCGGCGCGGCCCGGGACCTTCGCCGCGGCCGGACGGGGCTTGCCCCTGCAGTTGCGCTGGTTCTGCTGCGCCCACCGCAGCAGGACCTGGTCGACCTGCAGCGACGCCGTGAGGGCCTCGCTGAGCTTTCCGCGCAGCCGCTCACCGTTCGCGAGCTTGTCGACCTTGAGGCCCCGGGTGCGGGCCAGCTGGTTCTGGCGGCGCTGCGCGACCGTCTCGAACCCCTGGATCGCCTGCGGCAGCGTCTTGCACTTGCCCGCCCGGCCGATCGCGCCGGCGAGGACGCGGCGGGTCGCGACGCTGTCGTCCAGGATCTTGTTGACGACCGCGGCCTGCTGCTTGGTCTCCGTCGGGATCGCGTTCTTCTGCGCGACCTGCTTGTTGGACGGCGATGCCGACGCGGAGGAGTTCGCGTTCGCGGACGAGTCGTCCCCGGACGGCCACACGACGAAGACGACGCTGCCCACCGCGATCGTCACGAGGGCGGCGACGGCGGCGAGGAGCGGCTTGTTCGTCCCGCCGCCCGGACGCCCGCCCTGGCTCGGGGGGAAGCCGCCGTACGGGGGGCCGCCCGGTCCCGCCTGGCCCATCGGAGCCATGGGCATGCCCTGGCCCATGACCGGCGGGGGAGCGGCCATCGGGGCGCCCATGGGCGGGCCCGCGTCCAGCCGGGTCTGGTCGAAGCCGCCGCCGAAACCCATGGGCGGCGGCTGGCCGCCCGGGTTCGGCATCCCCGGGCCGGGCGCGATCTGGGTCGCGCCCGAGTCGAGCATCGTCGGCGGCTGCTGGGGCGCCGCGCCGGGCTGCTGCGCACCCCAGACCTGCGTCGCGTCGGCGTCCGGGGCGTCGGGCCTGCGCGGCTGCGCGAACCACGACTCCGGGACGATCGACTCCTTGGGCGGCGCCTCCGGCTCCAGCCCGAACGGGTTGGGCGGGGGCTCCGCGGCGTGCGTCCCGCCGAGACCGCCGGACGGGATGGGGATCTCCGGCTCGTCGTCGTCCTCGTCGGGGTTGAACGTCCAGGCCGCGGTGGACTCGGGGTCGACGGGCGGAAGCGGCGACCCGGGCGGCGTGGGGGTCGGCGAGGCCGGCTGCGGGCCGGACGGCTCGGCGGACAACCGCAGCGGCGGCCGCGACGACGCCGGCGGCTCCGCCGAGAAGGACGGCTGCGCGGAAGGCCCGGCCGGAGCCTCCGGCACGCCACCGACGGGGGTGACGCCCCCGGCACCGGACATGGAGCCCGCATGCGGGAAGCCCCCGGTCGCGGACGTGGCGCCACTCTCGAAGACGCCCCCGGACATCGCCCCGGCTCCGGGCGGCGCCCCGAATCCGGACACGGAAGGATCGCCGGGCATGGCGGTGGCCCCGGACATGAGACCACCCCCGACCGCGGGCATCGCCCCGGTCCCGGACGGGGTCCCGGACGGGGTCCCGGGCCATGGCTCGGCCTCGGGCATGTGCCCGGCTCCGGGCATGTGCCCGGCTCCGGGTATGGCCCCGGCGCCGGGTGGGGCTCCGGCCTCGGGATGGGACGGGGTGCCCGGCATGGCCGGGGGTTCGGGCGCCGTCCGGGACGGGCCGGCGAAGTCCGGTGCCGCGGACGGCTGTGCGTTGCCGGCCCAGGAGGGGGTGGGGGGCGGCACCATCACCGTCCGGTCGCCGAGGGCGTCCGCGGAGCCGGGCGCGGCGGTGTCCGCCACGGGAGCCGCCAGCGGGGCGACCGGGCCGACCGAGTACACGTCGATCGGTGCCTCGCAGTGCGAACACTTCCCGAGGGTCCCGGGCGTGTCGTTGCCGCACGTCGGACACTGCATCGCTCAGACCTCGCCTAATAGCCGCTTTGTCCACGCTTGCGCTCGCGTCCGCCGGACCGGGCGGGCCGCACTCCCCCGCAAACCAGCAGGGCTCCCGACAAAAGTAGTGGGTGACGCCGTATCTAGACGCGTGGATGGCAATCTGGCACACCGCAGTCGGAGGTCGCACCGAATCACGACATGTCGGTACTGGTCAAGATTCGCCGCGCTGGTTTACCTCGCCGTCTGTGATGCTTATCACATGATGCGGTCTCGGGGGCGCGACACCCGGAACCGCGCGGGTGCGCGTGGCCGGTTGCGCCGTGGGCGATGCGCCGAGCGACTAGGCTCGGAGCGGTTTCCCGGCGCAATTAAGAGAAGACGGAGTCCATGAGCGATCTTCCGCTGCGTTCGCAGCTGGCCGTCGCGCTCGGTCGTACGGCCGCCAAGATGTCCCGTATGGCGGGCCGCGGAGACGGCTCGGTGATCGGCGGAAAGGTCGGCCTCCGCCTCGATCCCGAACTGCTGACCAGGCTCGCCAAGGACCGCAAGCTCGTCCTCGTCAGCGCCACCAACGGCAAGACGACGACGACCCGGCTGATCACGTCGGCGATGACGCCGCTGGGCGAGGTCGCCACCAACGCGTTCGGCGCGAACATGCCCACCGGGCACGTGTCCGCCCTCGCCGCGGCCCCCACGGCCCGGTACGGCGTTCTCGAGTGTGACGAGAAATACGTCCCGATGGTCCTCGCCGAGACGGGCGCCAACGTCGTCGCGCTGATGAACCTCAGCCGCGACCAGATGGACCGTGCCGCCGAGATCTGGCTGCTGGCCGGCAAGTGGCGCCGCGCCCTGGAGGCGTCCCCGCACAGCCACGTCATCGCCAACTGCGACGACCCGCTCGTCACCTGGGGGGCGTCCACCGCCAAGAGCGTCACGTGGATCGCGGCGGGCCAGCACTGGCGCGAGGACTCCTGGTGCTGCCCCGAGTGCGGCGGCCCGCTCGACCGCCAGGACACCGACGAGGACAGCGACTGGCGCTGCCGCCAGTGCCACTTCGCCCGTCCCCGCCCGGAGTGGACGCTGAAGGGGGAGACGGTCACCGGCCCGGACGGCCGGACGTTCCCGCTCACGGGCCTGTCCCTGCCCGGCCGCGCGAACCGCTCGAACGCCCTGGTCGCGCTCGCCGTCGTCGCGTACTTCGGCGTCCGGCCCGAGCAGGCCCTCCCGCTGCTGTCGCAGGTCACGTCCGTCGCCGGCCGCTACACGACGGTCGAGCACGAGGGGCGGCGGATCCGGCTGCTGCTGTCGAAGAACCCCGCCGGCTGGCTGGAGGCGTTCGACGTCCTGCAGCCCAAGCCCGGTCCCGTCGCCCTGTCGGTCAACGCGCAGGGCCCGGACGGCCGGGACACGTCCTGGCTGTGGGACGTCGACTACCGCATCCTGCGGGGCCGCCCCGTGTGGGTCGCCGGCGAGCGCCGCATCGACCTGGCCGCGCGCCTGGAGGCCGCCGAGGTGCCGTTCACGCTCGTGGACGACATCGACCAGGCGGTCATGGCCGTTCCCCCCGGGCACCTGGACGTGATCGCCAACTACACCGCCTTCCAGAACATCCGAACGAGGTACGGCCGTGTCGTCTAGCCGCAACGCCCCTGACCGGATCAAGATCGTCTGGATCTACCCGGACCTGCTCAGCACCTACGGCGACCAGGGCAACACGATCGTCCTGGAGCGCCGCGCCGCCCTGCGCGGAATCCCGACCGAGACCGTGCATCTGCGTTCGGACGAGCCCGTCCCCGCCGACGGCGACATCTACCTGCTCGGCGGCGGCGAGGACCGTCCGCAGATCCTCGCCGCGCAGCGCCTCGGCAACGACGGCGGCCTGGCGCGGGCCGTGGAGTCGGGTGCCGTGGTGTTCGGCGTGTGCGCGGGCTACCAGATCCTCGGCCGCGAGTTCGGCGGCGAGGAGGGCCAGCCGCTGCCCGGCCTCGGCCTCCTCGACATCAGCTCCGGCCGCGGGGAGCAGCGCGCAGTCGGGGAGATCGTCGGCGATGTCGCGGCCGACCTGAACGTCCCCCGCATCACCGGCTTCGAGAACCACCAGGGCGTCACGCGGCTCGGGCCGAACGCCCTGCCGTTCGCGAAGGTCGTGCACGGCATCGGCAACGGCGACGGGTTCGAGGGCGCCTACAGCGGGCGCGTCCTCGGCACCTACATGCACGGCCCGGCGCTGGTCCGCAACCCCGGCCTCGCGGACCTGCTGCTGCGCTGGGCCACCGGCACCGAGCCGGCGCCGCTGGACGACTCGTGGGCGGGGCGGCTCCGCGCGGAGCGCCTCAAGGCCGTCATGGGCTGATCCGCGATGGTGCTCCGTTCCCGGCGGCCGTCCTTTGGGTCTGGCCGCCGGGCCGCGCCGGTGCCACCGTAACGGCCATGATCTGCTGCCGGCCCAGCCGCCGCGACCTCATCCGCTGGAGCGCCGTCGTCGCGAGCGCCTCTCTCGTGCCCGCCCTCGACGGGACGTCCGCCCGCGCGGCCGACAACGTCCGGCCGGTGAACCTGGAGCTGGTCACCGTCACCGAGACGTCGGCCGTCCTCACCTGGTACACCGGCGTCCCCGGGACGGACGACGGCCTGGGCCGCATGAGGCCCGCCCCGTCGGACGCCCAGGTCGTCTACGGCACGCACCCGTCCCGCCTGACGCGCTCGGCCCACGGACCTTCGGGAACCCCGTACCACTACGTGGAGCTCACCGATCTCGAACCGGGCCGGACGTATTACTACAAGGCCCTCTCAAGGGGCCGGGCCGCCACCGCCACATTCCTCGCCTTCGGCCAGTCGGCGGGCACCCCGCACGGGGACGTCTTCGCCTTCACGACCCCGCAGCCGCCCCCGGGCCGTCACCTCTTCTCGATCGCCCTGTGCAACGACCTCCATCTCGGTGAGACGGTCGCGGGCCTGGTCGGCCAACTTCCCTGGATCAAGGGCATCGAGCAACTCCCCGGCCACCCGCCCTATCCGGAAGTCATGGCGCAGGCCCTCGTCGCCGACGCCGAAGCCCGGGGCGCGCGATACCTTCTGGCGGCCGGCGACATAACGAGCGAGGCGGCACCCGCCGACCTCGCGAGCGCGAAAGGCATCCTCGACACATTCGGCACCCTGGGCAGCGACTACCTGGTGGCCCGCGGAAACCACGACCGGGCCCATTCGGGGGAGCGCTACGCGTCCTGCACCCCGGGCGAGCACCAGGGGAACGACTGCTACAAGGACGCGTTCTCCTCCTCCGGCGAAACGTACTTCGCCCAGAACCTCAACGGCCTGCGCGTCATCGGCCTGGACACCTACGACAAGCCCGGCAACGGCGGCGACGCCGGCGGACTGTCCCCGGCCCAGGAAGCCTGGTTCGAGGCCGAACTCAGGAAAGACCCGGACCGCCCCACCCTCGTCTTCGGCCACCACCCCCTCTTCGTGGAGAACGACCCACTCGCCGTGACCGGCACACGCTCCATGGACGCGGCGCAGTCCCTGAGAATCCTCACGGCCTACAACCGGACCCCCGGCGTCTTCCTGCACCACGCGGGCCACACCCACCGAAACCAGCGCTCGGTATTCCCCCTGGCACCCCGGCTCGTCCAGCAGGAGATCGGCGCGGTGAAGGAATACCCGGGCGGCTTCACCCTCCTCCGCGTCCACACCGGCGGCTACGCCCTGAACTTCTACAAGACGCGCAGCGACGAAGCCCGAGCCTGGAGCGAACGCAGCCGCCAGGAACTGGCCGGCCAATGGCCTCAGCTCTCCCTAGGCAACCGCCCCACCGACCGCAACTCAGCAGCCCCCCGAGACTTCTCGGGCCTCACACAGGCGACCTAGCACGCGGCTCGAAGCGGCCCGCCCCAAGTAGCCGGCGTGGAGGTGGCGCGTGCCGCTACGTTCTTCAATGCGTTGCTCACGGCCGACCGGACGGTGGACGAGGTCGTTCCGAGGCATCGGCGGGCTGAGCTGGCGCGCGTCTCCACCCGGCTGACGGCCTGCGGCTGACCGGCTCACCCGCGTCCACACCACCCCTGGGCGCACCGGGGGGCAATGTGCCGGCCGGGACACGTGCGGGAGACTCGTCACGTGTCCTGCACGCGCGAATCCGCCTCCGGGTTTCTTGCCCGGGCGGGACGGGTGTCGCGTTTACTTCGGCGGGTTCTGGGGGGTGCGGTCCCTTCGGAGTTGGGCGTTGATGCGTTGGGCCTCGGCCAGTTGGTCTTCGAGGATGATGATGCGGCAGGCCGCGTCCAGCGCGGTGCCCTGGTCGACCAGGTCGCGGGCGCGCTGGGCCAGGCGGAGCTGGTAGCGCGAGTAGCGGCGGTGCCCGCCGGAGGAGCGCTGCGGGACGATCAGCCGCGCCGTGTCCAGGCTGCGCAGGAACGCCGGGGTGACGCCCAGCATCTCCGCGGCCCGGCCCATGCTGTAGGCGGGGTAGTCCTCGTCCTCGAACTTGTCCTCAAGTCTGTCGTCGGAGCCGTCCTGCGGCTCGAGCCGCAGCTGGTCGTCGGTGTGAATCGACTGAGTTCCGTTCACGAAACCTTCCGTACTGCCACGGAAGCCGACGACAGGGGCCCCGGCGCCTGACTGCGGCGCCGGGGCCCAGAGGGACAACACCATCTACCCGGCCGTCCGGCCGGTCTTTCTCGTCTTCCGCCCGGACGGGCGGGGACAGCTGGGATCGCGGATGCGTGACCGCAGACCACCGTGCAACATATGGGGCTGCGGTACCCGCGCGGCGTGACTGGAGCCTGCGACGGGCGATCCCGATGGCGCCGATCTCTCCTTTCTTCGACTTCCCTACTGATCCTGCTACTTCTGTTCTCTTGCCTCCGGTGGCCCGTTGGCCCCCGGGTGGCGGACCGTCTGCCGGAGCCCCTTCCACTGCGTTGGCCCCGGCACGCCCGGTCCGCGTCATCCATCTGCTCGGGCAGTTCGTCCTCTGCCGCGACTCACAGACTCTTCTTTCTTCGATGGCTGGAACACTACCCGGGTCTCGCACGAAAATCTACCTTGATCACTGCAGGATTTCGTAGATCAAGCCTCATGTTTCCCTCGTGGGGGCCGCCGAGGTTTCATGACCTGCGGTGATGCGCCACCGCCACGTCCCCCGGAGGGACGGCATGCGACGGAGGTCACATCGAACGCGGTCCCTCGGAGGTGATCGCGGCCAGGATCTGGCCGCGTTCGTGTCTAGCGTGCGGAGCAACGACACAGACGTCAGGAGGGCATCGAGATGACCATCGTCGTCACCACCCCGACCGGGAACGTCGGATCGCGCGTGGTCCGGCTGCTGCTGCAGGCCGGCGTCCGCCCGCGGGTCCTGGTCCGTGACCCGGCCCGGCTGGACGCGGCGACCCGCGAGCTTGTCGACGTCCGGCGCGGCGACCTGACCGACGCCGCGTTCGTCCGCGAGGCGGTGGCCGGCGCAAGGACGGTCTTCTGGGTCGACCCGACCCCGCACACGGCCGAGAACCCGATCGAGACCTCCGAGCGGACGGCGTCCGGCGTGGTCGACGCCGCTCGGTCGGGTGATGTCCAGCGGGTGGTGCTGCTGAGCAGCGTCGGCGCCGAGAGGCGCGGGGGAGCGGGCCACATCGACGGGCTGGCCCGCATCGAGGAGCGCCTGGACGCGACCGGGGCCGACACGCTGCACCTGCGCTGCGGCTACTTCTTCACAAACCTGCTGATGGACCTGGACGGACTGGCCGGCGGCGTGCTGACCACGTCGGCCCGTCCCGACGCGCCCCTGCCGTGGGTCGACCCGCGCGACATCGGTGACGTCGTCGCCGCGCGCCTGCTGAACGAGGGGTGGAAGGGCCGCAATGTGCAGGCCGTCCACGGCCCGGAAGACCTCACCTATCAGGGGGTCGCGGAGATCCTCACCGAGACGCTGGGCCGGCGGGTCCGGCTCCAGGCGGTGGGCGACGACGATGTGCGCGCCGCCCTGACCTCGGCGGGCCTTGTCCCAAGCGCGGTGGAAGGCATCGTCGGCATGACCGCCGGGACACGGGATCTGGTCCCCGAACAACCGCGCGACCTGCTGACCACGACCCCCACCACCCTCGCGGCCTGGTCCGACACCCACC
>NZ_SMLC01000173.1 GCF_004349245.1 Actinomadura sp. 6K520 | reverse complement strand
CGCCCGCGGCTGACGCCCTCCCGCACGGCGCTTCCCCCGGCCCCGCCTCCGCTCCGGCACCCTTGACAGATCGTTTGAGCCCGAACATTCTGAATGTCGTTTGGGGCCGAACATTCAAGGACCGCCGGAGCGCGCCGCTCATGAAACGGAGCCTGTAGATGGGAAACAGAGCCGACCGACGTAGGTTCCTGCAGGGATCGGCCGCCGCGGCGGCCGGTATCGCGATCGCCGGATCCCTGCCCGCCGAGGCCGCGGCGGCCGCCCCCCGGGAGCGGGGACGGGGGCCCGCCGACCTGATCATCCGCAACGGCAAGGTCCTGATCATGGACGAGCACTTCCGCACGGCCGACGCGATCGCGATCCGCGACGGCGTCGTGGTCGGCGCCGGGCGCGACAGGGACATGCGCCGGTTCGCGGGCCGCGGCACGCAGACGATCGACGCGGGCGGCGGCACGGTGCTGCCCGGCATCAACGACTCGCACCTGCATCTCGGCGGCTTCGGGCTCGACTACCCGCCGTTCACCATCGACGTCGACAAGGCGACGATCGAGGAGGTGGTGGCGGCCGTGCGCACCGCGGCGGCGGACGCGGCGCCCGGCGCCTGGATCCGCGGGCAGGGCTGGAACGACAACCGGCTGCCCCGCCCCCCGCGCCGGACCGACCTCGACCCCGTGTCCGGTGACCACCCGGTGGTCCTCCGGGACTTCTCCGCCCACGCGGTCGCGGTGAACTCCGCCGTGCTGCGGATGGCCGGCATCACCCGCGACACCGTGCCGCCGACCGGCGGAGTGATCGAGAAGGACGCGGACGGCGAGCCGACCGGCGTGCTGCGCGAGACGGCGCGCGAACTCATCGGTGCGCACGTTCCGCCGTTCACCGACGAGGAGGTCTCGGACGTCCTCGACCGCGCGATCGACCTCCTGCACAGCCTGGGGATCACGAGCGTCACCGATCCCGGAATCGGCCTCGGCCGGCTCGCCCTGTACGAGCGGAAGGCGCGTGAAGGAAACCTCGGCCTGCGGATCAACGCGCTGCTGTCCGCGGGGACGACGCTGGACGAACATACCGCGAAGTGCCCCCGATGCCGCATCCGGCATCGGGGGCACGTTCGTTCTGTCAGGACGCGGTGACCTGGATGCCGTCCAGTAGCAGCTTCCGGTAGTGGGGCCGGCGGCGGGTGCAGCCGAGCATCACCACGCCGACCAGTCCGCTGTCTCGGTGGTATCCGACCACCGCTTCGCCGCCGAGGTCGCCCTCCAGCACGCGGATGTCGTCACCGCCGAGGGCCGGGGCGCCGAACGACTGCAGCCGCATGTCGTACTGGTCGCTCCAGAACGAAGGCAGCGGCATGAAGGGCCCCTCGTCCTGCCCGAGCAGGGCACGCGCCGCGCGCTTGGCGGTGTCGGTGGGGATGCTCCAGTGCTCCACCCGCCGGGGGACGTCGTCATACCGGGCATTGGGGAACCGGGCGATGTCGCCGACGGCCACGACGTCGGGGCGTCCCTCGACCCGAAGCCCGCCGTCGCACAGGACACCGTCCGACAGGTCGAGCCCGTTGCCCTCCAGCCATTCCACGCACGGCACCGACCCGACCGCCTCGACGACGACCTCGGCGCGCACCGCCGAGCCGTCCGACAGTTCCAGCCCGGACCCGGTGAACCGGGCGACCGTGCGGCCGAGCAGGAACCGCACCCCCCGCTCCTCGTGGCGACGGCGAAGCTCGGCTCCGAGATCGGGACCGAGCGGCCGGAGCATCGGCTCGCTCTCCGGGGCGACCACGGTGACGTCCGCGCCGAGCGTGCGGGCGGTCGCGGCGACCTCGCACCCGATGAAGCCCGCCCCGACCACGGTCACCCGCGCCCCCGGGCGCAGGCGCTCGCGCAGGGCGGCGGCGTCGTCCAGGGTCCGCACGACATGCCGCGGCGGGCCGGCCCCGGGGACGTCCAGGCGCCGTGGCCGCAGTCCCGTCGCGATCACCAGGCCGTCGTAGGGCACCTCCGTGCCGTCGGCCGGCCGGACGACCCGCGCGGTGAGGTCCGCTCCGGTGACGGCCGTCCCGAGGCGCCAGTCGACGTCGGCGGTGGCGGCCCGCATCCGGAACGCCACCCGCTCGAAGGTGACCCCGGCGGCGAGGGCCTCCTTGGACAGGGGCGGCCGGTTGTAGGGCGGGTGCGCCTCGTCGCCGATGACGAGGAGTTCGCCGGTGTGCCCGAGGGCGCGCAGTTGCTCGGCGGCCCGCAGGCCGCCGAGGGACGCGCCGACCACGACGATTCGTCCACCCGCTTCGCCGGGCACCGTCTAGTCCTCGATCGTGATGGCCTGGAGCGGGCAGACGTCGGCCGCCTCCTCCACCTCGTCGCGCAGGGAGTCGTCGGGCGCGCTCTCGTACTCCAGGTGCCCCTCGTCGTTGAGGCGGAAGACCTCGGGGGCTGCGAACACGCACTGCCCGTGGTCCTGGCACTTGTCCATATCGACGATGACCTTCATGTCGCTACCTCCTCGGGGCGCGGACGCCGCGGAACTCCCAGTCACCGCCGAACGCAGTGGACACGACCTCTTCGGACTCGGTGGGCTGCGCGCCGACGTCGTCCCTGACGGGGACGGGACCGGCGACGATGTGGTTGCGCAGCCGTCCGAGGCCCTCGGCCTCCACCTCGACCACGTCTCCCGGCTGCACGGGACGTGAGTTGGCGGGTGTGCCCGACAGCAGCACGTCCCCGGGGTAGAGGGTGATGGTGCGGGCGATGTCGGCGACGAGGTAGTGCATGTCCCACTCCATCTCGTCGGTGCCGCCGTCCTGGACCAGCTCGCCGTTGACGTAGGTCCGCAGGTACTTGCCGCGGAAGTCCCAGCCGGTGACCAGGCCGGGGCCGAGCGGGCAGAGCGTGTCGGAGCCCTTGACCCGCAGCATCGAGCCGGCGTCGGTGTCGCGGAAGTCGTGCAGGCCGTAGTCGTTGGCGACGGTGTAGCCGGCGATGTGGACGCCCGCGTCCGCGGGGGCGATGTTGCGGCACGTCCGGCCGATGACGATCGCGATCTCGCCCTCGTAGTTGAGGTACCTGCACCGTTCCGGGCGGACGACCGCGCCGCCGTGGGCGTTCAGCGCCGAGACCGGCTTGTGGAAGTAGGTCGGCGCGGCGGGCAGCCGGGCCCGGAACTCCGTCACGCGGCTGCGGTGGTTGAGGTGTACCGCGACGACCTTGGTCGGCCTGCACGGCGGCAGGTGGACGGCGTCCTCGGCGCGCACCCGGCGGCCGTCCGCGCTGACCAGGTCGTCGCCGTCCCGGACGACCTGGACGTCGGCGCCGTCCAGCAGGATCCTGCGGTACTCGGTCGAGGGCTCGGGCATCAGGCGGTCCATCCGTTCTCGGGCCGGTCGAACCAGATGTGCACCTGGCCGGTTCCGACGGAGTTCTCGTAATCGCTGTACAGGCGGCCCGGGGCGGTGCAGGCCCGCCCGCCCAGGGCGCCGGCCATCATCAGGTAGTGGCCGAACCGGGCCTCCGGCCTGAAGCGCAGGAACTCCGGCATCGTGTCGAGGACGCGGGCGTGGTCGCCGCGCGTCAGCCACGCGATCCGCTCCTCGTCGGCGGCGCGGGCCTCGGGGGTGAAGATGTGCGACGGGTCGGCCGCCTCGTGGTCGCGGATCTGCCGCAGCGGCCAGAACGTGTGCGACAGCGCGCCCGAGGCGACGAGCAGGACCCGCCGGTCGGTGGTCGCGATCCCGTCGCGCAGTGCCCGGCCGAGGCGCAGGAAGTCCTCGGTGTCGGCGGTCTGGCACACGCCGATCGACATCCACCGCTTGCCCGGCAGCTCCAGGTACGGATCGTCGCGCACGCCCAGGTACGTCCAGAGGTTGACGGTGGCGTAGTAGATCGGCAGGTACGGGTCGTCGATCGGCGTGATCCAGGTGCCGTGCTCGTCGGCGTGGCGCGCGACGGCCCTGGCCAGCTCGGGATCCCCCGGGAAGTCGTAGGGCATGCGGCACATGCCGCGCGGCAGTTCCTCGGAGGTGTACAGCCCGGCCCGCCGGTCGTGCGCCGTGGTCACGAACTCGACCGTGGTCGCCCAGTGGGAGTCCAGGACGACGACGGTGTCGTAGTCGTCCACCCGGTCGAACACGTCGGTCCGCAGCCGCCTCAGGCCGTCGACCAGGGTGGAGTCGTCGCCGTCGTTGAGCTCGCGGCGAGTGACCTCCGGCAGCACGATCGTGGGGACGTGGGCCAGCAGCCCCGCGCCGACTACTTCGCCCATGGGGCCATCACCGTGTTCTTCAGATCGCAGTAGAAGTCGAAGCTCCAGTCGCCGCCCTCGCGCCCGACGCCGGACTCGCGGGACCCGCCGAAGGGTGCCCGCAGGTCGCGGACGAAGAAGCAGTTGACCCACACCGTCCCGGCGACCAGGCGCTCGGAGACGCGCGCCGCGCGCCCGGGGTCCCCGGTGGCGACGGTGGCGGCGAGGCCGAAACGGGTGCCGTTGGCCATCGCGACGGCCTGCTCCTCGGTCTCGAACGTCTGCAGGGTCAGGACGGGACCGAAGACCTCCTCGGTCAGGATCTCCGCGCCCTCGGGGACGCCGGTGAACAGCGTGGGCCGGTAGTAGAGGCCGCCGAGATCGGTGTTGGGGCCGCCGCCGATCAGCGCCCGCGCGCCGTCGCCGGCCGCGCGGCGCACGAATCCGTCCACGCGCTCGAAGTGCCGGCGGTGGATCTGCGGCCCGATGTCGGTGCCCTCCTCGCGGGGGTCGCCCTGGACGAGCCGTCCCGCCCGGGCGAGGAAACGCTCGGTGAACTCGTCCGCGACGGACGCCTCGACCAGCAGCCTCGTCGCGGCCAGGCAGACCTGCCCGGCGTTGTCGTACTGCTCCACGGCCAGGTCCACGGCGAGGTCCAGGTCCGCGTCGGCGAACACCAGCAGCGGGGACTTGCCGCCGAGTTCCAGCGACAGCGGGGTGAGGTTGGGCGCCGCGGCGGCGGCGATGTCCCGCGCGGTGGCCACCGACCCGGTGAAGCTGATCCTGCGCACCTCCGGGTTGGCGACGAGGGCGGCGCCCGCCTCGGTTCCCAGCCCCTGCACGACGTTGAGGACGCCGTCGGGAAGTCCGGCCTCGGCGGCGACGTCGGCGAGCAGGGACGCGGTGAGCGGGGACCATTCGGCGGGTTTGAGCACGACGGTGTTCCCCGCCGCCAGCGCGGGGGCGACCTTCCAGGTGGCCAGCATGAGCGGCGCGTTCCACGGGGTGATCAGCGCGCAGACCCCGGCCGGGTCCCAGGCGACGTGGTTGCGGTGGCCCCGGGTCTCGAAGTCGTCGTGGCCGAGCCGCAGCAGGCGGTCGGCGAAGAACCGGAAGTTGTGCGCCACGCGCGGCATCACGCCGCGCCGGTGGGAGCGGATGAGCGCCCCGTTGTCGGCCGTCTCGACCCGGGCGAGTTCCTCGACGCGCTTGTCGACGCCGTCGGCGATCGCGTGCAGGATCCGCGCCCGGTCCTCCCGGCTCGTGCGGGCCCAGCCGGGGAACGCCCGGGAGGCGGCGGTCACGGCGGCGTCCGCCTCGGCGGCCCCGCCCCGGGCGACCTCGGCGAGGGGCTGCTCGCCG
The DNA here is from genome assembly GCF_004349245.1 of Actinomadura sp. 6K520. Classification (GTDB taxonomy): domain Bacteria; phylum Actinomycetota; class Actinomycetes; order Streptosporangiales; family Streptosporangiaceae; genus Spirillospora. The sequence goes on along the minus strand of NZ_SMLC01000173.1, from coordinate 8,835 downwards.
ATGGGCGAGACATCGGTGAACGCGGCGGCCGAGCCGACCCGTTCGCCGCCGATCCAGTGGCCGGTGTCGACGGTGACGCCCGCGACATCTGCCATAGCGGCACCTCCAGTTCGTTTGGTCCCAAATAAAATAGGAGAGCCGGACCCGCCCGGTCAACTTCGCGCGGCCCCGCTTGACAGTTCGTTTGAGCCCGAACATTCTAGGTCACCGGGAGATCGGCGCCTGGAGAGGGGACGGGGAGTGCAGCCTCCGCGCTTCGTGCTCGTGCTCAGCGAGAACTGGACGATGACCGCCGGGCGGGACCTGCCCGCCCTGGTCCGCTGGGCGCGGGAGGCCGAGGACGCCGGCTTCGACGCCGTCATGGTCAGCGAGCACATCGTCCTCGGCCCGGACGCCGGCGCCGGCGCCGGCGGCATCATGGGAAACCCGCGGGAGTACGCGCTGCCGGGCAACCAGGATCCCCGCACGCCATGGCCGTCCTCGCTGATGCTCCTCGCGGCGATCGCCTCGGTGACGTCCCGGCTGCGGCTCGCCGCGGCGGCGGTGCTCGCCCCGCTCCGGCACCCCCTCGCGCTCGCACGCGACCTCGGCACGCTCGACCTGCTCTCCGAAGGACGCCTGGTGGTGCAGCCCACCGTGAGCTGGAGCCGCGACGAGTACGCCGCCCTGGGCGTGCCGTTCGGAAAGCGGGGCGCCCTCCTGGACGAGCAACTGGAGATCTGGAGCCTGCTCTGGCAGGGGTCCCCGGTCTCCTACCGAGGGCGGCACTACGGCTTCGAGGACGTGTACTTCGAGCCGCGCGCCCACCGGCCCGACGGCCCACGCATGTGGTTCGGGGGGCAACGGCTGCACGACCGGCTCCTCGACCGCCTGGTGCGGTACGGGCACGGCTTCCATCCGCTCGGCAGGCCCACCCGCGAGGAACTCGCGCGCCTGCGGACGGCCATGGCCGGCGCGGGACGCGACGCGACCGGCCTGGAAATGATCGGCGGGACCCGCCCCACCTTCCCGGACGACCGCTCCTGCGCTCCGCTCGCGCCCGCGCTGGAGAGCGTTCCGGAGCAGCTCGCCCAGGGATTCACCACCTTCTGCATCAAGCCGTCGCAGTTCATCGACGACCCGGACGGCGTCGCCGCCTTCTGCCGCGAGGTCGTCAGGCGCACCGACGCCCTCCTCGGCTGACGATGCCCGACTTCCGACCCGCTGAACGGAGAGCCCATGACCGACGTCCGGTACGAGGAGTGGCGCACGCGGGCCGCCCGGCTCAGCCCGCACACCGGCCACCACATCGGCGGCGCCTTCGTGCCGAGCCGTGACGGCGCCACGTTCCCGGTCGTCTCGCCACGGGACGGCCGCACGGTCGCCGAGGTGGCCGCCGCCGGGACCGCGGACGTGGACCGCGCGGTGGCCGCGGCCCGGCACGCCTTCGACGAGGGGCCCTGGCCCCGGCTCGCCCCCGCCGACCGCAAGGCCGCTCTCCTGCGGCTGGCCGACCTCGCCGAGCGCGACCGCCGGACCCTGGCCCTGCTGGTCTCCCTGGAGATGGGCAAACCGGTCACCGAGGCGGACGGCATCGAAGTGCGCGCCCTGCTCGGCTGCCTGCGCTGGTACGCCGAGACCGCCGACAAGCTCGTCGACGAGTCGCCCCGCACCGACGCCGGGTCCCTCGCCCTGGTCACCCGCGAGCCGGTGGGCGTGGTCGGCGCCGTCGTCCCGTGGAACTTCCCCCTCACCATGGCCGCCTGGAAGATCGCGCCCGCGCTCGCGGCGGGCTGCACGACGGTGCTCAAACCCGCCGAGGAGTCACCGCTGTCGGCCCTGCACCTGGCCGCGCTGGCCGCCGAGGCGGGGCTGCCGGACGGGGTGTTCAACGTCGTCAACGGGCGCGGGGAGATCACCGGGCGGGCGCTGGGCGAGCATCCCGGCGTCGACGTCATCGCCTTCACCGGCTCCACCGAGGTCGGCCGCCACTTCCTGCGGTACGCGGCCGGCTCCAACCTCAAGCGGGTCTGGCTGGAACTGGGCGGCAAGTCGCCCAACATCATCCTGCCGGACGCCCCCGACCTGGACGCCGCCGCGGACACCGCCGCCTGGGGGATCTTCTTCAACGCCGGCGAGATGTGCACCGCCCCGTCCCGGCTGCTCGTCCACCGCTCGGTGGCCGACCGGGTGCTCGACCGGATCGTCGCCCGCGCGCGGTCCCTGGCCGTCGGAGACCCGCTGGACCCCGCCACCCAGATGGGTCCCCTGGTCTCGGCCCGCCAGCGCGACCGTGTCCTGTCGTATGTGCAGGCCGGTGACGCCGAAGGCGCCCGCCTGCGCGCGGGCGGCTCCCCGCCCGACGGGGACGGGTACTACGTACGCCCGTCCGTCTTCGATCAGGTGAAGCCCGGCATGCGGATCGCGCGGGAGGAGATCTTCGGCCCGGTGCTGGCCGTGCTGGAGTTCGACGACGTCGGCGAGGCCGTGCGGCTGGCCAACGACACCGACTACGGCCTGGCCGCCGCGCTCTGGACCTCGGACCTGTCGACCGCGCACCGCGTGTCCCGTGCGCTCCGGGCCGGCACCGTGTGGGTCAACTGCTACGAGGAAGGCGATATGAGCGTCCCGTTCGGGGGCGTCAAGCGGTCCGGCAACGGCCGTGACAAGTCCCTGCACGCCCTGGACAAGTACCTCGACCTCAAGACCACCTGGATCGCGCTGTGAGCGCGCGTCCGCTGATCGCCGTCCCGGCCCGTTTCTCGGCGGGCGCCTCGGCGCTGCGCCACGCGGCCGAGGTCGCGGCCCGCGCGCTGGTCGAGGCGGTCTGGCGCGGCGGCGGCGAGCCCTTCATCATGCATCCGGCCGATCCGGCGCACGTCGCCGGGCGGCTGGCCCGCTGCGACGGCGTCCTGCTGCCGGGTGGCGGCGACCTGCACCCGCGCCACTACGGCGCGGCCGACGAGCACGAGGCCCTGTACGACGTGGACGAGGAGCAGGACGCGTTCGACCTGGCCGTCGCCCGGCACACGCTCGCCGCCGGGCTGCCGCTGCTGGCGATCTGCCGGGGCCTCCAGGTCGTCAACGTGGTGACGGGCGGGACGCTGCACCAGCACATGGAGCCCGACCACCGGCATCTCATGCACCGGGTCACCGTCGAGGACGGCTCGCTGCTGCACAAGACGATCGAAGACCGGCGCCCGGCCGTCTCCTGCTACCACCACCAGGGTCTGGACACGCCCGGTGCCGGGCTGGTCGTCGCCGCGCGGGCGGCCGACGGCACGATCGAGGCCATGGAACTCCCCGGTGCGGCGGGATGGTTCCTCGGTGTCCAGTGGCATCCGGAGGACACGGCGGCCCGTGACCCGGCCCAGCAGGGCCTCTTCAACGCCCTCGTACGGGCGTCCGGCGGTGCGGAGGCCGGCTCACAGGAGGCCGGCGTGGCGTAGGAAGGCGTCCATGAAGCGGTGGGCGCGGCGCTCGGCGGCGGGAGCCAGCGCCCGGGTCTGGTCGAGCACCGATCCGGGGTCGAGGCCAAGCCGCCGCATGTCCTTCTCTCCGCCGTTCGCGAGCCACGATTCCAGCTCGCGCACGGTGATCTCTGGGTGGAACTGGACGCCGAGGCTGCGCCCGATCCGGAACGCCTGCGGCGCCACCTCGTTGCGGGCGATCTCGACGCCGCCCGGCGGCATGATCCAGCGGTCGTAGTGGTACTGGAACCACGGCCCGGGCCCGACGAGCGAGGGCTCCGCCGTCTCGACCCCGCCCCATCCGATCTCGGGACGCGGCGCGCGTTCGACCCCGCCGCCGAGCGCCGCCGCCAGTGCCTGGCCACCGAAGCAGATCCCGAGGACGGGCACGCCGATGCCCTGCGCCTTGCGCAGCATGGCGAGCTCGTCGGCGATCCAGCTCCCGATCGCCGCCTCGTCGTCCACCGACCACGGCGCGCCCATCGTCACGACGAGGTCCCATCCGGACGGGTCGGGGAAGGTGATCTCCACGCCGGGGTCCAGGTGCCGTTCGGGCGGCACGACGACCAGTTCCGCGACCTCGAACCCGTGCTGGACGAGGCGGTCTCCGACCGGCCCGATCGGGGAGAAGGCGTCGTGCTCGATCACCAGCGCCCGCATGCGCCCTCCGTCCACCGCGCGGAACCCATTTGCCCCCAAACAATATCCGATCGCGGGCGGACGAGGTATTTGCAAAAGTCGTTTGGCCCCGTATGATCCCCGTCACGCATAGCCGTGCGCGGCCGATCGAAAGGACTGTGAGGGGTATGACCGAGCAGAGCGGAACGGGTCTGCGGCACGCCGACCCGATTGACGGAGGCGGGAGCCGCCTCGCGAGGAACAAGCTCGGGATCGCGGGCATCGTGTTCTTCGTCGTCGCCGCGGCCGCCCCCCTGGTCGGCATGACCGGGGCCGTCCCCATCGCCATCGTCCTCGGCAACGGCGCGGGCGTGCCCGGCGCCTACCTCGTCGTGGGCCTCGTCCTGCTCGTCTTCAGCGTCGGGTACTCCGCGATGAGCCACCGGGTGACCAACACCGGGGCGTTCTTCGCCTACGTCGGGCGAGGGCTCGGCGTCGTCCCGGGCGTGGCGTCCGCCTTCGTCTCCCTGCTCGCCTACCTGACGATCCAGCTCGCCGTCTTCGGGTTCTTCGGCGCCGTCATGGCCGGCCACATGGACGCCGAGCTGGGCATCGGCCTGGCGTGGTGGGTGTGGGCCCTGATCGCCTGGGCCCTGGTGCTCGGCATGTCCGCGCTCAGCGTGGACGTCGGAGCCAAGGTGCTGGGCCTGCTGATGCTGCTCGAAGTGCTGTCGCTCGCGATCCTGGCCGTGGCGGTCCTGCTCCACGGCGGCGGGCCGGACGGCATGTCGCTCGGCTCCTCCTTCGCACCCGGCAGCGTCTTCGAGGGCGGCTTCGCCGGCTCGGCGGGCATCGCGCTCACCTTCGCCTTCGCCTCCTGCATCGGCTTCGAGGCGACCGCCATCTACGGCGAGGAGAGCCGGGACCCCAAGCGCAGCGTCCCCATCGCGACCTACATCGCCGTCTCCCTGATCGCGGTGCTGTTCGCGTTCACCTCCTGGGCGGTGGTCAGCGGCCTCGGCAGCGACGCCGTCCGCGACCACGTCGCCGAGATCTCGGCCGTGGACGGGACCCCGCTGGCCGACCCCGCGGCGGTCATCTTCGGCGTCGCCACCGAGTACGTCGGCGGCTGGCTGGCGACGGTGATGAGCTGGCTCGTCCTGTCCAGCCTCTTCGCCGGACTGCTCGCCTTCCAGAACAGCGCGGCGCGCTACGTCTTCTCGATGGCCCGCGCCGGCGTGCTGCCCGCCGTCCTCGGCCGGGTCAACCGGCGCGGCGCACCGGTGTTCGGCACCGCCGCGGTCGCGGCGACATCGCTGGTCGTCGTCCTGCTGTTCCGGATCACCGACCGGGACCCGGTGCTGCACATGTTCTCCTGGTTCAGCGCCCTGGCGGTACTGGCGATCGTGCTGGTGGAGGTCCTCGTGTCCATCGCCGTGATCGCGTACTTCCGCCGCCAGCCCGACACCGGCGGCACCGGCGCCGGCCGCGTGTGGAGCACCCTGGTCGCGCCCATCGTCGCCATCGTCGGCCTCGTGGCCGGGATGTACCTCCTCGTGTCCCGCTTCGGCCTGCTGGCCGGGACCGCGGCCGAGGGCGTCGACCCCGCGACCCGGTCATGGGGCCTGTCGACGCTCGGCTGGATCCTGGTGGCGCTGCCGTTCATCGTCCTCGCCGCCGGGGCGGCGGTAGGGGCGCTGCGGCGCAACAGGAACGCCGAAGCGGTGGCCGACCTGGTGACCTGACACCCGTCATCAGGTGCGCGAATGGCTGCGGTCTCCGGTCGCCACGCGCGGTCTCGCCACCGAGACCCCTGAACCGCCCTACGACTCCTACGCCACCGGTGGCACCGTCCGGCAGTGGTTCGACCTGGTCGTCCACTGCCATGCGGTCACCCCCGCACGACCCCTCTGAAAGCCGCCGGGCCGACGTTTCCAGAATCAACGCCGTGCCGACGGTCCAAGCGCTCGAAGAGTCACTCCGTCGGCTCAGGCGGTTCGACGCCCGCCCGCCGGCTTGACGCATGCCTATATGGGCATATGATGGCGCACATGGCACGAGCAGCGACGACGTCGGACGTCTTCAACGCGATCGCCGAGCCGCAGCGCCGGGAGATCCTGGTGCTGCTGCGGACGGGTGAGCGGCCGGTGACCGAGTTGGCCCGCGAGCTGGGAATGACCCAGCCGGGGGCGTCCAAACACCTGCGGGTGCTCCGGGAGGTCGGGCTGGTACGGGACCGCAGGGCGGGCAAGCAGCGCCTGTACGGCCTCGACGCCCGCGGGCTGCGGCCGATCCATGAGTGGACCGGCGGGTTCGAGCGGTTCTGGAACGAGAGCTTCGACCGGCTGGACGCGTACGTGCAGGACCTGAAGCAGGCAAGGCAGGAGGAGTAACCGATGAGCGCAACGGGACGGGGAGCGCCGGCGCCTTCCGCGACGGCGGACCGCGAGATCGTCATCTCCCGGGTCATCGACGCCCCACCAGAGCTGGTGTTCGAGGCGTTCACCGAGATCCGGCACCTGTCACGGTGGTGGGGACCCGAGGGGTTCACCACGACCACGCGGTCGTTCGAGTTCCGCGTCGGCGGAGAGTGGGACTTCGTGATGCACGGACCGGACGGCACGGACTACGCCGAGTGGATCTCCTGGACCGAGATCGCCCCGCCGGAACGGATCGCGCTGCTGCACGGCGAGTCCAGCGGCGACCCGAACGCCTTCGAGTCGGTCCTGACGTTCGAGCCCGACGGCGCGGCGACCCGGATCGAGATGCGCACGGTGTTCCCCACCAAGGAGCTGCGCGACGAGGCGGTCGAGAAATACCACGCGATCGAGGGCGGCCGGCAGACCCTGGCCAACCTCGCCGCCTACATCACCGAGATCGTTCGGAAGGGAGCGGAGGGCTGATGGCCGGGAAAGTGTTCTTCAGCGTGTCGATGTCGCTGGACGGGTTCATCGCGCCCGAGTCTCCCGAGGAGCTGATGGGGCGGCAGTGGATGGAACTGCAGCGGTGGGTCTTCCCGCAGCGGTTCTTCCGGGAGAACCTGAAGCTCGGCGCGGGCGGCGAGGAGGGGCGCGACAACGACATCCTGCGGGAGACGTTCGAGCGCACCGGCGCGAGCGTGATGGGCAAGCGCATGTTCGACGCCGGCGAGCAGGCGTGGCCGGAGGAGGCGCCGTTCCACACACCGGTCTTCGTCGTGACGCACGAGAAGCGTGACCCGTGGGAGCGGCCGGGCGGGACCACCTTCCACTTCGTCAACGACGGCATCGAGCACGCGCTCGACCTGGCCCGCGAGGCCGCCGGCGACCGCGACGTCCGCGTCGCGGGCGGCGGCGCGACGATCCTGGAGTACGTGAACGCCGGCCTGATCGACGAGTTCTCGATCGCGCTGTCGCCCGTGCTGTTCGGCTCCGGAGTCCGCCTGTTCGAGGGCGTGGACGCGGGCCGCGTGGCCCTGGAGCAGGTACGCGCGGAGCCCTCCCCGAGGGTGACGCACCTGACCTACACCGTCCGGGAGCGGTAGGCGCGAAGGTCGGACGACCCGGAACCTGTGCCGGATTGACCGGATATTCGAGACCCTGTCCGGGGACGGTGAGTGTTCAGGCTTCGGTTCGTCCGGCCACGCGAACGTCGGCTCTTCCCGTGTGCAGGTAACGCGCACGCCCCTCGCCGTCGTCACCGAGAAACGCGACGGGCCCGTGGCCGGGCTCCGCGGGCAGCAGGGAGTCCCCCCGCCAGCCGAGCAGTTCCGTCCGGTACGGCTCGTCGCCGAGCTCCACCGCGAGGCCGAGGGGGACCCGGTCGAGCCAAAGCCGTCCCCGTTCGTCCGCGCTCACCGTCGTCTCGCTCGTGTTCGACACGTAGACGCCCGCACAGCGCCAGGTGTCCGGGCCCGCCGCGGGATCCGGGACGGGCTCGGCGGGCAACTCGACGACCCTGCCCAGGATCTCCTTCATCAGGCGCTTGCGGTCGCCGCCGTTGGTGAAGACCGCCACGCACACGTCGCGGCCGGGGTCCACCCGCAGGACGGCCGACTGCCCGATGGTGTTGCCGTCATGGCCGAACACCGGGCCGCCCGGCAGGTCGTAGCGCGTCCAGCCCAGGCCCCAGGCCGTCCCCCAGCCGATGTCGGGCAGGACGACCTGCGGCTCCCGCATGGCCCGCAGCCCCTCGTCGGCGAGATGCGCCCGGGCGAAGGCCAGCAGGTCGCGCGGGGTCATGGCGAGCATCGACCCGGCGGGCGCGTTCGAGCGCGCCCCCGCCCAGGCCGGGACGGGCCGTCCGCCGAGGTGCCCCACCGCCACGCGATGCAGGATCGCCTCGTACGGATCGCTCGCCGCGTGCGTCATGCCAAGGGGCGTGAACACCTGGTCCCGCATGCACCGGTCGAACGGCTCACCCCGCACGACCTCGACGATCCGCCCGAGCACGCAGTAGCCCGCGTTGTTGTAGGAGAACATCTCCCCGGGCTCGAAGATCTGCGGCACGTCCGCCAGCAGTTCCACGTACCGCTCCAGGCAGTCGTCCCCCTTGCCCGTGTCGGTGAACACGTCGCCCGCGAACCCTGCCGTGTGGCACAGCAGCTGCCGGACGGTCACCTCCCGGAACCCGGGAAGGTACCTGCCCACCGGGGCATCGAGCTCCACCAGCCCCTCCGCGACGAGCCCCATCACCAGCGTCGCCGTCAGCACCTTGGTGACCGACCCGATCTGGAACACCGAGTCGACCGTCGCCTCCACCCCCGTCGCCGAGTTCAGCACCCCCGCCG
>NZ_SMLC01000172.1 GCF_004349245.1 Actinomadura sp. 6K520 | reverse complement strand
CCCGCATCCCCGGCGGCGGCCCCCCAGCCGGAGGCACCCCACCTCGAAACGGCGGCATCCCAGGCGGCACAGAACCAGGCGGCAGAGTCACCCCAGCATCCTGACGCCCCACCCCACCAACACGCCACCGCCCTCGTCAGGAAGAGGGCCACAATGCCGACGCCCAGACAGTTACCGACCTCGGTCGGAGGCCGACGACCTCAACGAACCGCCGCAGACACCGTGTCCGCCGAGCCAGTGGGGCCTGTCGGTTCCGGTCAGCAGGAAGGCCCAGGCCGATCGAAGGGCAATCTCCCGGCCCCACCACTCCGACTGGCGGTCCGACCCGGTGTCCCCCAAGGTTCACCGACTTCGTTCACTTGCGGCATGCCACCCGCGGTGCGCTCATCGCGCGGGCGAGAGCCAGACCAGCTCCGAGAGCATCCGACGCGACGCGCTCTGCGGCGTGAGCCATCGCCCAAACCCCCGCCCGCTGAGCGGCACGGTGGCGGCCGACCCGTCCGGCAGCGCAATCCCGTAAGCCAGGACCTCTTCCACCACCGCATCGTCCTCGCCGCAGTCCTCCCGCACGAGGCCGAACAGCCTGGGCGCAGCGCCCCACCGAGCGCCACAACCCGCTCGGTTCCGTCCGCGTGGTAGGCAGTCAGGTGTTCCGGTTCGTGGACGTCATCCATCGGGTGCTCCCTTCCGAGCGACCGCTGCTCTTCGTTGCAGACCGTGACGAGCGGCCTACAGTGGGCATATAGTCACCGGGGCATGGCATGAACAAGTTGTTCAACAAGATTCGTGTAATGATCTTCTCGGCGAAGGAACCGGGGCCAGCATGACTGAACGGCAACGGGCGACACTGCGCTCCCAGTGGCTCGGGCAGCAACTCCGCGAACTGCGTGACGGCAGCGGCTTGCTGATCAAAGAGGTCGCCGAGTACCTGCAGCGAGACCCGGGAACGGTCAGCCACTTCGAGTCCGGCTTCTACCCCATCCGGCGTCCCGACCTGATGGCACTACTCGACCTGTACGGCGTCTCCGACCGGCGCAGACGCGACGCGCTGATGACCCTCAGCCAGGACGTCTGACAAAAAGGCTGGTGGGACGGCTATGCCGCCGACGTAGGGCTCACTGATCGATAACGCCTGGCTGGAGTCGCGAGCCCGGCACATCCGCTCGTTCGCACAGTGGTCCCTGGCCTGCTCCAGACACCCGACTACGCCGAGACGGTGATCCGCATCAACGACACCGACGCGACACCCGATCAGATCAGACACTGGCACGAACTGCGCATTTAACCGGCAACGAGTGCTCGAGGGTGAGAACCCACCCCGTCTGACAGTCATCTTGGACGAATCGGTCCTGCATCGCCAGATCGGTGACCGCCAGACCATGGCGAACCAACTCCGCTACCTGGTGCAGTGCTCGGCCAAGCCCATGGTGGACGCCCGCGTTCTGCGCCTCCGCGGGGATACTCCGGCCAGCACCTACGGCACTTTCGAGATCTTCGAGTTGCCGGCCCCCTTCCCAGAGGTGGCATAGACGATGGCAGGCGCCATCTACATCGAATCGCCCGAGAGCGAACGGTTCGCCCGAACGTACGCTGGACATGAGAGCAGAGCCCTCGGGCCAGCCGAGTCGGCCGACCTGATCTCGGCAGTAGCAGAGGAATGGCCGTGAGCGAGTCAGAGACACACGAAACACTCACCTCCCATGAGCGCACCAAAGTGGCCTGGCACATCAGCAACTACAGCCCCAACAACGGAGGCAACTGCGTAGAGGCAGGACCCGTGTTGGACGGCACGGGCCGTGTAGCCGTCCGGCGCAGCCAACGCCCCGACGCCGAAGTCATCCTTTATACCCGCCCCGAATGGGAATCCTTCCTAGCCAGGCGTCCACAACAACGAATTCGACTTCTTCGCAAAATAGGGACAGCAACACCATGCCCTGAGGAACGGAACGAAACGATTTTTCCGCACACCATTCCTAGCCTCTTGTGGCCTTTCACCCGAAAAAGCGTGAGCCCATTATTCATAAGGGTCGACTGGAGGCTCCCAGGGGGAGCTAGATTTCATCCAGCCAGCCCCATTTATGCGGGAGGATCCATTCAAGCCTCTAGCGATTACCAGCGTGGACCGAAGGACCGAGCCTGTCGATCTATCTCTCGCATCCAGCACCTGAACCCACCCGAACGGAACGAAAGACGACAGCGACCTTAACAAACGCGATCGGCAGCCCACCTGACACATTCCTCAAATTCTCATAGGTACGAGGAACTCTGCCGGCAGGTCAAGATCTTGTGCGAGCACCTCAATCGAGTTCTCTGTACCCGCGGGAACAAAGAAGTAGACACCCGGGCGAAGATGGTCGAAGTGATGCTCCAGAGCATACCACATTCTTGAATCTTCACTATAGGCACTTGCGTAGGCGACTGGACCCGGCGCCTCCCATTCCTCATTCTCTTCAAATGAGATTCCCCACTTAGTTGAGAACTCACGCCATGGGATGGGAACGAGTGCAACCATTTTCCATTCACATTTCGGCAGCTCATGATTCAATTTTGAAGTGATGCCCACTTGCATTGCTCCTCGATAGGCCACTAGCCGGGAAGATTGAATTTCGAGATTATGACGCCTATCTGAGCGAACTCCCCGTCGACCGATTCGATGACTCCTTCATTCCCCGTGTGCCACTGCACGTACGCCAGTCCAGGCTTCAACCTTCCCGTTTTAGTCCAAGCCCATTCTGTGGGAGTTGCCTCAGTGTAGAACTCCACTCCTAACGTTCCCTCAGGGAGCGGACCCGGATAGGCCTGTACAGCTGGACGTGCCCCACCACGTGCGGTCCTACCCCACACCTCAGCACTATCGATGATCTGCCGTACTCCTTCCACACTTTGCGACCTCGATACCACTCTATGGTAGGGGCCAGAAATCTTGCAGGGATCAATGTTGTGAGTGAGAACGGATGTAGCGCCCGCTTGCACATAGTATGTGTGAGTGCTGGCGATGGTGAGGTTGTGGACGCGTTGGTCTTGCGCGGCCCGACGCTTGATCGCAGTGAGTTGGGCGTAGATGCCAGCGTTGGTGCGGAGCCACATACCAGGTTCGAGATCGGTGGCCTTGACCCAGGCGTTGATGTCGCCAGCTACCCAGAAGGGGTGGTCTCCGGTGGCGACGACGACACCGCTCTTGGCGAGCTTGAGGTTGCGCGTTTCGGTGAGGCTAGGCTGCGGTACCTCTCCGGTCACCCGGAAGCGTACTGGGGCGTCGGTGTTGACGGTGATCCGGACAAGGTCCTTGTCGCCCTTGGTAGTGATGGTGCCGAGGACGGGTTGAGGGCTGGTTTCTCCGGTTTCCGGATTTGTGGCCAGTACCTTGTCGCCGACTCTGATGTCTTCGATGGCCCTATGGCCACCATCGGCGAGGAGCACAGGCGTTCCCGGAACGAAGCTGTTGCACTGAGTCGGCGGAGGTTCCGCGGGGGCGGATTTCCTTAGCGAAGGCCCTCCGGGCGATGTTTTTGGCGACTGCTTCGGAGATGAAGTCTTCGCCGGAGGAGGATCTGCCGATGGTCCACCTGTGGAACCCTTCGGCGGATCTGGAGCATCGTCCCCCTTTTTCGCCAACTGCTTCATGGTTGATCGGAGGAACTTACTTCCCGGCCTGAACAGTTTGCCGACGAATGGGACGAACGAAAGTGCGGTCCATCCACATGCGCCAGCACTCTTGCCGGTGAGACAACTCCAGGTGTTACGGATGTCGAAAATGAGATCAAGTGCGTCTATTACCACAGGGAGCCAGCCTGTGGTGGGTGGCGGGCCGGGGTTGTTCACGGCCAGTCGTTCCCTGATCATCTGATCGGTCGCACACCGGTATGTCGCCACGTCTGCCGGGCTGCATCCGCCGAAGGTGGCCATCACGCGAGCAACTCTTGAGGATCCGCCGGAGGACCAGCCCCGTGACACGTTCCTCTTGGGGGTTCTGCGGTGTGGACCGGTGTAGGCGAAGTCTGCGGAGCAGGAGTTTCCTGGGCAGGTGCCGGTCGGGTCGGAGAAGGTGACTGGGCTGTTGTTGGCGTAGGTGTAGCCGTTCATCTGCTGGGGGTCGGCCTGGTTCAGGACGGGGTCGACGGAGATGAAGCGGCCGGTGTCGGGGTCGTACTCGCGGGCGCCGAGGTGGGTGAGGTCGGTGGGATCCCGGGTGCCTCCGAGGAAGCCCTTGTCGTTGGGCCAGGTGGCGTCGTCGTCCAAGGCGCGGACGGCGCCGAAGGGCGTGAAGCGGCGGACGGTGGCGGCCTGGGTGGCGGCGTTCACCGCGATCTGCGCGGTGCCGTGGTGGTCGCTGGTCAGGTAGGTGACGGTGCCGTCGGCGGTGCGCATCGCGACAGGCTGGCCGCCGAGCTCGTAATAGCGGGTGCCCGTGGCGGTGCTGGCGCCGTTGTAGACCCGGAGTTCGGTTCCACCGGGAAGGTAAAGGGTTGATCCGGTGGGGTCTTTGCGAATCAGACGGTTGCCGCCGGCGTCGTAGACGAAGGTGACGTCGTTGCCTTCTTCGGTGGACTTGGCCAATTCGCCTTCGGTGTTCCACTCGAATGTCTGGGTGCTGGCGCCGGGGTTTTCAGTGGTTTGGATGGACGTGGTGTTGCCGGTGGCGTCGTAGCCGTAAGTCTGGGTGCGGTCGCCGTCAGGGCCGGTGTGGACCAGTGTGTTGAGACGGCTGCCCTGGCCTGGGGCGGCATGGGTGTAGGTGCGGACGGTGTCGGTGTCGCCGCCGATGCCGTGCTGGATCTCCTTGGTGCGGTTGCCTGCCTTGTCGTAGGTGAAGGTGTGCCAGTACGGGGCCGGGCCGCCGATGAGATTGTCGGCGGGTTCGGCGGCACACTCGTCGGTGGTGCCTTGCGTCCAAGCTTGGGTGAGGCGCTGGAGCGGGTCATAGCTGAAGCATTGGTTGTCGACGCCGTCATGGGAGACGTCGGTGATGGAAGTGATGGTCCCCGCATCGGTGTAGTGGTAAGTGGCGGCGCGGGCGGAACCTCCGATGTTTTCGCGGGAGGTGGCCGCGCGATCGAGCCTGCGGGTGCCACGCTGATACTCGAAAGTCTGGAAGGCGCGTTTCCCCACGGACCCGTAGTCGACGATCTCGACTTCGCCGGTTTCCCGGTAGGAGATGTCGCCGATGTAGGTGTGCAGGTCGCTGGAGAGTTTGATAGGACGGACGAGATCGTCGTAACTGTAGGTGAGGGTTTCGTAGGGCAGGCCGCCGGCGACGGGTGGCCGGAAGGACTGGACGCTGCCGTCGCTGTTGTATTCGGCCACCGATGAATAGGTTCCCGCCAGTACGCCTTCAACTGATGGAATGGTGACGGTGGCGGTGTGAACGCGTCCCAGCTCGTCGTACCTGCGGATGTTGCTGGTGTACTGGGCGCCGTTGTGGTGGCGTGTCGCGCTGGCCAGTCGGCCTTTCCCTCGCGTGACGGTGTCGTAGGTGAAAGAGGTCAGTTTGCTGCCGCCCGCAGAGCCTTCGCGGGTGTCGGTGACTCGCCCCAGGCCGTCGTAATTAGCGAAGACGGCCTTGCCGCGAGCGTCGGTGGTGGAGGTGAGGCGGTCGAGATCGTCGTAAGTGAAAAGGGTGGTGCCCTTGTCGGGGTCGGTGGACTGGGTCTTGCGGCCGCGTAGGTCGTAGGTATTGGACCAGGCGTTGCCGGACGGGTCGGTCACCGAGGAGATCTGACCTGCGGGAGTGTAGGCGTAGGTGGTGGCGTCATAGTCGCCGGTGGGGGTGTCCGCTTTGTACTGGCGGCGTTCTATGACCTGACCGAGGGCGTTGGTGATTTCGGCGGTGGGGGTTCCACCGTCAGGCGGGGTGACCGAGACGCGGTTGCCACCGCCGTAGTCGTAGGTGGTGCGCCACAGTTCCGCGTCCGGCTGAGATCCGTTACCGGTCGTGAGACGTTGGACGGTCGGGCGGCCCAGCCCGTCATAGCTGGTGCGGGTCTGGGTCTCGACGGCGCCCGGGGTGCCGACGCCGAACAGCGCCGCTTCAGGGGCACCCGTGGCCGGATAGGTCGCGTAGGTTTTGACGACCTGGCCGCGGTCGTCGTAGAAGGTGTCGGTGATCAGCCGTCTCGACTGGCCCTCCAGCGCCTGGGTGGGGGACTGTGCCTGCCGGGGCCGCAGCCATCCGTCCAGAAGGCTGATGCCGGTGACACGCAGGCTGCCGGCGACAATGGCCTTTGAGGTGACCGCGACGATCTGTCCGTCGGTGAACTGGTACTTGTATTCGTGACTGGGGTCGTCGTTGTTAGCCTTGGACCGATCGGGCCGCCATACCTTTCGCAGCCGCCCCATACCGTCATAAACCAGGTCGGTTACCTGGCCGTTGGCGTCGGTGGTGCGGATCGGCAGTCCCCATGCGGGGTCGAGTTCCTGGCTTGAGGTGAGCGCCGAGGACGAATCGGCGGGGTTCGCCGGCGGCGTGGTCGAGGTCTCCTTGGTGGTGAGCCCCTGTGTTTCCGTGTAGGTGGTGGTCGTCACCTGGCCGAGGACGTTTTCGGATTGCGTGACGCGGCCGTAGGGGTCGTAAGTGTTCTCGAGTTTCGTCGCATAGACCGGGGTACCGCCGTCGTAGCCGGTGATGTCCTCGACCTTGGTCGCCTGGCCCTTCGTCGGACCGGTGCCGTGAGCTTGATCGTCGTAGTAGGAGCGGACATCGGAAATGACTTGGTCCGGGCGGTCGGCTGCTGCCGTGCAGGCGACCGCGACGGTCTCCACGCGAGAGGGATAATCGACCATCCACGCGCCGGTGTTGTCGGCATAGGTGGTCCGGGTGCACTTGTCATCGGCGTCGGTGGTGACGTCGCCGAGGTCGTTGACGGAAATGACCCGGCCGACGCCGGGGCCAGAGTCCTTGAACGTGTTGTCGATCTTGGTTTGGAGCCAGTCGCCGCCGTCTTTGGCCGTCCAGGTCCGGGCGGTGTCCACACCGATCACGTTCGCGGTGACGGTCCCCCAGGACCGCGTTCGTGAGGCCGTCTGCACCCGCCACGGGCGGTTGACCGTTTTGGAGTGCACGCTGCCGCCGGGCTCGGTGTATTCCACCGTTCTGAGCGGGAACCCGGCGAGAGCGTTGTGGTCGGTATAGGTGCCTCCCTCCCCATCGGAGATGGAGACCGACTTGGTCCCACCAGACTCGGTTTGGCGATCCCCGTCCATACCGCGCATGTAATAGGTATCGGATTGAGTGGCGGGGTCGGCGAAATTGCCGGTGAACGTGCGGACGTGGCCGTATCCGCGCCACTGTGACCAGGTCTTGTCCTTTTCCTTGGTCAGGCCGTCATCGTCGTCGAAATGCCAGGCCGCACCACCCATGTATTCGTACTTGGTGGCCATGTCCGGGGCGAGCCCGGTGCGGTCGGTCTGGATGACGGACGTCACCACGTACTTGTGGAACCAGTCGGTGATCGGCTCCTCCCGGCCCGGAGGTTGCCAGATCACGGGCATGCAGCGGGTGGTGTTGGTCTCCGGGGTCGGCTTGTTCGACAGGCTGCAGTCGGTATCGGAGTAGGCGATGTCGATCTGTCCGCCGGCCTCGTCGTAGATGGTGCTGAGCCGGTAGCGGTAGTAGGCCAGGATGTCGTCGCCGCTCTCGTCCAAGCGATTGGGCATCTGGACGTGGGCGAAAGTGACCTTCGGCATTGTCACCGCGCCACCACCGTCGGTCGCCGAGTGGCCGGTGTGCTCGATCTCCTCCAGAAACAGGTCGCGTTCAACGTCGGCCAGGCCCCAGTCGTGGTTCATCGACCAAGAGTCCACCGGCCGGTAGCCGGAGCCGTCCGGCTTAAGGATCTGGGTCGCGACCTTGGTCAGCCGCTTTCGGGACCAGAACGACGGCGCGATGGCCCCGTGGTCGTCCTTGCATTCCTGGCCGGAGTTGCAGTTCAGGTCCCAGGGGACGTCCCACCACTTGTCGGGGTTGTCGTCGATCTTGGACGGGGCGCAGTCGAAGTTCGCGTCCGGGATGCAGCGTTCGGAGGTGGTGAAGGTGACCTGCGCCGGCGCCTTGGCGAACAGCGCATCCTTGCGCAGTCCGTAGGAGATCGTCTTCAGGAAGCCACCGCGGACGTAGGGGGTCTCATCCTCGGCTTTGAGATTGCGGCCGTAGTGGTTGGTCTCTTTGCCGTAGGTGTACAGGATGGCGTTGCCGCCGGGGTCGACGACGTAGTCGAGGTTCCACCGGTAAGCCTGCTGACACCATGAGCTCGCGAAGGTCGAATCGTGGCATGGCTCTCCGGAGTCGTCGCCGAACACCGGCAGGGTCCACGCCGAGTTGGTCTCCGGCTTTTCATTCGTCCATCCGGGAACGCGGTTGAGGCCGAAGTAGTACTGGGTGCCGTCTGTGGCGGTGACTTTCCAGTACTCGCCATTGTTGTCACCGTTGTTGTTCGAGGAACTTGCGAGCTTCTCGAACCGGGTACCGTCGTCGTTCTTCATCCGCCATGTGCCGTCGGAGGCCTTGATCAGCTCTCCGCCCTGGCCGTTCCAAGCGACGGTCGCGTTGTCGTAGGCCCAGCATTGGTCCCCGGGCGAGTTCCCCCACTCGTCCTTGGGGGCGCCGTCCTCCTTGCACGACTTGTAGCGGCGTTCGATGAAGCCCGGCCACAGATCGAAGCCCTCCCCGACCCACGACGGCTGCCCGTTGGTATTGGCAGTACGCCCGTCCACACTGCCCGAGGAATAGGAGACTGCGACCTTCGGTGTCAGTGCTCCGGGCACCGGCGGCACCCGCATCGGATACGACCACGTGAAGTCACCGGCACTACCGCCGGCCTCCCAGGTCGCCGAAGGACTCAACGATGTCGCCTTGTAATCGCCCTGCGAACTTCCGGAATCCGCGGCAGCGACCAACAGCGTCGCGTTGCCTTGAGTGGAGGCCGCTGCGGAAGACCCGGACTTGGCGGTCGGTGCGGCCTCCACCTCCGCGGTCAGAGTCTTGCCCTCGCCATCGTTGACCGTCTCCAGCGGAACGGGCGTGCGGCATCCTGGTTCGGCCGGTGTGGTGAGGGCGCACTGCGGCAACCGCATCAGCCGCAGCCGGGCCCCATAGGCGCCACCGAACGCCTGCTCGAACTTCGAGTAGCCGAGCCGCAGTCGCACCCGACCGGACGTCGGGGCATCGGTGCGAGCCACTGTGAACGCCACCCCGTCCACACCCACGGCATGAGCGGCATCACGATCCAGGACCTGAACCCGCACCCGGTCAGCCCACTCCACGCGGCTCCGTCCGCGTTTCTGGCCGGTCGGCGGAAGAATCTCGATCGGGAGGTCGCCAGCCTTCTGCGCACCGTGGTTCCCGGCGACGCGTGCGGACTGGGAACCGGTGGGAACCTCGACCTCGGCGCTCCCGGGTGCCGGCCGCACCGTTCTAGCCGCCGGACCCGGTTTGGTCGCTGGATCCGGCTTGCGCGGCCTGACCTTCAGAGCTTTGCCATCGACAGGCTCTTGGTGATCGTCGACCGTGGGACGTCCCGAGTTCGGCGGATCCGCGAGCGCCGGCGACGCCGACAGCAGCCCGGCCGGCATCACGACCGCCATCACGACCGCGGTCGCGCTCAGGAGCCGCCCCGAACCCAGCACCAACGTCTTGCCATGGCTGCGACCAGACACCTTCCGGCCAGCGTTCACGACGTCCTCCAGCACACCATCCGGAGCGGATTACGAATCAGGGAGTCAGAAAGGGCAGTGGCGGGAATCCGGTCCGTCCGGGCCAGAACCCCCAGAGTGGCTCCCGGCCCGGACGAGGCGGGCGGATCATGGACCCGCCTCGGTCGGTATGTCGTCGAAGATCGCCAGACGGGTCACCTGTTCTCGGGTCAGCGCACCCTGGTACACCCAGAGGTCGTCCATGGCACCCGACAAGAATTCGGTCCCAGAACCGTCCGTCGCACCGAATTTGCTGCGCCCGACCTGCAGGACGGCACTCTCGGTCTCGAAGCTCTGGACCTGGCCCTCCTGTGAAACTCCTTCGGAGGTCTGGTAGAGCTCACCGTTGACATAGAGGCTCACGCGATCGCGTAGCGCGTCGTAGACGATCGCCACGTGCTGCCAGTCGTCGGGATCGAAATCTCCGTGAACAGCCGTGATGGGCTCGGCGCCGGCATCGTCGCTGTTGCGCATCTCGATCTGCCAACTCCCTTGCTCCGCCGGATCCGCGCCCGGCACATAGCGGAGAGCGAACGCGTTGGCGTTCTGACCGGCCTGGGAGAAGACGGTCACGGGTTGTTGAGGACGCCCCAACGGGTAGACCCAACCAGTAACCGTGAAGCTGCGATGGGTCTCCATCACCGACGCCGCGCTTTCGGCGAACGCCTTGGTCGCAGCATCGAGTTGCAGACTCGCCGGCGCTGCCCACCCGACCCCGGAACCCGCGACAATGGCCGCGCCATTGTGCGGAGTGAGCGCAGGTGCACCTGCCGGCCCCTTGAACTGGTTCTCGACCGGCTCTTCGTTCAGCACCCAACGCGCCTTCAGCACGGGGTGTTGACTGAGTAGCTCCTCAACCTCCTGCTTACTGACGATCCGGTCATAGACGCGGACGTCGTCGATGAGGCCGGCCCAATGGTCAACCGCATTGCCTCCCCACTGGGAGTGTCCGATCTCCAAGCCGCCGGTAGCCAGCCAGCGTGAGGTCACTACGGCGCTGTCCGTGCCCTTCTCACCGTTCACATAGATCCGGAGGCGGTTGGCAACCGCGTCCCATACTCCGACGACGTGCGTCCACTCATCAGTCTGGGCGGGATCTCTGGAAGTGGCCTGGTACCAGCCCAGCTCGGCGCTGTCATGAGCTGGCCGCGCGAATACCCAGCGTCCGGTCTCCTCGACATATTTGAGGTAGAACCCGCTCTTGCTGGCACCGCGCGCCGACACCGCCGTGAAATTCCTAGTGGGAGAAGTTGCTGATCCGTCGGCCTTCAGCCATGCCGAGACTGTGAAGCTGCGCAGGGTGTTGACCACTGGCCGTTCGGTCGCGGCGTACTGATGGGCAGTATTGTCCAGTCGGAGCGCGCCGTCCGCCTGCCCTTCCGCGCCGAGGACGGCACCGTTGTGCACGGTGGCCGTGAAGGGGGCGGCCGGGCTGTACACCCGAGACTTGCCCATCGCCTCGTCCATGTTCCAGTGCGCGACAAGGCCCGTTCCCGCAGCGACGGTTCCGCCATAGAGCTGCTGGGCCTGCGCGTCCGACAGCGGCTGGGTGAACACCTGGACGTCGTCGATCGACCCCGGCCAGTAGGCCACGAAGTTGCCGTTGTAGAGACTCCGGCCGATCTGGAGCGGCCCATGGGTCCGCATGGGTGTCACTCCATTCGCGCTCGCCTGGAGGTCACCGTTCACGTAGAGCCGCATCTGCCCTGCGGTCTTGTCGTAAACACCGATCAGATGGCTCCACTGTCCAAGCGGAAGTGGGACGTCATCCATCGCCTGCTGCCAGGGTGAGCCATTCTCGTTGTCAAGGGTCGGCCACTCGAAAATAGCTTCACCATCGGGCTGCATACCCAGGTTGAAGCCCTGTTGCAGCGTTCCGGCCTGCGCCAGGAGATCGCCCTGCTTGCGCTGAGTGGGTTTGGCCCAGACCGACACCGTGAAGCTCTCGCTGTTGTCAACGATCGGCAAGGTGCTTTCGGCGTAATCGTCGATGCCGTCAAGCGTCAGCGCGGTGCCGTTCCTGCCGGCATCACCCAGGGTCGCCGAGCCGTGGAGCCGCGCCGGCCTGCCAGGGCCCGTGGAGGCCACCGCAGTCGAGCCGGCACCCTCGTCCATGGTGAATCTGGCTACCGGATCCGAGCCGGTGTTCACGCGGAACTCATAGGATTCGGCCCCTCCGTTCTGATTGGAGGGTGCGAGTGTTTGTACGGACAGGATGTTGGGGCCTGAGCGGGTCGGTACGATCTGGACCTGCTGGGCCGCGCCGGCCGTGGTCGGCACTGTTTGTATTTCCTCGCCGTTCAGTGTGATCACGTATCGATCCGCGACGCCCTTGGCGTCGGAGATGGTGAATATTCCCGGTTCTCCGATGCCGCCGTGCCAGGCATCGTCTTCTGGGTAGTCGGTCGAGGTGATGGTCGGATCACCGGGTATCGCGGGGTCGTAGTAGAAATAGCAGCCTGTTTGGGCGCCCGCGTAGCTCCACGGACCCCATTGCTCGCCGTCCCATGCTCGCACGCCCCAGCCGATCAGTGTTCCTTCCGGGATTGTGTGTGGCAGGGGCATCTCGAACTTGCTGCCCCTAGCCTTCGCCGGTGTCAACCCCGAGGTCCATTTCTCGCCCCAGTCCGACCCGTCGGCGTTGTTCGCCCAGTGCAGCGTGAACTGGCCGCGGACCTTGTTCTTATCCTCGTCGTCGGGATCCCATAGGTAGGCGTACACCGTGGGAAAGTCGTTGACCGGCGTTGCTTTGCTTGCCGTTACGCATTCGGAGCCCGGGTTGGCGAACATCGAGTCGGTGTTGGGCTGGTGGGGCGGGTTGTTGTACTGCACCCTTAGGTACGCGTCATCGGCGAACCGTTTCCACCACGCCATCGACGACTCGCTGTAGGCCTTCAGACCCAGCGTGATCGTGCCGTAGCCCTTGTTGACCGCGTCCTGCACGTGCGACCGCAGGTTCGCGCCGCCGAACTCCACTGGAGCCCGGGAGCAGTACGCGACTTCACGCGAGGTCAAATGCTCGCCCCAGGCACCGCCATTGCCCCACGTCCCCACGGTGTTGTTCCAGGTGGCGTGCGAGACCAGGGTGCTGGTGCGCCACAACTGGACGCCGGTCGGGTTGTCGCAGTTGTAGGCGCTGGTCTCAAAGGCGGTGAACTCCACGTTCTGGATGTAGCGGCCCTTGACCGCTGGCAGCGGCATCCGGAAGAACAGCCGCTTGGTCTGGTTCTTCACACAGTTGGGATCCAGGGCGACCTCGCAGCGCCCGACCCCCTCGGTGGAGTTGCCAGCGAACTTGTAATACGACTGGCTCGGCCAGCCCGAGGAAACCATCGCCCAGCTGGACGCCTTGTTCGTCGTCCACACCGGATCGATGTATACCGGGAACACCGTGTCCCGCGCCGTCAGCAAAGCCTGGTCGGGCGTCAACGTCAGCTTGCCGTTACCGACCGCCACATCGACCAGCGCGGTCTTGGCGCCTTCGGCCGGCTCTTCCACAGGATCGGCCTTCGCCCGAGCACGGGCTGGCGGCGCAGTCCCCTCCGCAGGCTTCGCCTGGGAGGAATCCCACATCACCGGGGACGGCGCTTCGAACACCACCGCACCCGATCCCGGGTCGGCGGCCTTCAGCACTCCGCTGCCCTGCTCTTCGGCTACCGCCAGGCGGGTGGTCGACATCGCCAAGGCCAGCTTGGTTACGAGCGGTTTCTTGGCCGCCTCGGCGCTCTTGACTACCAGGACGTGCGCGAATCCGTCCGCCTGCGCCCGCAGGCGCAGATCGACGTCAGGGCCAGCAACGCCCTCATAGACGGCGGTGTCGCCGTCGAGGGTCGGCGAGGGCAGCGGCTTCGGCCATGACAGTGCCAGCGTGCGGCCCGCCCGAGTCATCTGCACCAGGGGGCCGTCTCCGCCGCTGGAGAACTTCAGCCCGACGGTCGTCGCGGCCGGAACGACCTCGGACCCCGAACGACGCAATGTGGTATCGATACTGACCCATTTGCCGCCCTGACGTGCACGAATGGGCTGCAACCGCTCTTCGACCTCGATACGGCCATTCGGCAACGCGCGCACGGTGCGGGTTTCACCACGCCTGGACGTGATCTCCACCGGCTCACCGGTCCGTTTCGCGGCGGCCAGCGCCTTCTGCTCGGTCGCCTCTGCCTTCGGTTCGTCGGCTTGAGCTGCGGTTTTCGGCAGCGCCGCCACTACGGGGACATGGACCAATCCGGCGACCAACACCAAAGACAGGACGCGGGCCATCCAAGCCGGACGCCGCCAGAGCAGCGACCGCACAACGGAACCACAACGACGCGCGGCACGAAGGCCCATAAAGACCCCATAAGGCGGGAGGTTTGTCAAAACGGCCTTAACGTAACCCCGCCATTAGCCACTGGAAAGACCTGTCGACGATCTTCCTCTGTGATCTAGGCCACAGCAGTCTTGGTAAACCATGGGTGGAGGGCTGGGCGTCCCACTCCAAACCTTTTTAGGAAAAGCAACGCCGAGTGACTCGATACATACGAAGCGGAGACGCTCTCCGCGCGCGCTCGCGTTACCTAACCCGAGCGGCGCAGATTTTCAAGGGTTTTCGGTCAGCCATCTTTTTGGCTGTCGCCCAGGACAGGCAGGACGCACTTGACGCAGCACAGGAATCGATATAAGGCCCCACTTGCGCGCGTCAGGAGGATGACGGCGGGTCGGCTTTGTGTTTGCCGTTTGGTTTTAGTGGGGGGAC
The DNA here is from genome assembly GCF_004349245.1 of Actinomadura sp. 6K520. Classification (GTDB taxonomy): domain Bacteria; phylum Actinomycetota; class Actinomycetes; order Streptosporangiales; family Streptosporangiaceae; genus Spirillospora. The sequence goes on along the minus strand of NZ_SMLC01000172.1, from coordinate 10 downwards.
TATTCGGGGC
>NZ_SMLC01000171.1 GCF_004349245.1 Actinomadura sp. 6K520 | reverse complement strand
TCCCCAGGCCAACCCTCCCGCCTGGAAAGCCTCGCCCGCGCCCGCGAACAGCAAGAAAGCAGAGCGCAGCAGACCCAAGAGAAGGACACCGGCAGCTCACCGCGCGAACAACGCGACGACAAAACCACCTCGGAACAGGCCGACAGCGGCGAAGAGAATGCAGAGACATCCGGCAGGCCCGGAGCCAAGGACAAGCAGCAGCGCCAAGACAAAGACCAGCGCGAGGACGATCCACGCATCCAAGACCAGGGCACCAGCGCCGACCGCGAGACCGACACCGGCACACCCGGCGACCGCAACCGGCCCCAAGCCCAACCCGCCGAACCTCGGGCCGACACCCGCACCGAACCCGCCGACAGACCCGCCTCGCCCGAACGGCAGTGGACACCGCCACCCGACAACCCCGGCTCCCCCGGCCAACCCTCCCGCCTGGAAAGCCTCGCCCGCGCCCGCGAACTACAGCAAGAACGCAGTGCGCAGCGGACCGAGAACACCGACACCGCCGGCCCTCCGACCGAGCAGCGCGACCACCAGCCCGCCACACCGCAGCTCGAAAGCGACGGCGTGAAAGCAGGGCCAGCAGGCAACACCGAGGGCACCGGCAAGGAACAGGACGCAAGCACACTGACAGACGACGCCAAGACCGAGGACGGACCCAAGCCCGACACCTCCGAGGCGCCACCCACCCTCGAGCACAACCCCCGCGAAGCCGACAAGCCCACCGACAACGCCCGCCAGCCAACGGGGCAAACCACCGACCAGCCCACCGGCCCACAAGAACCCCATTCAGGTGCCACGACCGGCGAGCTGGATCCCCTGGAGCGCACCACAGACACCCAATCCAGACCTGGGGACGACCCGATAGGCCAGAACGCCGAAGCCACCGAACCCGCCTCTGGCACCGGCTCCCACGCCGACGCCCCCGGCGAGCCCAGCAGCGACAACAGCCCGCCGTCGTCTGAAGAAACAGTTCAGACATCGAAATCACAAGAGACTCCCGGCAACCAGGGCGGCGACCATGATAAAAAGGCCGGTGATGCTAGCTCTGAGCCGTCCCCGCACGAGACCAACGAGACAGACCAGGAAGGAAAGACCAATCCCATACTTCTTGATGTCCGCTCCGACGGTCAAGGCAAGGTAAGGCTCGAACGCCGCTATCAGCCGGAGAATGACTCCGATACGGAACGGGCTCCGCGTGTAACGAATGTGACCGAAGTAGAGGAGCCCAGCCCCTTCCAAGGCCGAACCGGAATAGCCTTCGATAGTGACGGTCGACCTGCCCCACCGAGCCGCAATCAGGGAAACGACACCGCAGGGCGCGGCGAGCCTCGCAATCCCGGGGACGACCCTGCATCCCGCGACTACAGACGCAGTCCTGAAAATCAATCTCGACGACTTGACCTTTACCGTTCAATCTTTGATAAGCCTGACGATGCAAGCAAGGCTTTGGACGAGTACGCCAAGCCCGCCCAGAAAGGTCTTGAACGAATAGAACCAACGGGCCAGGCAAGTGGCGCCCGCACCAAGGGCGACCAGGTAGGTCCAGCAGATCAACCACTAAAGACGGGGAACGCCGTACTCGGAGTGGTCGGCATAGCCATAATCGGAACCGAAGCAGCCCGACACGGCATCGGGCTTCTACGACGCCTAAGGGGAACACAACATGCCGATAACTGATCACCAGGTATCGACGTTGCGCGCTCAACTGGCAGGACAGCACGACGAGCATCTGCGACTGGCGAAACAACTTGGCCGCGATGAGGCCAATAAAGAATATGCGGCACTGATTGCCGCCGCCTTCATCGAAGCGGTAGAGCGCCGATTCACTAAGGACGGAACCAAGTCGAACGAGTCAGAAGTCGTCGACTTCGTTGCACAAGTGCGCGGAATAGACGATGAAATGTCGGCCACAATTGACCCTCAGATCGCCGAAAGTCTGATACTGCACCTATTGGAGAAAGGTACGATAGTCGACGCAGATAAGGACAAGAAGTTCGGTCACCAAGTTGTTCTTCTGGCGACTCTCGTGGGTCAGGAGCAGTTCACCGACACGGAACTAGACGCCTTCTTGGCCGACGCCCGTTCCTTGGCCAATCAATTGCTCGGGTAGATGGACTACTCGAGCGTTGAGATTCGCGAGGAGAACATCCTCGCTTTGCGGTCGTTCCTGTTAGAGGGGCCGGAGGCGTGGGTGCCCTTGCAGGACGAGATGCAGAAGGACGACGAGACGGCGGCCGGGTATATGTCGCTGCTCTTCGGGGCATTCAACGTCGCGGTACGCCGCAGGTTCTCGCCCACCTACACCGTCGGCGAGATTGTCCGCTTCGTCGCCGAATTGCGAATTATGGCTGGCGAGGACGCGCACCTGATCAACACTCTCGTCGCCGAAGACTTGATCCGCCGTGCTGTCGGTGCCCCTCCGCCGAAGGACGGTGGCCCGGACGATGCAGAGACCGTCCTGTCGGCCCAGATATTCATCTTGCTGCACCTCGTCGCCGAATCAGACTTCGACCGGGCAGGCCTGGAGCAGTTCATCGAAGAGACGACGGCCTACACCGAGCAGTGGCTCAATGTGCAGCGAACGGTACCAACTCATACCCCCGCTCAGGACGCCCCGTAGGCGGCCACCATCGGGTCACGGCCGGAGAAGTTGAACGCACGGCCCAAGAGAGCCCCCTGACGCGCCACCACCCCAAGGGCTTCAAAAGTGAGCGAGCGAGTTTAGACCAACCGGTCCGGATGATCGTCCAGAACAAACCGGCGGCGGCGGTCAACGGCCCGCGGTGGTCGGTCGGGAGGCTCATAGCCCGCGTGGTCCCGGACGCGGGGGCAGCGCCCGGTGCCGAAACGCTGGGGCAGGCTTGCTGCCGCCTTCTCGCGCGCACCTAGAGGACGAGGCGGTACCGTCCGACGTCCGCCCGCAGAGGCCATGCTCGCAAATCAGGACATGCGACATTTGGGCTATTTAGCAGTGCCCGGTGAGGCGGGTCGGGCGGGCGAATGGGGCGCGTGCGAAGTGTGGACGTGCGGATATTGGCTGGGGCGGCTGTCGTGTCAGTGCTTGACCGAGCGTGACCTTATGATTGCTCGCGAGTGGTCGAACACAGAGAGTTAGTGATCCGAACGGATCGTGGACCGACGCGATATCGGGAGGACGGTCATGCCGAGCCCCTACGTCCGGCGCCGCCAGTTGGCGGCGGAGATCCGCAAACTCCGCGAGAGCCGCGGCCTCACCACCGATGGCCTTGCCCAGCTCATGTACTACTCCCGCACCAAGATCTCCCGGCTGGAGAATGCTCAGGGACGGCCGGACGTGGGCGAGATCATGAACATGCTGGAGGTCCTCGAAGTCACCGGCGACCAGTACGGCAAGCTCCTCAAGCTCGTCCGCGAGGCTGCACACAAGGGCTGGTGGGATAAGTACGGCATCTCCATGGGTTCTCGCCAGAAGCTCTACGCCGACCTTGAGTACAGCGCCGCCACGGTGCGCGACTACAACCAGACCGCGATGCCTGCGGTCTTGCAGGCCCCCGAGTTCATCTCGGCGCTCGTCGACCTGGATCAGTGTCAAGGGAAACTCGACTACGTCCCGGAGCGCATGGCCGAAGCCCGCATGCGGCGGCAACGCGAGCTACTCCGGCAGGACGGCCCGACCTACGAAACGGTCCTCGACGAATGCGTGATCCACCGGCTCGCCGTGCCACCACAGGCGATGATCGCCCAACTTCAGCACATGATCAGGAGGGTCTCGGAGGAGGAGCGCATCACCATACGTGTGCTCCGGCACGATGCCCACGTTCCCGGAGGCTTCCTCCCCAAGTCAGACTTCTACCTCTACACGTTCGCTGACCCTGGCGACTCGCCAATGGCGGTGGTCGATACCGTCACCGCCGATCACGTCCTGACCCAACGAGGTGAGGTAGCACGCTACGCAAGACTCTATGACCGCCTGCGTGAGGCAGCCCTGTCCCGCGAAGACAGCGTCACCTTCCTTGATCGGGTAGCCAGCAGGCTTACCGACCAGACAGGATCGAGAGCATGACCAAGAGCTTCCACGACTGGCGCAAGTCCCGCCACAGCGAGCCGAACGGCGGATGCATCGAGGCTGGGCGGGCCCCCGACGGGACGATCGGCGTCCGTGACACCAAGCTTTGTGGCAACGGCCCCACTCTGGTATTCACCAGGGAAGAATGGCGGAGCCTGCTCGACAGGATCCGAGCCGAGGCCCCCTGACCTCCCAACCCCTGCGGATTTGAGACGAACCCGTCTCGTCCAGGGCCGTTGGCGTGTCCAGTGCGGGGCCGCTTCATTCGCGGGGTGCCGCGAATGAAGCGGCAGAGGTGGGTCAGCCGATTACCTCTGTGCGGTCGGTGCCCCAGAGGGTGTGGTAGGAGCCTTCGCGGTCTACGCGGCGGTAGGTGTGGGCGCCGAAGTAGTCGCGCTGGCCCTGGGTTAGGGCGGCCGGCAGGCGGGCGGCGCGCAGGGAGTCGTAGTAGGCCAGGGCGGTGGCGAAGCCGGGTGCCGGGATGCCTAGACGCGCGGCGACGGAGACGACCTCGCGCCAGGCGTCCTGGGCGTCGCCGAGGGCTTCGGCGAAGTGGTCGTCGGTGAGCAGGGTCGGGGTCTCCGGGTCGGCCTCGTAGGCGGCGCGGATGCGGTCCAGGAAGCGTGCGCGGATGATGCAGCCGCCGCGCCAGATGGTGGCCATCGCGCCGAGGTCGATGTTCCAGCCGTACTCGGCGCTGCCCGCCTGGATCTCGTGGAAGCCCTGCGCGTACGCGACGATCTTGGAGGCGTAGAGGGCCTTCTCGACGGCGTCGGCGAAGCCGGGGCCGGCGGTGGCGGTGCGGGAGGGGCCGGGCAGGTTCTGGGACGCCTCGCGCAGCGCGGCGTGGCCCGACACCGAGCGGGCGAAGACGGCCTCGGCGATGCCTCCGACGGGGACACCGAGGTCGAGGGCGGTCTGCACCGTCCAGCGGCCGGTGCCCTTCTGCTCGGCCTGGTCGAGGACGACGTCCACGAACGGCTTGCCGGTGGACGCGTCGGTGTGCGCGAGGACCTCGGCGGTGATCTCGATGAGGTAGGACTCCAGCCGGCCGGTGTTCCAGGTGCGGAAGACCTCGGCGATCTCGGCGGGTCCGAGCCCGGCGGCGTGCCGGAGCAGGTCGTAGGACTCGGCGATCAGCTGCATGTCGGCGTACTCGATGCCGTTGTGCACCATCTTCACGAAGTGCCCGGCGCCGTCGGGGCCCACGTGGGTGCAGCAGGGCGTCCCGTCCACCTTGGCGGAGATGTCCTCCAGCAGGGGACCGAGGGCCTCGTAGGACTCGGCAGAGCCGCCCGGCATGATGCTGGGGCCGTGCAGGGCGCCCTCCTCGCCGCCGGAGATGCCCGTCCCGACGAAGTGGATGCCCTGTTCGCGGAGGGCGGACTCGCGGCGGCGGGTGTCGGCGAAGTTCGCGTTGCCGCCGTCGACGATCATGTCGCCGGGCTCCAGCAGCGGGGCGAACTCGTCGATGACGGCGTCGGTCGGGCCGCCCGCCTTCACCATGATCACCAGGCGTCGGGGCCGCTCCAGGGAGGACACGAACTGCTCGGGCGTCTCGGCCGGAAGGAACGTTCCCTCCGCACCGAACTGATCTACGAGCGCCTTGGTCCGGGTGGCGGTACGGTTGTGCACGGCGACGGGATGACCGTGCCGGGCGAGGTTGCGGGCCAGGTTGCGGCCCATGACCGCCAGCCCTGTGACGCCTATACGCGCCTTTTGCATTGGATCATTCCTCCTCGTGTGCGACCCTGACCAAGGGGAGTACGGGGATCATGATCCCCGCGTTCGAGCGGCCGCGGCCCCCATCCCAGGGTCCGGCCCGAGTACGCGGTGCGCGTGCCAGGGATCTCTTCCGATGGTGACATTCTCCAGGGGGTTACGGATGCTGGGACTGCCCGATGAGGCAGCGGCGTGTCTCTTCGATCTCGACGGGGTGCTGACCCGGACGGCGGCCGTCCATGCCGCCGCCTGGAAGGAGATGTTCGACGGCTACCTCAGGGAGCGGGCGGAGCGGACCGGTGCGGAGTTCACCGAGTTCGACCCCGTGAAGGACTACGGCCGCTACGTCGACGGCAAGAAGCGCGAGGACGGGACGCGCTCGTTCCTGCAGTCGCGGGGCATCGAGCTGCCGGAGGGCTCCCCCGACGACCCGCCGGAGACCGAGAGCGTCCGGGGTCTCGGCACCCGGAAGAACGCGCTGGTCCTCAAGTTCATCGAGGAGAAGGGCGTGGAGGTCTTCGAGGGCTCCGTCGACTACGTCCGCGCGGCGCGGAAGCGGGGGCTGAAGACGGCGGTCGTGTCGTCCAGCGCGAACACCGTCCAGGTGCTGCGGACGGCCGGCATCACCGACCTGTTCGACGCGCGGGTCGACGGCGTGGTCGCCGCGGAGCGGCACCTGCCCGGCAAGCCCGCCCCCGACACGTTCCTCGCCGCCGCCCGGGAGCTGGGCGTCGCCGCCGCGCAGGCGGTGGTGTTCGAGGACGCGCTCGCCGGCGTCCAGGCGGGACGTGCCGGCGGGTTCGCCTACGTCGTGGGCGTGAATCGCATGGACGACGCGCACGGCGCGGCCCTGGCCGAGCACGGCGCGGACATCGTGGTGTCCGACCTGTCAGAACTGTTGGAGGTTGAGTGATCGAGCGGGAGGGGCAGGCCGCGATCGACCGGCCCCTGTTCACGGTGGAGCCGTGGTGCGTGCGCGAGCCGGAGCTCCGGCTGGACCGCCTGGCCCAGACCGAGTCGGTGTTCGCCCTGTCCAACGGCCACGTCGGCATGCGCGGCAACCTGGACGAGGGGGAGCCGCACGGCATGCCGGGCACGTACCTCAACTCGTTCTTCGAGCAGCGCCCGCTGCCGCACGCCGAGACCGCCTACGGCTACCCCGAGTCGGGCCAGACGGTCATCAACGTCACCAACGGCAAGGTGATCCGGCTGCTGGTGGACGACGAGCCGTTCGACGTCCGGTACGGCCGCGTCCACCACCACGAGCGGACCCTGGACATGCGGGCGGGCACGCTCACCCGGCACGTCGAGTGGACCTCACCGGCGGACAAGACGGTCAGGGTGACCTCGACCCGCATCGTCTCGCTGACCCAGCGGGCCGTCGCGGCGATCTGCTACGAGGTCGAGCCGGTGGACGAGGCGGTCCGGGTGGTCGCGCAGTCGGAGCTGGTGGCCAACGAGGCGCTGCCCGGCGGCGGCAAGGACCCGCGTGCCTCCGCGATCCTGGAGAGCCCGCTGGTCGGCGAGGAGCACGTCGCCAACGGCACCAAGGTCCTGCTGCTGCACCGGACGCGGCAGAGCGGGCTGCGGATGGCCGCGGGGATGTCGCACGACATCCAGGGCCCCGACTCGACGACGATCGACACCGAGAGCTCCAAGGACGTGGGCCGGCTGACGGTCGCGACGCGGCTGGAGCCCGGCCAGAAGCTGCGCATCGTCAAGTACATCGCGTACGGGTGGTCGAGCCAGCGGTCGCGTCCCGCCCTGCACGACCAGGTGGTCGGGGCCCTCGCGGGCGCGCGGCGGACCGGCTTCGGCGGCCTGCTGGCCGAGCAGCGCGACTACCTGGACGAGTTCTGGGAGGGCGCGGACGTCGAGGTCGACGGCGACGCCGAGATCCAGCAGGCCGTGCGGTTCAGCATGTTCCACGTCCTGCAGGCGGGCGCGCGCGCGGAACGCCGCATGATCCCGGCGAAGGGCCTGACGGGGCCCGGCTACGACGGCCACGCGTTCTGGGACACCGAGACGTTCGTGCTGCCGGTGCTGACCTACACCTCGCCGGGCGCCGCGGCGGACGCGCTCGCCTGGCGGCACATGACGCTGCCGCTGGCGTGCGAGCGCGCCGCGCAGCTCGGCCTGGAGGGCGCCACGTTCCCCTGGCGGACGATCCGCGGGCAGGAATGCTCCGGGTACTGGCCCGCCGGGACGGCCGCGTTCCACATCAACGCCGACATCTCCGACGCCGTCCTGCGTTACCTGGACGCCACGGAGGACGTGCAGTTCGAGCGGGAGATCGGCCTGGACATCCTGGTGCAGACCGCGCGGCTGTGGCGGAGCCTGGGCCATCACGACGTGGGCGGCGTGTTCCGCATCGACGGGGTCACCGGCCCCGACGAGTACAGCGCGGTCGTGGACAACAACGTCTACACCAACCTCATGGCGCGCCGTAACCTCCAGCAGGCCGCGGAGATGGCGATGCGCCACCCGGACGTGGCCGACCGGCTCGGCGTGGACGCCGAGGAGGCCGCGTCGTGGCGGGACGCCGCGGCGGCCATGCTGATCCCCTACGACGAGCGGCTGGGCGTCCATCCGCAGAGCGAGAGCTTCACCCACCACGCCCGCTGGGATTTCGGGGCCACCAAGCCCGACCACTATCCCCTGCTGCTGAACTACCCCTACTTCGACCTGTACCGCAAGCAGGTCGTCAAGCAGGCGGACCTGGTGCTCGCGCTGCACCTGTGCGGGGAGGCGTTCACCGAGGAGGAGAAGGTCCGGAACTTCGCCTACTACGAGGGGCTCACCGTCCGGGACTCCTCGCTGTCGGCGCAGACGCAGGCCGTCGTGGCGGCCGAGGTCGGCCAGCTGGAGCTGGCGCACGACTACCTCGGCGAGACCGCGCTGGTGGACCTGCACGACCTGAACCGCAACACCCGCGACGGGCTGCACATCGCCTCGATGGCGGGCGCGTGGAGCGGGCTCGTCGCCGGGTTCGGCGGGATGCGGGCGGGCAACGGCCGGCTGCGCTTCGCGCCGCGGCTGCCGGGCGGCATCAGCCGGCTCGCGTTCCGGATGCGGTACCGGGGCAGCCGGGTCAAGGTCACCGTCACCTCGGACGCGGCCGCCTACGAGCTGATGGACGGGCCCGGCCTCAAGCTGTGGCACCACGGTGAGCCGTTCACGCTGGGCGACGAGCCGGTCGAGCTGCCGATCGAGCAGATCCCCGCGCGCCCGGCGCCGACCCAGCCGACGGGACGGGAGCCGGCCCCGCGCCGTATAGACCCGCACGGCCGCTGATTTTCTTGCAGGCCAGGCCCACTGCGCTCGCCTGGCGGCTCGCTCCGTGACCTGGCCTGTGCGAGCGCGAATCGCTTCGCGATCTTCCCGGTGAGGCTCGCCTCCGGCTTCACCTCACCGGTCAGGTCACGCGCTCGCGTGCGTGGTTGAGGCCGCGTCGAACGGCCTAGTTCCGGGGGGCGTAGGGGTCGCCGCAGTCCGCGTCCGCTCCGCCTCCCGGACGGGATTCGGCGTCCCCTGCGCCGCGCTCGGCGAGGAGCCTGCGCGGTCCCGGGCCCTCGTCGCCGAGCCGGTCGTAGGGGTTGGCGAGGGCGCACTTGCTCATCGACAGGCAGCCGCAGCCGATGCAGTCGGTGAGGTCGTCGCGGAGCCGTTCGAGCTGGCGAATGCGGGCGTCGAGGTCGCTGCGCCACGCCTCCGACAGCCGCGCCCAGTCCGCCACCGTGGGCGTGCGCCCTTCGGGGAGCGTGCCGAGGGCGTCGCGGATCTGGCTGAGCGGTATCCCGACCCGCTGGGAGACCTTGATGAACGAGACCCGGCGGAGCGTGTCGCGGCTGAAGCGCCGCTGGTTGCCGGCCGTCCGGCGACTGCTGATCAGGCCCTTGGACTCGTAGAAGTGCAGCGCCGAGACGGCCACGCCGCTCCGCTCGGCGAGCTGCCCGACGGTCAGTTCGTGCACCCGGTGCTCAAGCCGCGTCATGGCCGCATCCTATGCGACCTCAACCGCGGTCGAGGTTCCGTCCGGCGACGACCGTCCGGCGACGACCGCCGGTGGTGGCCGCCGGTGGTGGCCGCCGGTGGTGGCCGCCGGTGGTGGCCGCCGGTGGTGGCCGCCGGTGGTGGCCGCTAGTGCTGGGCGGCGGTGCCCACCCCGTGGCGGCTCGCGCCCTCCTGGCCGAGCCGCCGCAGCCGGAAGGCCGCCCCGACCATCGCGCCGCCGAACAGGATCGTGAACAACCCGATCACCCAGACGATGGCGAGCGCGCCGGACACCGGCCACGCGAAGAGCAGGACCCCGAACAGCACCGAGATCGCGCCGGACAGCAGGTACGCCCACTCCCCCCGCAGTTCCCTGCGCAGCGCGATCGCGGCGACGATCTCCAGCACCCCGGTGGCGACCGCCCATGCGGCGATCAGCATGAGCAGCACGAACGCGGTGATGCCCGGCCACCCGATCGCCGCGACGCCGAGCGCGATCCCCGCGACGCCGGACAGGGCGAGCAGGCCGCGCGGCGCGCCCGTCGTGCCGCGCAGCGCCAGCAGCACGGCGACCACGCCGTCCGCCAGCGCGAAGGCCCCGAACAGCAGGACCAGCGCCCAGACGGTGATGGCCGGCCAGATGAGGGCGACGACGCCGAACAGGATCGCGAACCCGCCGCGCACGGCGAGTACCCACCAGTGGCGGGCCATCAGGTCGAACATAACGGACCTCCTGCGGGATATCTCTCCCCACTTCCAGGCCCTACACCTGCGGAAACGTCAAGGCCGGTCGCGGGCGCCCATGGGCGCCCGCGACCGGCCTCGGCTCATGCCTCGCGGGCCCGGGGTCAGTGCTCCAGGCGGCGGACCAGGTCGTGGTACTCGTCCCACAGCGCCTTCGGCATGTGGTCGCCGAACTTCTCGAAGTGCTCGGGGACGAGGGCGGCCTCCTGCTTCCACACCACGGTGTCCACCGTCAGCAGCGTGTCGAGGTCGGCGTCGTCGATGGACAGCCCCTCGGTGTCGAGCGCCTCCCTGGTCGGCAGGTGCCCGATCGGGGACTTGACCGCGTCGGCCCGGCCGTTCAGCCGCTCCACGATCCACTTCAGCACGCGGCTGTTCTCCCCGAAGCCCGGCCAGATGAACTTGCCGTCGGCGTTCTTGCGGAACCAGTTGACGTAGTAGATCCGCGGGAGCTTCTCCGGGTCGGTGGCCTTGCCGATCTTCAGCCAGTGGCCGAAGTAGTCGCCCATGTTGTAGCCGCAGAACGGCAGCATGGCGAACGGGTCGCGGCGCAGCTCGCCCACGGCGCCCTCGGCGGCGGCGGTCTTCTCCGACGCGACGTTGGCGCCGAGGAACACGCCCTGCTGCCAGTCGAACGACTCGGTGACCAGCGGGACCGCGGACGCGCGGCGGCCGCCGAACAGGATCGCCGAGATCGGGACGCCCTTCGGGTCCTCCCACTCGTCCGCGATGATCGGGCACTGGCCGGCCGGGGTGGTGAAGCGGGCGTTCGGGTGCGCGGCCGGGGTGTCGGAGTCCGGCGTCCAGTCGTTGCCGCGCCAGTCGGTCAGATGCGCGGGCGGCTCGTCGGTGAGGCCCTCCCACCACACGTCGCCGTCGTCGGTGAGCGCGACGTTGGTGAAGATGCTGTTGCCCCACAGCGTCTTCACGGCGTTGGCGTTGGTGCTCGCGCCGGTGCCGGGCGCGACGCCGAAGAACCCGGCCTCCGGGTTGATCGCGTAGAGGCGGCCGTCGTCGCCGAACCGCATCCAGGCGATGTCGTCGCCGATCGTCTCGACCTTCCAGCCCGGGATGGTCGGCTCCAGCATCGCGAGGTTGGTCTTGCCGCACGCCGACGGGAACGCCGCCGCGACGTAGCGGGTCTCACCGGTGGGCGGCGTCAGCTTCAGGATGAGCATGTGCTCGGCCATCCAGCCCTCGTCCCGCGCCATCGTGGACGCGATCCGCAGCGCGTAGCACTTCTTGCCCAGCAGCGCGTTGCCGCCGTACCCGGACCCGAACGACCAGATCTCCCGGGTCTCGGGGAAATGGGTGATGTACTTCGTGGAGTTGCACGGCCACTTGGCGTCCTCCTGGCCGGGCTCAAGCGGGGCGCCGACGGAGTGGACGGCCTTGACGAACGACCCGCGCTCCTCGATGAGCCGCAGCGCGCCCTCGCCCATCCGCGTCATGATCCGCATGGACACGGCGACGTAGGCCGAGTCGGTGATCTCCACGCCGAGCTGCGAGATGTTGCCGCCGAGGGGGCCCATGCAGAACGGCACCACGTACATGGTGCGGCCCTCCATGCAGCCGTCGAAGAGACCGTTCAGCGTCTCCCTCATCTCGGCGGGCGCGACCCAGTTGTTGGTGGGGCCGGCGTCCGACTCCTTCTCCGAGCAGATGAACGTGCGGTCCTCCACGCGGGCGACGTCGGTCGGGTCGGAGGCGGCGTAGAAGCTGTTCGGCCGTTTCGCGGGGTCGAGCCGCGTGAGGGTGCCCTGCTCGACGAGGAGGCCGGTCAGGCGCTCCCACTCCGCGTCCGAGCCATCGCACCATTCGACGCGGTCCGGCTTGGTCAGCTCGGCGATCCCGCGCACCCACTCGATCAGTTCGGTGTGGCCGGTTGGGGCCTGGTCGAGGCCGGAGACCTGGTTGGACACGGGCAACTCCTTCAGCTGTTCGCAGATCCTTGCATGATGAACAAGACCCGCCGTTTTTGCTATTTGGTCTGGACCAATCCCGTCCACTATTGGCCCTTCCATGCCCCTTTTGTGGCCGATATCACCTACGCCCGGGGATGACGGGCGCGGCACGGCCACGTAACGTCCTGGTTCCGGTCAAGCTGGGTAAACGTGGGTTTCGGTGGCCTTCACGGCCGCCCATATCGGGCTGCCCTCCGACAATTGGAGCTCCGCGACGGCCGCCGGCGTGATGTCCGCGACGGCGTCGAAAGGCGGGCCGGACAGCCGGACCCGGACCCGGTCGCCCTGCCGTTCGATCGCCGCGACCCGGGCGCGCCAGAGGTTGCGGGGGCTGCCGTCGGGGCGGGTCCGGTACAGCGCCACCGAGGATGGCGAGAAGGCGAGGAACACCTCACCTTCGAGTGAGTCGACAGTGTCGAGCGTCCCGGCGGCGCCGCCGTCGATCGTCACCGAGCCCGCCTTCGCGCGGCCCCGGTACAGGTTCAGCCCGACCAGGCGCGCGACGTAGTCGGTGCGTGGCCGCCGGGCCACCTCGGCGGGAGTCCCCTCCTGGACGAGGCGGCCGCCCTCCACGACGACGATGCGGTCGGCCAGCACCATCGCGTCCAGCGGGTCGTGCGTCACCAGCACCGCCGCGCCCGCGAACCCGGCGAGGTGGCGGCGCAGCGCGGCGCGGATCTCCAGCCGGGTGTGCGCGTCGAGGGCGGCGAGCGGCTCGTCCAGCAGCAGCAGGCCCGGCTCGACCGCCAGCGCCCTGGCGAGCGCGACGCGCTGCGCCTGCCCGCCCGACAGCGCCCGCGGCCGGGCGGACGCGAACTCCGCGAGGCCGACGCGCTCCAGCCACCGCGCGGCGCGGCGGCGGGCCTCGCGGCGGCCGGCGCCCCGGCAGCGCGGCCCGAACGCGACGTTCTCCAGCACGCTGAGGTGCGGGAACAGCAGGTAGTCCTGGAAGACCATGCCGATCCCGCGGCGGTCGGGCGGCAGCGCGCCCAGGTCGCCGCCGGCCAGCCGGACGTGGCCACCCGCCAGCGGGACGAGGCCCGCCAGCGCGCGCAACGCGGTGCTCTTGCCCGCCCCGTTCGGCCCGAGCAGCGCCACGACCTCCCCCGGCTCGGCGGTCAGCCCGAGATCCAGCTCGAACCCACCCCGCCGCACCACAAGCCGCGCGTCCAGTCCCCCATCGCCGCTCACTGCTCCCGGTGGGGGGACGGCCCCACGCACCTCCCGGTTCGCTCCGCTCATCTGGAGGTCTCCATCCACCTGCCCCGCAAGGCCGCGAGCACGACGACCGAAACTGCCAGCAGGACGAGGCTCAGCACGATCGCGGCCTCCGGGTCGGTCTCCAGCGCCAGGTACACGGCCAGCGGCATCGTCTGCGTCCGCCCCGGGAAGTTGCCCGCGAAGGTGATCGTCGCGCCGAACTCGCCCAGCGCTCGCGCCCAGCACAGCACGGCCCCGGCCACGACCCCGGGCGCGACGAGGGGCAGCGTCACCCGCCGGAAGATCGTCCAGCGGCCCGCGCCGAGGGTCGCGGCGGCCTCCTCGTAGCGCAGGTCCGCGGCGCGCAGCGCGCCCTCCACGCTGATCACCAGGAACGGCATCGCCACGAACGTCTCGGCCAGCACGACCCCGGCGGTGCTGAACGGGAACGTGATCCCGAACGTGGAGTCCAGCCATCCGCCGATCAGCCCGCGCCGCCCGAGCACGAGCAGCAGCGCGACGCCGCCGACGACCGGCGGCAGCACCAGCGGCACCGTCACCAGCGCCCGGACCAGGCCGGTGCCCGGGAACCTGACCCGCGCCAGCGTCCAGGCCAGCGGGACGCCGAACAGCACGCACAGGCCGGTGGCGAGGGTGGCGGTGACCATCGACAGCCGCAGCGCGTCCAGCACCTGCGGCTGCATGAGCCGGGTGCCGAGCGTGGACCACGGGGCGCGGACGAGCAGCCCGAACAGCGGCAGCACCAGGAACGCCAGCCCCACCAGCGCGGGCACCAGCAGGACCAGCGGCGGCCGCCCCGGCAGCCGCTCCGCGCCCCTCGCCGTGCGCACCCCCCGGAGCGGCTGCGCACCCCTCCGAGGGGG
>NZ_SMLC01000170.1 GCF_004349245.1 Actinomadura sp. 6K520 | reverse complement strand
AGGTAGGTCTCCTGCACCAGGTCCTCGGCGTCGTGGATGGAGCCGAGCATCCGGTAGCAGTGCGCCAGCAGTTCCCGCCGGTACGGATCGGCGAGTTCCTGGAAATCCCGCTCTAGGGTGCTGTTCGACATCGTGGTCGTCACCTTCGCGGGGCATCGTCGCGGGGACGGGCACCCCGGCGTCCCGCCGCATCTTCGTGGCCTTCGCACCGGCGACGAGGAGCTCGATCTCCTGTTTGACGGAGCCGAGGCCGGTGAGGGCTTCGAGTTCCGCCATCGGGTCGGCGCCGGGGGAGTCGAACGAGGCGGGGATGTCGGGCCGCTTGACGACGAGTTCCTCGCCGGGCTCCGTCCGTTCGCGGACGGACTCCACGACGATGTCGGCGAGCCGCTGCGCGAGGCGGGCGTTGCGCAGGTTGCGGACGGGCGGCGTGCCCACGAGCAGCTGGCCCGCAGCAGTCAGGGCGCGCTTGTGCGCCCGTGCCCCGCGCTGCTGGACGGCCCGGTTGAACAGCTCCGCGTAGCCCTCCGCGGTGAACGGGCGCGTGCGGACGACCTGGAACCGCAGGGCGAGCCCGGGGTTGACCTCGCGGATCCGGTCGTCGCCCCCGGGTTCGCACAGCGCGACGACGTGGAGGTCGTCGTGGACGTCGAGGGCGCGGTGCAGCTGCTCAAGGATGGCTTCGCCGCTCCGGTCGTCCTTCGACATGTCGTCGAGGCCGTCGATGACCATGAGCCGCACCCCGGCGCTGTCCCGCGCGTCGTTGTGGAGGTGCACGGTGGCGGCCGAGACCTCCTTGGCGGCGAAGAAGTCGCCGGCCAGCCAGAGGGGCGGGTCGGCGAGGCCGTGCCGCTGGACGAGCCGGACGATCTCCTGGGCGGCGTCGCGCTTGCCGGTGCCGTCCGGGCCGACGATCATCAGCCGGACCGGCCCCGGCCCGGTCGCGATCTCCTCCAGCGCGGCGACCACGTCCGGCTGGCCGACCAGGTCGGTCTCGACCTTCACCCGGGTGCGGGTGCCGCCGCGCGGCCGGGACCCGGTCGTGCCGAGGCTCGCGGCGAGCGGGTTGACGATCCGGCGCCGGGGGGTGAACAGCCGGCGGACGTCCTCCTCGAACCCGGCGACCGGGACCCACACGGGGTCGGGCCTGGCCGGCACGCCGGGCAGCCCCTGGACGGAGGCGGTGAAGCGGACCGCCATGTCGATCCAGCCGCGGCAGGCGTCGATGGCTCCGGCGCCGAGGCCCCGGGCGAGCCAGGCCCACTCGTCCACCGACCACGCGTTCGCCTTGAACGACTCGCGCCTGTCTTCGAAGCGTCCGAGCAGCTCGGCGTACCGGTCCTCGGTGAGGACGACGGCCAGTTCGGCGGGCACCTGGCTCATCCCGGCCTGCAGCAGGAGGTGGACGAGGAGCTGGTCGGCGTCCTCGCCGTGCGGGGCGATCTCGCGGAGGTGCTCGTGCACGGGCAGGAGCCCGGAGCACACCCATTCCAGGTAGCCGATGGGCCCGGCCAGTTCCGGCAGGGCTTCGAGGACTTCGTCGTCGGCCTGGGCCGTCCACAGTTCGCGCCTGCGCTCCGCGGAGAGCCGGAGCCAGTCGCCGTCCGGCGGGTTGCCGTACAGCTTCGCGATGGCCTGGCGGCGGCGTTCGAAGGGCGCCAGGCCCGCGAAGACGCCGAGCGACTCGCGCGCCAGGGTGAGCGCCAGCTCCTGGTCGCCGCAGTCCTCCAGCCACTCGAACGGCCGGAACTCGCCGGCGAGGCCGCTCCAGGACCCCAGCTTCTTCGGGTCGAGCGGCGTGCTCAGGAAGCGGCCGAACAGGTCGTGGTACAGCTTCGTGTAGGGCCCGGAGTAGACGGCCCCGGCGCCCGGCAGGTAGGCGAGGACGCTGATCAGCTCCGCGGCGATCAGCGGGGCCGGGGTCTTCATCATGCCGTGCTGGGCGGTGGTCAGCGGGGCGCAGCGCGGATCCGCCACGAAGGCGTCGACGCGGCCGCGGATCTCGTCGTACAGCCCGTCGGGGACGCGCCACGGGCCGTGCGCGTACAGGTCGATGACGGGCTCGTCGGACACGAGAAGTTCCAGATGCTCCGGCAGCCGCACGGCGTTTCCCCCTCTAAGCACACCCATTCCGGGCGGCACAGCCTAACGACGGGGGACGACGAACACCGGGGCGCGGAGAATAACGGCCCATTTTCACCATAAGGCGCGTTCTGTCACATTGTTCACAACTTAGGGGCGGCCCGGGGGGCTCGTCCGGCCGCTCAACTGGGTAGGTATCCGAAGATTCGGTTCGCCCCGCCGACCAGGTACCGCTCACGCCGCGGCTCAGTGCCGAGCCCGGGAGGCCAGCGGATGCGGGCGGACGCGCCCGTAGCCGTCTCCTGGGAGAGATACGTGATCAGAAAGCTGCTCGTCGCCAACCGCGGGGAGATCGCCGTGCGCGCGCTCCGCGCAGCCTACGAGCTGGGCATCGCCAGCGTCGCCGTGTACGCGCACGAGGACCGGCTCTCCCTGCACCGGCAGAAGGCGGACGAGGCGTACGAGATCGGCGAGCGCGGCCACCCCGTCCGGGCCTACCTGGACGTGGACGGCATCGTGGAGACCGCGCTGCGCGTCGGCGCCGACGCCGTCTACCCCGGCTACGGGTTCCTGTCGGAGAGCCCGGAGCTGGCCGAGGCGTGCGAGCGCAACGGGATCAAGTTCGTGGGGCCGCCGTCGTCCGTGCTGAGCCTGGCGGGCAACAAGATCGAGGCGGTCGCGGCGGCGCGGCGCGCGGGCCTGCCGGTGCTGCGCTCGGCGACGCCGGAACCGGGGCGGGAGCTGGCGGCGGCCGACGAGGTCGGGTTCCCGCTGTTCGTGAAGGCCGCGGCCGGCGGCGGCGGGCGCGGGCTGCGCCGCGTCGACGACCGGGCGGAGCTGGAGGCCGCCGTGGACGCGGCGCGCCGCGAGGCGCAGAGCGCGTTCGGCGACCCGGCGGTGTTCCTGGAGCAGGCGGTGGACCGGCCCCGCCACATCGAGGTGCAGGTCCTCGCCGACGGTGCAGGGAACGTCGTGCACCTGCGCGAGCGTGACTGCTCGGTGCAGCGCCGCCACCAGAAGGTCGTGGAGATCGCGCCCGCGCCGGGGCTGGACCCGGAGGTGACGCGGCGGCTCTGCGAGGACGCGGTCAGGTTCGCCCGAGAGGTCGGTTACGAGAACGCGGGCACCGTGGAGTTCCTCGTGAACGACCGGGGCGAGCACGTCTTCATCGAGATGAACCCGCGCATCCAGGTCGAGCACACCGTGACCGAGGAGGTCACCGGCATCGACCTGGTGCAGAGCCAGCTGCGCATCGCGGGCGGCGAGGCGCTCGCCGACCTCGCCATCGCCCAGGAGGAGGTGACGGTCAGCGGCTTCGCCGTGCAGTGCCGCATCACCACCGAGGACCCCGCCAACGACTTCCGCCCCGACACCGGCAAGATCTCGGCGTACCGGTCACCGGGCGGCGCGGGCGTCCGGCTCGACACCGGCACGGCCTACGGCGGTGCGATCGTCAGCCCCCACTTCGACTCGCTGCTGGTCAAGCTGACCTGCCGCGGCCGGACGTTCGAGGAGGCGGTGCGGCGGGCACGCCGGGCCGTCGCCGAGTTCCGCATCCGGGGCGTCGCGTCCAACATCCCGTTCCTGCAGGCCCTGCTGGACGAGCAGGACTTCCGCGCGGGCGGCGTCACGACGGCCTACATCGCCGAGCACCCCGAGCTGCTCACGGCCCGGTCGAGCGGTGACCGTGCGACACGGCTCGTCCGGTACCTGGCGGACGTCACCGTCAACAAGCCGCACGGTGACGCGCCCACCGACCTGGACCCCGCGACCAAGCTTCCGCCCCTCGCCGCGGACGGACCCTTCCCAACGGGCTCCCGTGACCGGCTGCTGGCTCTCGGCGCACGCGCGTTCGCCGAGCAGCTGCGGAACCAAAGCGCCCTGGCCGTCACCGACACCACGTTCCGGGACGCGCACCAGTCGCTCCTGGCCACGCGAGTACGCACATACGACCTGCTCTCCGCCGCGCCTTACCTCGCCCGCATGACACCGCAGTTGCTCTCCCTTGAGGCGTGGGGCGGGGCCACCTATGACGTCGCTCTGCGCTTCCTGGGCGAGTCACCATGGGACAGGCTGGCCGCGATCCGTGAGGCCGCCCCGAACCTGTGCATCCAGATGCTTCTGCGGGGCCGCAACACCGTCGGATACACGCCGTACCCCGACTCGGTGGCCCGTGCGTTCATCCGCGAAGCGGCCAGTACCGGAGTCGACATCTTCCGTGTGTTCGACGCCCTCAACGACGTGGAGTCCATGCGTCCCGCCATCGACGCCGGGCTCCAGACCCACGCGCTCGTGGAGGGAACCCTCTGCTACACCGGCGACCTGTCGTCCCCGGACGAGCGGCTCTACACCCTCGACTACTACCTGCGTCTCGCGGAGCAGCTCGTAGAGGCCGGGGTGCACATCCTGTGCATCAAGGACATGGCCGGCCTGCTCCGAGCCCCCGCCGCCCGCACGCTGGTCGCGGCCCTCCGCGAGCGGTTCGACCTGCCCGTCCACCTGCACACCCACGACACCGCCGGCGGCCAGATCGGCACCTACATCGCCGCCATCGAAGCGGGGGTCGACGCCGTCGACGGGGCCGCGGCGCCGCTCTCGGGCACCACCAGCCAGCCGCCGCTGCAGGCGATCGTGGCCGCAACCGACTTCACCGACCACGCCACCGGGATCGACCTGGACGCGCTGACCGTCATGGAGCCGTACTGGGAGGCCGTCCGGAAGCTCTACGCGCCGTTCGAGATGGGTCTCCCGTCGCCGACCGGACGCGTGTACGAGCACGAGATCCCGGGCGGCCAGCTGTCCAACCTGCGGCAGCAGGCCGTGGCGCTCGGGCTCGGCGACCGCTTCGAGGAGATCGAGCGCCTGTACGCGGCGGCGGACAAGATCCTCGGGCGCCTGGTGAAGGTCACCCCGTCCAGCAAGGTCGTCGGCGACCTGGCGCTGCACCTGGTCGCCGCGGGCGCGGACCCGGACGACTTCGCCGCCAACCCCGACCGCTACGACATCCCCGACAGCGTCATCGGGTTCCTGAACGGCGAACTGGGCGACCCGCCGGGCGGCTGGCCCGAGCCGTTCCGCACCAAGGCCCTGGCCGGACGCCAGTACACGACGTCTCATTCTGGGGGGGCGACCCCCCAGGCCCCCCGGCAAGTGCGTGGTGTACGCGCCGAGCTCACCGGCGCGGAAGAGAAGGCTTTGGCCGGACCCGAAGTACGCGACACCCTGGACCGGCTCCTGTTCCCCGGCCCGGCCAAGGACTACCGCGAGATGCGCGCGGCCTACGGCGACCTGTCCGTGCTGCCCACCGCCCCGTTCCTCTACGGGCTCCGCGCGGGGCACGAGGTCGCGTTCGACCTCGAACCCGGCGTGCGCGTCCTGGCCGGGCTGGAGGCGGTCGGCGACATCGACGAGGCGGGCGTCCGGCAGGTCATCTGCACGGTGAACGGCCAGCTCCGGACGCTCTCCGTCCGCGACAAGTCCGTCGTGTCCGACGCGCCGCCGGTGGAGCGCGCCGACCCCGGCGAGCCCGGCCACGTCGCCGCGCCCTTCGACGGTTCGGTGACCCTGCGCGTGGCCAAGGGCGACGAGGTCGCTGCCGGGGACGTCGTCGCCACCATCGAGGCGATGAAGATGGAGGCCGCGATCACCGCCCCCGTCGCCGGGACCGTGGCCCGGCTCGCCGTCCCCGAGGCAACCCCCGTCCAGGCGGGTGACCTCCTGCTGGTCCTGCAGAGTTAGCCGGCCCGGGCGCCCTCCGCCGGAGGGCGCCCGGCGCGGTGAGCGACAGGTCCCGGACGCGAGGGATTATGCCGCCACGCGGCCGGGTACCGAGATCGCGTGAGCCGTTCCCTCCCGGCCGGGGATGCACCCGGGCAGAAACCTGGACGAGCACCTGCTGGACGAGCAAAGGACACCATCCTGAACGCCAGCCACGCGCCGAGCGCGTCCACTCGCGCCACCGTGAACCTCGTCGACCCGATGAAGGACTACCTCTCCCGCATCGGGCGCACCGCGCTGCTCACCGCCGAGCAGGAGGTCGAGCTGGCCAAGCGCATCGAGGCCGGGCTCTTCGCCCGCGAGCGCCTCGAACGGCTCGGCGACGAGCTCAGCCTCCAGGACCGCGCCGACCTCGAATGGATCGCCGCAGACGGAATCCGCGCCAAGGAGCACATGGTCGAGGCCAACCTCCGCCTCGTCGTGTCCCTCGCCAAGCGCTACATGGGCCACGGCCTCCCGCTGACCGACCTCGTCCAGGAGGGCAACCTCGGGCTGATCCGCGCCGTCGAGAAGTTCGAGTACCGCCGCGGCCTGAAGTTCTCCACCTACGCCGTCTGGTGGATCAAGCAGGCGATCAGCCGCGCGCTCGCCGACCAGAGCCGCACGATCCGCATCCCCGTCCACGTCGTCGAGGTCCTCAACCGGATGACGCGGGTCCGCCGGCGGATGGCGCAGGACCTCGGCCGCGAGCCGACCTCCCGGGAGCTGGCCGTCGAGCTGGACGTCACGCCCGAGAAGGTGGAGTGGCTGCGGCGGCAGGCCCGCGAGCCGCTGTCCCTGCACACCCCGCTCGGTGAGGACGGCGACGGCGAGCTCGGCGACGTCATCGAGGACCCGGAGGGCGGCGACCCGGCCGACGTCGTCGCGTCCTCGATGCTGCGCGGGCGCCTCGACGCGGTCCTGGAGACGCTCACCGAACGGGAGGCGGGCGTGATCTCGCTGCGGTTCGGCCTGGCCGGCGGCGAGCCCAAGACCCTCGAAGAGGTCGGCAAGGTCTACGGGGTGACGCGCGAGCGCATCCGGCAGATCGAGTCGAAGGGCATGCACAAGCTGCGCCACCCGTCCCGCCGCGAAACCCTCGCCGACCTGCTGGGCTGACCAGCCGCCCAGCCGGTCAGACCAGCCGGTCAGACCAGCCGCTCAGACCAGGTCGGAGGGGTCGGTGTTGGCGCCGCACAGGACGACCACGACGCGTTCGCCGGGCGCGGGACGGTAGCCGCCGGTGCGCAGCGCGGCGACGGCGGTGGCGGTCCCGTGCTCGACGGCCAGCCGGTACTCGTCCCAGACCAGGCGGCGGGCCGCGATGATCGCGTCCTCGGAGACGAGGACGGGCTCCACTCCCGTGCGGGACGCGACCGAGAACGCGATGTCGCCGAGCCGGGTGGCGCCGAGCGAGTCGGCGGCGATCCCGGAGACGTCCACGGCGACCGGACGCCCCGCGTGGAGGGCGCGTTCGAGGGTGGGGATGCGCTCGGGCTCGACGCCGACGACGCGGGCGTGGCCGTCCAGGGCGGTGGCGACGCCCGCCATCAGCCCGCCGCCGCCCACCGCCAGCAGGACGGTGTCGACCTCGCCGCCGGTCTGCTCCAGGATCTCCAGGCCGAGCGTGCCCTGCCCGGCGCACACCTGCGGCAGGTCGTAGGCGTGGCAGAAGAGCGCCCCGGTTTCGGCGGCGCGCTTGGCCGCGGCCTCCTGCGCCTCCGCGTAGCGGGTGCCGGCCTGGGTGACCGCGGCGCCGAGCGTGCGCAGCCGGTCGACCTTCACCGCGGGCGCCGTCTCGGGGACGAACACCTCCGCCGGCACCCCGGCGCGCGCCGCCGCGTACGCGAAGGCGAGACCGGCATTGCCCCCGGAGGCGGCGACGATCCCGGCGTCCGGGAGCCGTCCCTCCTCCCGCGCGGCCAGGACGTGGTTGAACGCGCCGCGCGGCTTGAACGACCCGGTGTGCTGCGTCAGTTCGAGCTTCAGCCACATCCGGGCCGCCGGGGCGAGGGGCGCCGGGTCGACCTCCAGCAGCGGCGTCCCGCGGACATGGCCCGCGACGCGCGCCGCCGCGGCGGCGACGTCCGAACGAGCGATCACCGGGTCTCCTCTCCCTCTCCGGCCCTGGCGGCACGGTCCAGCAGGATCTTGCGCTCGGCGGCGTTGCGGGTGAGCTCCGCCGCGTGCTCGAACCGCGCGCGGGCCTCGGCCGCGCGGCCGAGCCGGGCGAGCAGGTCGCCGCGCACGCTCGGCAGCAGATGGTAGCCGCGCAGGGACGGCTCGTCCGCCAGCGCGTCGGCGATGGCGAGGCCCTCGGCCGGGCCGTGCGCCATGCCGACCGCCACCGCGCGGTTCAGTTCCACGACGGGGGACGGGGCGACGCGCGCGAGGATCCCGTAGAGGGACGCGATCTGCGCCCAGTCGGTGTCCTCGGGTGCGGGCGCCTGCGCGTGGCAGGCGGCGATCGCGGCCTGCAGGACGTAGGGGCCCGGCGGCTCGCCGATGGCCTTCGCGCGGAGCAGGGCGGCGAAGCCGCGGTGGATGAGGAGGCGGTCCCAGCGGCCGCGGTCCTGGTCGAGGATCGGGACGGGCTCGCCGGACGGGCCGGTGCGGGCCGCGGTGCGGGACGCCTGGATCTCCATCAGCGCGACGAGGCCGTGCACCTCGGGCTCCCGCGGGGCGAGCCCGGCGAGGATCCGGCCGAGGCGCAGCGCCTCCTGGCACAGGTCCGCCCGCACCCAGTCGTCGCCGGACGTCGCCGCGTAGCCCTCGTTGAAGACCAGGTAGACGACCTCCAGCACCGAGGACAGCCGGGCGGCGCGGTCCGGGCCCTCGGGGACCTCGAAGGGGACGCCCGCGTCCGACAGGGTCCGCTTGGCGCGGACGATCCGCTGCGCGACCGTCGGCTCGGAGGTGAGGAACGCGCGGGCGATCTCGTCGGTGGTGAGCCCGCCGAGCATCCGCAGTGTCAGCGCGACCCTGGCCTGCGTGGACAGGACGGGATGGCAGGCGGTGAACACCAGGCGCAGGATGTCGTCCTCGATGTGCTCTTCGTCGGGGACGTCGATCTCCGGCGGGGCCTGCGACTCGGCGCCGCGCCCGATCTCCGCCAGCTTGTCCTCGTAGCGGCGCTGCCGGCGGATCCGGTCGATGGCGCGGCGCTTGCCGACGGCCATGAGCCAGGCGCCCGGGTTGTCCGGGACGCCCGACTCAGGCCACTGTTCGAGCGCGGCGACCAGCGCGTCCTGCGCGAGTTCCTCGGCGAGCCCGATGTCGTGCACCATCCGGGCGAGACCGGCGATGATCCGGGCGGCCTCCAGCCGCCACACCGCATCGATGCTCGCGTGCACGCCGGAGCCTTGCGCACGCGATCCGGCCTGGCCCGGCCCGTGCGCCTCGGGACCGCTCGACGTCCTCACGCCGCCGATGAGAGCACCCGCACCGGCCGCCGCGCAAGTTCGGCCCTCAGGCTCCCGGCATGGGGTCCCCGGGGCTGAAGACCTGCTTGACGACGCCCGCGCCGTCCCCGACGATCCGCCAGAACCGCTTGGACAGCTCGATCGCCTCCTCGCGGGTGCGCGTCTCGATCAGCGCGAAGCCGACGACGGCCTCCTTGGCCTCGGTGAACGGGCCGTCGGTGACGGACACCTTGCCGCCGGAGGAGGTGATGCGGGTGCCGCCCGGCTCCAGCCCGCCGGTGGCCAGCAGCACCCCGGCCTTGGACATCTCCTCGATGAACTTGCCCATCTCCATCTGCAGCGCCTCGTCCGGCGGACCCTGCTCGCCGGTGTCCGTCGTCATCATCAGGAACCGCATCGTCGTCTCCCTTGTTCACGGGACCGGTCCCTCCGGCCCTCGCTGACGCGTCGAAGAAGGAGTGACCGAATCGACATTCCCCCCGACTTCTTCCAGATTTTTTCTGGGACGCGTATCGTTCCAGGTCGTGGGGGGTGCCGACGACGGAAGCGTGACACAGCCGCCAGAATCGCCACAAACTTGACATTCTGTCCCGGTGGGCAAGTGGGCAACTTACGAGTAACTTCTCTGGGTGGAAAGGTTCTTGCGCGTCGGAGGAGGCGTTCCGTGGCAGATCCGGTGACTGGTGCCGTGGGGTACGGGTCGTGAGCGCGGGAGAACCTCCGGACGAGGCGGCCCCGGTCGTCCCCGCGCAGGAGTACCGGACCGCCGGCCCGACGGTACTGCGGATGCTGGTCGGCGCGCAGTTGCGCCGCTTCCGCGAGGCGGCCGGGATCTCCACCGAGGCCGCCGGGTACGAGATCCGGGCCTCGCACTCCAAGATCAGCCGGATGGAGCTGGGCCGCGTCGGCTTCAAGGAGCGCGACGTCGCCGACCTGCTGACCCTCTACGGCGTGACCGACGCGGACCGCCGCGAGCCGCTCCTGGAACTGGCCGAGTACGCGAACGTCCCCGGCTGGTGGCAGGAGTACGGCGACGTGGTGCCCGGCTGGTTCGAGCCCTACCTGGGGCTTGAGCAGGGCGCCGTGGTCGTCCGCGTGTACGAGGTCCAGGAGGTGCCGGAGCTCCTGCAGACCGCCGACTACGCCCGCGCGCTGATCACGGTCCGGCACCCGGAGGCGTCCGGGGAGGAGGTCGAGCGGCGGGTCGAGCTGCGGATGCGGCGACGCCGCGTGTTCGACCGCCCCGACCCGCTGAAGGTGTGGGCGATCCTCGACGAGGCGGCGCTGCGCCGCGTGGTCGGCGGCCCCGAGACGATGCGCGCGCAGATCCGGTACCTCATCGAGATGGCGGGCCGGCCGAACATCACGATCCAGGTGCTGCCGTTCTCCGTCGGCGGCCACGCGGCCGAGGGCGGCCCGATGACGCTGCTGCGGTTCGCCGAGCCCGACCTGCCCGACGTCGTCTACCTGGAGCAGCTCACCGGCGCGCTCTACCCCGACCGGGCGTCCGACATCATCCGGTACCGGGACGCCCTGAACCGCCTCGGCGTCCAGGCGGAGCCGCCGACCCGCACCCTCGCCATGCTGCGGGACATCCTCGGCGAACCGGCCTGAGGCGGGGAGGCGGGGAGGCCGGGGCACGTCCCCCGCCGGAACCGCCCGGCCGGCGGCCGCCGGGTGCCGCGGGTACGGCTACTTCGCGGCGGGACGGTAGGTGGCGATGATGACGCCGGTCTTGAACGTCCTGGTGTCGGCCAGCTCGAACGACGCCGAGAAGTCCCGGAGGACGAGCATCCCCTCCGGGTCGTCGTCGCCGACGAGCACCGGGTGGATCCACAGGCGCAGCTCGTCGAGCAGCCCGTGCTCCACGAGCGTCCGCGACACCGGGCCGAAGCCGTACTGCAGGATGTTCCGGCCGTCCCGCTCCTTCAGCTTGGTGATCTCCGTGACGGCGTCCGCCCGCCGGATGGCCGTGGTGTCGCCCCAGCCCGGCTTCTGCAGCGAGTCGGACACGACGTAGTGGGGGTAGGTGTTCATCCGGACGCCGAACTCGCCGGTCGCCTCCTCCATGGCCGGCCACGCCTGCGCGAAGCCGTCGAACGTCCTGCGGCCCATGAGCAGCGCGTCGCAGGAGAACAGGAGTTCCTGGGCGTAGGCGGCGGCCTCGTCCTGGAAGTAGGCCGAGGTCCAGTTCTGCGGGTTCCCGATGACGCCGTCGAGTGAGACGTACGTCGAGTTGATGATCTTGCGCATGGTCGCCTCCATGGAACGGATCGTTTCGCCTTCCGGCTCGATGGAACCACTGTGCGGCAGACCGTTTACGGCTTTCTTACGGTCGCCGCCCGCCGGTCCTGTCGGTCACCGGGATTAGGGTGCGACGTGTGCGTTTCGGGGTGCTCGGCCCGCTCGCCGTCTGGACCGATGACGGCGGGCTCGTTCCGGTGCCCGGGCTCAAGGTCCGGGCGCTCCTGGCCGACCTGCTGGTGCACGAGGGCCGCCCGGTCCCCGCCGACCGGCTCATCGACGACCTGTGGGGCGACGCCCTGCCCGGCAACCCGATGGGCGCGCTGTCGGCGAAGGTGTCGCAGCTCCGGCGGGTCCTGGAGGATGCCGAGCCGGGCGCGCGGGCCCTGGTGGCGTCGCGTCCCGCCGGGTACCTGCTGTGCGCCGCCGACGAGCACGTCGACGCGCGGCGCTTCCAGCACCTGGTGGACGCGGCGCGCCGCGCCGGGGAGCCGGAGGAGAGGGCGGCCCTGCTCGCCGCGGCGCTGGACCTGTGGCGCGGCCCCGCGTTCGCCGACTTCGCGGACGACCCGTTCCCCCGTCCCGCCGCCGCGCGGCTCGCGGAACTGCGGGTCACCGCGCTGGAGGAGCACGCCGAGGCCCGGCTCGACCTGGGCGAGCACGGCGCCCTGGCCGGCGAGCTCGGCGACGCGGTCGGCGCCCACCCGCTGCGGGAGCGGCTGCGGGCCGCGCACATGCGGGCGCTCTACCGGGCCGGCCGCCAGAACGAGGCCCTGGAGAGCTACGAGGGCTACCGGACGCTGCTCGCCGACGAACTGGGCCTCGACCCCGGCTCCGAGCTGGCCGAGCTCCAGCGCGCCGTCCTCCGGCAGGACCCGGCCCTGGACGCCCCCGCCGCGCGGGACCCCCGTCCCGGGTCGAACCTGCCCGTCCCGCCGACCGAGCTGATCGGGCGGGACGACGCCGTCCGGGAGATCCGGGCGCGCATCGGCGCCGACCGGCTCGTCACCCTCACCGGCCCCGGCGGGGTCGGCAAGACGCGGCTGGCGATCGAGACGGCCGCCGGGCTCGTGGACGCGTTCGGCGACGGCGTGTGGATGGCGGAGCTGGCCGGGTTCGAGCGCTCCACGGTGCCCGACCTCGCGGAGGTGGTGACCGCGACCCTCGACATCCGGGACGCGCCGGGCACCGGGGGCGCGGCCCTGGACCGGCTCGCGGCGGCGCTCGGCGCCCGCCGGCTGCTGCTCGTCCTGGACAACTGCGAGCACGTGATCGAGCAGGCCGCCGAACTGGCGGAGCGGCTGCTGCGCCGCGTCCCCGGGGTCCGGATCCTCGCCACCAGCCGGGAGCCGCTCGCGCTGCCCGGCGAGGTGGTGTGGTCGGTGCCCCCGCTGGACGTGCCCGGCGAGGACGACGATCCCGGAGCGGCGAGCGCCGTCCGGCTCTTCGCGGCCCGGGCGGCGGCGTCCTCGCGGCGGTTCCGGCTGGACGAGGCGACGGCGGGCCCGGTCGGCGAACTGTGCCGCCGCCTCGACGGCATCCCGCTCGCCCTCGAACTGGCCGCGACCAAGGTGCGGACGCTCGGTGTGGCGGGCCTCGTCGACCGGCTCGACGACCGGTTCCGGCTGCTGTCGTCCGGCCACCGCGGCGCCCCGGCCCGGCAGCGCACGCTCACCGCGGTGATCGAGTGGAGCTGGGACCTGCTGACGGAGCCGGAACGGGCCGTCCTGCGGCGGCTGTCCGTGCACGCCGACGGCTGCGCGGCCGAGTCCGCCGAGGCCGTCTGCGCCGGGCCGGACGTCCCCGCCGGGGAGGTCCTGGACGTCCTGGTGCGGCTGGTCGACCGTTCGCTGGTCGTGATGACGGAACGGCCGGGCGAGGGCCCCCGCTACCGGCTGCTGGAGTCCGTCGCCGCCTACGCCGCCGAACGCCTGGCCGAGGCGGGCGAGGAGGAACGGGCGCGCACCGCGCACAGCCGCCACTACACCGACCTGGCCGAGCGCGCGGAACGGCACCTCTACGGCCCCGACCAGGCGCACTGGCTGCTCCGCCTGGACACGGAGTCGGCGAATCTCCGCCTGGCCCTGGACGCCGCCACCGGCGACGACGCCCTGCCCCTGGTCAACGCGCTCGGGTGGTACTGGTTCCTGCGCGGCAGGCTGACCGAGGCGCTGCGGTCGTTCGACACGGCGCTGCGGCACGGCGGCGGAGACCCGGCGGTACGCGCGAGGGCGCTGACGTGGCGGACCGGTTTCGCCGTCCTCAAGAACGTCCCGGGGGACTGGAAGGCCCGCCGCGACGAGGCCCTCGCCCGCGTCGACGAGACCGGAGACGGGCACCTGGGGGCCTGGGCGAGCTGGTTCCTGATCTACGCGAACTTCGAACTGGACGATGCCGGGGCGGGTGCCGTGGCGCTGGAGGAGGCGCTGGCCTCGTTCCGCGCGTCCGGTGATCGCTGGGGGGAGGCGGCCGCACTCCTCCTGCGGGCCCAGCACGCCCACGCCCACGGGGACCCGGCCGCGCTGGAACACGACGCCGAGCGGGCCGCCGCCCTGTTCGCCGAGGTCGGCGACCGCTGGGGCGGGCTCCAGGCGGTGGAGTGGCTCGGCGCGGCGGCCGAGCTGACCGGCGACTACGACCGCGCCGAGCGGCTGCAGCACCGGGGCCAGCGGATGGCCGAGGAACTGCGCCTGTGGCCGGACGTCGCCGTCCGGATGGCCTGGCGCGGCTGGATCGCCTACCTGCGCCGCGACTACACGTCCGCCCGCCGCCTGTGCGGCCGCGCGCACCGGGTGGCCGTGGAGCAGGGGTTCGCGCAGGCCGTGACGTTCGCCGACATCGGCCTCGGCCTGGCGGCGGCCCGCGAAGGCCGCCTGGACGATGCCGAGGACCGCCTGCGCCCGCTGCTGGCGGCCGCGTCCCCGGACGACTTCCCCCCGCTCTACCTGACCCTCGTCCAAACGGGACTCGCCCATGTGGCCGAGGCCCGCGGCGACGCGGCGCGCGCCCTCACCCTGCAACGCGACGCCCTGGCCGTGGCGATCCGCCTGGAGGCCCCGCGCGACCTGGCGGGCTCCCTGGAGGGCCTGGCCTGCGCGCTGAGCCTCGCCGGCCGCCCCGAGGACGCGGCACACGCCCTGGGCAACGCGGCGGCGATCCGCGAATCGGCGGGCCTGCCGCCCAGCCCGGCCGAACAGGAGGACATCGACCGAGCCACCGCCCGCCTCGCC
>NZ_SMLC01000016.1 GCF_004349245.1 Actinomadura sp. 6K520 | reverse complement strand
CCCCGGCCCCCAACGGCCCCACCGCTACCCAACGCCGCCTAAAGCCCAGAACCCCTCGGCCAGGCCCTCCACACCCGACCTGGTGCACCGCTCCTCGACGCCGGAAGGTGCAGCCATCCGCACGATGGGGTGGAGGTCCAATGCCGACCGAAGCCAACCAGCCGCCCACGTACGGTTGTTCTGAAGCAACTATCCGCGCCTGGGAAGAAACCCCAGAGGTGAGGTGAATTCAGGACAAGAGCCCGGGAAAATGAAGCAGAGATTCTCAGTTTAGCCGGTGACAATGGAGTGAGACTTATAACACTGGGTCGCCACCCGCCGGTGACTGCTTCAGGGCCGTGTCGAATCAGCCACAAAAGCCGGAAAACCCAGCGGCGCACCGCGAACCTGTCCCCGCAAACCACGTGTTACCGGGCGCACTAGGGAGATGCACCCCCACCATCCCCTACAGCGGGGACCCGCGCCGCGAGGGGCAGAGTATCCGAATTCGCACGGTTTGCCGCCTGCATCGCACCGGGCGGCAACGGAATCGTCACGGATGATCGTGGGGTCGACTGTGAGCAACTCTCAACGCTCCGTAGCCAAAGTGACTACGATCGGCATTCGCACGGTGACCGACGCGATCCCCCGGGGCGAAGATGAACCGTTTCCTGGCACTTCCCAGCCTTGCCGCCACGATCCGCGGCTTGCTCTGCTGTATCGGCGGAGTGCTGGGTTGTACCGCGATGGCCGGCGCCATCTCCATCGGCGCAGCCGCGTCCGCGGACACGGTCGCCCACCCGGAGCCCGAACCGCGCAGGTCGATACCGCCCGTCTGCCGTCACGCCATGAGCAGCAGCGACCGTCGCACGATGAACGAGTGCAGGCAGGCGTGGATCGCGATGCACGAGAGGTCGCACAGAAGGACGGGACGCGATGGGGAGTTCCACCGCCGAGGCGACCGACACGACGGGCCGCACAGGACCCGGCGCCGGTCCTCGTCACCGCGGTGGCTCGACGAACTCCTCCGCCGCTGGACCACCACGCCCCCGGCACCGCGCACGACGGCTCCACCACGGCCACGCTCGAAGGCCGGAACACCGAGACTCGCGCCCCCGAAGGCCAGAACACCGAGCCCCGCACCTCCGAAGCCGACTCGGACACGCTCTCCAGAACCGCCCACGGAGCCGGCCCGCGCACCGACACCCGAGCCAACCCCCACCTTGAGCCAGGCAGACGACCTCGACACGCCACCGCCCTCACTGCAGCCGGTCCTGCTCCTCGGCCTGCTCCTCCCCGTCGTGGCCGCGCTCTGCTACCCCTTCCGTCACCGCCTCTACGCGGCCGCGGGACGAGCCCAGTACACGATCACCGAGACCACAGAACCGGTGCAGGCCCATCTCGGCTATCGACCCACGCTCGACCCCTTCGCCGCTCCGGTTCTGGCGCTGACCGGCTCGGGCGCGGCCCCCGCCGCGCGAATACTGGCCGTCGCGGCCCTGGACGAGCACGGCGAGACCTCCCTCGTCGTGATCCCTCGTCCCGACACCACGGCCCTGTTCGGACTGGCCGAAGACGAACTCCTCGACGACGACACCGCGGCCCTCTTCATTCCGGGCAATCTCGATGCCGCCCTGGCCTACCTCGAGACCGAACTCGCCATCCGCGAGAACACGGGCGTGCAACAGGCGCGGCGTCTCCTCCTGGTGGCGAACCCCGAAGGAGAGAGCGACAGGATCAAAGCCCTCCTCGACCGCCACCCCGGCGGCGTCTCCGTCATCCTCCTCGGCGCCTGGACGGGCGACAGAGTCACCGTCGACGACGACGGCATGGTGGACGCCCCAGCCGCACTACACCTCCCCCAGCGCCTCCCGGCACTATCCCGAACCGAGGCCCGCGACCGCCTCTTCTCAATCGTGGCCCACCAGAAGACGCTTCAAAGGCCCCCCTCCAAACGCCGATCTTCTCCCCGCCGCACCCAGAACAAACCGGGCAACCCACTAAAGAACTAAGACTCCCCACAGCCTTTAATCACATGCACGCCACACCGGCCCGGCCACCCACTAAATGCTGGCAGATGTCCAAACAAGCAGCCCGGCCAGCCAAACCCAGCAGCCTCGCCATATCCCCACACCCCTCCCAGCACACCCCTAGCACGGTTCCCCACTCACGTTTTTGAGAGAGCGCTTCTCACCCTCCCGCAAGATTTGGCAGCACCGCCCGCTCGACCCCACCCCCCGGTGGTCTTCCTGGACGCCCTCATGGTCAAGGTGCGTGCCAATCGTGTGCCGCACGACAAGCCCGCCCACCTGACGGTCGGGATCGACAGCGACGGCGACAGGCACGTCCTGGGCATCTGGGTCCCCAAAGCCGGCAATGGCCCCATCGGCCCGCGCGGCATCGGGGAAAGCGCCGCGGGGGATGACCCGCCAGGATCTGAACGCTCTCATCGACCGCCCCACGATCCCGCACGCCGCCGCGGTCGAACGCCGCCGCCATCGGCGACGAAGCGCTGACCGCCTTCCAGGAACCCGCCGTGGGGTCTTCCCACAGAAGGTCACCGACACCAACCGGATCGTGGCCACGGTTTTCTACAAACGCCGATTCTGCACCCGCCAGGTCCTCGCCGACCTCTTCGACGTGAGCCGGGGCACCATCGGCAACGCCAACGCGGAGGTTGCGCCGCTGCTCGAACAACACGGTCCCATCATCGAGCCCGCCGGCAGCAAATTCGCCACAGCGACAGACGTCCTCAATTCCTTCACCCCAGCACCGATCCCCGGAACCCCCGCCGATCGAACGCGATCGAGAGCGTGAACGCACGGATACGCAAGGCCGTCCGCGCCCGTGGGCACTTCCCGAACGAGGCCGCAGCGATGAAATGCATCTACATGGCGCTGATGTCCCTGGACCCGACCGACAAGGGCCGCAAGCGATGGACCATGCGCTGGAAGGCCCCTCTGAACGCCTTCCAGATCGAGTTCGAAGGCCGACTCACCCCGACCGCCAACTGAACACCTCAACAACCAAGATCAGCCGTCAATTTGACACACCCCTGGCCACCTTCGCCGGCACCGCTGTGCTGGGTGGCTGGGCTTCGGCCGGGTAGGTGGGGTGGTTCCCAAAGGGGTCAGGACGGGGGGCGTTGTTGGTCGGTGATCTCCGCTCGGACAGTGGTGAGGGCCCGGAGGGCTCGGCTGAGGGGGGCGGTTTCGGGGGGCAGGTCGGTTTCGCGGTCCAGGTAGGCGGAGCAGCGGTTCAGCCAGCCGCGTATGACCTCCTGGACCCTGTCCTCGGAGCGCAGCGTCTTGGTCAGGGCGAGGTGGCGTTTCTCCTCGGTGACCTGCCGGGCGAGGGTCTCGTCCGCTGCCAGGGCCTGGATGTCGGAGAGCGCGTAGCGGCCCAGCCGGTCTGTGGCGAGTTCGCGTTCGCCGGCGATCCGGTCGAACGTCCTGCGGGGCCAGTCGAGGATCGTCGCCGCGCCACCGGAGTCGACGGTGTCGGTCAGCGGGCCCTTCCGGGCGGCGACCACCGATCGGACGGCGGCCGGGTCGAGGCGGTCCAGGTCGCGCAGGAGGTAGACCGGGTGTCCTCGGAAGCTGCTGATGACGTTGAGGTCGCCCTGGGCTACCAGCACCTCGACGTCACGTCGTTCGACGTCGAGGCCTACCCGTGCGGCCAGTCTGGCGGCCGCACGGGCGGAACCGACCGGCGGGTCGTCGCCGAACATGGCGATGACCTGCTGGCCGCGTCCCTCGACCTGTTCGACGAGCTTCGCCGACCATCGCTCCCCGTCGAGGTCGGGTCCGGGGAGGATGCCGTGCTCCAGGCCGACGCGCATCTGCCACCGGGTGAGCCCGAGGTGGCCGGCGAACTGGTGGGCCCCATAATGGCCGCGCTTGATCTCCACAGGCATTGCCGCGCCTTTCTCGTGATGTTGACGCGAGCCAGCCTCCCGGACGGGCGGGGGCGAGAATAGCGAAACGCCGGTCTGTGGATAAGTCGGCGGCGACCCCTCGGATTTCCGACTATTCGGGTAAGCAGGGTGCGCGGCTGGAACGTGGAGTGCGCCGGTGCCAGGCTGAGGGGGTGAACGCGATACGGCGGCTGGGGATCGGGCTTGCTGCGCTGGGGCGGCCGGCGTACATCAACGTCGGCAGGGCGAACGAACTACCGCACGACCGCAGCATCGAGGCCATGCGTGAGGCCACGTGGGACGTCCTCGACGCTGCATACTCGGCGGGCATCCGGTGGGTGGACGCGGCGCGGTCGTATGGGAGGGCGGAGGAGTTCCTCGGTGGCTGGCTCACAGAACGTGCTCCAGAGGACGTGACGGTATCGAGCAAGTGGGGTTACACCTACGTTGGAGCTTGGAGGACGGACGCGCCCGTGCACGAGGTCAAGGAGCATGTTCTTGACCGTTACCGAGTGCAGTACGAGGAGACGCGCGGCTTTCTCAACGGGTATCTGTCCGTCTATCAGGTGCATTCGCTGACCGAGGACAGTCCGTTGTTCCGGGACGTCCGGCTGCAGGAGGCCCTTGCGGAAGCGGCTGCCGAGGGTGTCCGCGTGGGCTTCTCAACCTCCGGCCCAAGGCAGAGGGACACGATCCGGCGGGCGATGGAACTCCAAGTAGACGGGCAACGGCTGTTCAGCTCGGTCCAGTCGACGTGGAACATGCTTGAGCCCTCCGCTGAGGACGCCCTGCGTGATGCGCACGAGGCCGGACTGCATGTGTTGCTCAAGGAAGTACTTGCCAACGGGAGACTGGCCGTCAGTCCGCCCGTGGCCGTGCAGACAGTGGCCTCCAGAAAGGATGTTCAGCCGGACGCCCTGGCCCTTGCGGCCGCACTGAGTCGGGTGTGGGCGGACACCGTCCTCATTGGCGCGGTCAGTACGGCGCAGCTGGCATCGAATCTGGCTGCGACGGAGGTCGCCCTGGAGGGGGAAGAACTCGAGATGCTGTCTGGGCTGAGTGTTCCGCCGGAGCGCTATTGGGCAGAACGGAGCGCGCTTCCCTGGACGTGAGGCGCTCACGGGAACTGCGGCCGGATCGTGGCACGATTGAGCGGCCCCCACCACGATCGGATTCCGTTGCCCATGCAGTCAGACCTCCCACAGATGATCGGCCCGTACCGTGTGGTCTCCCGGCTCGGTTCCGGCGGGATGGGCGAGGTGTTCCTCGGGGCGTCACCGAGCAGACGGCTCGTCGCCGTGAAGGTGATCCGGCCGGAGTTGCTGGACGATCCCAGGTGGAGGAAGAAGTTCCGCCGTGAGGTCACTCTCGCGCAGTCGGTCAGCGGCTTCTACACGGCGCCCGTCGTGGACGCCGATCCGGACGCAGAGCAGCCGTGGCTGGCGACGCAGTACATCCGCGGCGTGAGTCTGTCCAAGGTCGTCCAGCAGAAGGGGCCGCTGCGCGAACAGGCGGCCTGCCGGCTGGGGGCCGGTCTGGCAGAGGCACTGATCGCGATCCATCGGACGGAGATCGTCCACCGGGATCTCAAGCCGTCGAACGTTCTGCTCGCCTCGGACGGGCCGAGGGTCATCGACTTCGGCATCGCGCGCCCGCTGGACGCGCTCCCCCTTTCGCGGACGGAGATCCTGGGAACACCCGCCTACATGTCGCCAGAGCAGGCCCTGGGCGACCCCGTACATCCGGAGAGCGACGTGTTCTCCCTAGGGTCGACGCTCGTGTTCGCGGCGACCGGTGCGGCGCCCTTCGGGACCGACCACAAGGTCCGTGGCCGCATCGTCTACGGCGAACCGGACCTCAGTCGGTTGCCCGACCCCATGCGCGGGCTGATGACGCGCTGCCTCTTGAAGGACCCTAGGGAACGTCCCACGCCGCAGCAGATCCTCGTCGCGTTGTCGACGTTGCTGGACGCGCACTACGGCGAAGAGTGGCCGCCCGCCGATGTGGAGCAGTTGATCGGTGTCCAGGAGCGGACGCTCGTAGAGATCACCGCCGAGTTGCCGACCCTGCGTGAGCCTCCTCCGCAGGGGCACTCCCCAGTGGGCTGAGATTCTTCTCCACGCTTTACCGACGTCGCGCTGCAGTCGCCGAGGAGCCGTCGGCACCCGCCCCTGGCAGGGCAAGCTCGGTGCAGAGCACCGCGCCCGCGGACTACGCAGAGGGCAAGGATTGGCCCATGTGATCACGTGGATACGATGAACGACGGGACGAGCGGACGTCTCCGCAGGTGTGGACGCAGTTGGGAGTGACGAGTATGTCGGATTTCGAGCTCAGCCACGCGGGCGGCCGGATGCCCCTTGAGGTGACCGAGGCGACGGAGGGTCCCTCGGGCCTGGGCGTAGACAGGCTCCTCAAGGAGACGGGCCACGTCACGCTCGACCCCGGTTTCACCAACACGGCGTCCACCACGTCGGCGATCACCTACATCGACGGTGAGGCGGGCATCCTCCGGTACAGGGGCTACCCCATCGAGGAACTGGCGGAGAAATCGTCCTTCCTGGAGGTCGCGTACCTGCTGATCTATGGCGAGCTGCCGACGTCCGACCAGCTGGCCGACTTCACCGACAGCGTCCGCAACCACACGCTGCTGGACGAGAAGTTCCGCGCGTTCTTCTCCGCCTTCCCGCGCAAGGCGCACCCCATGGCGGTCCTGTCGTCCGCGGTCAGCGCATTGTCGACGTTCTACCAGGACAGCCTTGACCCCTTCGAGCCCGAGCAGGTGGACAAGTCCAGCATCCGGCTCATAGCCAAGCTGCCCACCATCGCGGCGTACGCGTACAAGACCTCCAACGGGCAGCCGCTGCTCTACCCCGACAACTCCCTCGGGTACGTGGAGAACTTCCTGCGCATGACGTTCGGGCTGCCCACGCAGCCGTACGAGATCGACCCTGAGATCATGCGCGTGCTCGACATGCTCTTCATCCTGCACGCAGACCACGAGCAGAACTGTTCGACCTCGACCGTTCGTCTCGTAGGGTCCAGCCAGGCGAACCTGTTCTCGTCGGTGTCGGCGGGAGTCGACGCCCTGTTCGGCCCGCTGCACGGGGGCGCCAACCAGGCCGTCCTGGAAATGCTGGAGAGCATCCACCAGAACGGCGACGACATCGACGCGTTCGTGCGGCGCGTCAAGAACAAGGAGCCCGGCGTCAAGCTGATGGGCTTCGGGCACCGCGTCTACCGCAACTACGACCCGCGCGCCGCCGTCGTGAAGAAGGCGACCGGCAAGGTCCTCGACGCCCTCGGCATGTCCGACCCGCTGCTCGACCTTGCCATGCGCCTCGAAGAGGTCGCGCTGAGCGACGACTACTTCGTCGAACGGAAGCTCTACCCGAACGTCGATTTCTACACCGGCGTCATCTACAAGGCGATGGGCTTCCCGACCAACATGTTCACCGTCCTGTTCGCCCTCGGCCGCCTGCCCGGCTGGATCGCCCAGTGGCGCGAGATGCTCGACGACTCGTCCACCAAAATCGGCCGTCCCCGCCAGGTGTACGTGGGCCCGAACGAGCGTCACTATGTGGAGCCGTCCGCCCGCTGACAGGTGCCGTTTCGCGCCTTTCTTTACGGGAGGTGCCGTTCCATCGGCACCGGCGCAAGCGGGTGGGTTTCCGCACCCGCCCGCTATTGACCGCGTGGTGCCGATCATCAGGTTAGCCTGACTGCGGCGACCCGGATGGAAGGCGGCAGCGCGTATGCCCTCCCTTGTTGCGAAAGACCTGGCAAGCCTGGATTTCTGGGCGAAACCCTACGCCGAGCGGGACGAGATGTTCGCCGGGCTCCGAGCCGCGGAGGGCTCCGTCTTCTGCCCCCTGCGCGGCGGATCCGGCTTTTACGCCCTGACCCGGTACGGGCAGGTCGCCGAGGCGAGCCGGAAGCCCGAGGTGTTCAGCTCCCAGCCCACCGCCGTCAGCCTCGTCGACCCGCCGCCCGTGGCCGACTACGTCGGCTCCATGATCAGTCTCGACGATCCGCGGCACGCCAGGCTCCGGCGGATCGTCTCCCGCTCCTTCACTCCCCGCCTGGTCGAACGGGTCGCGGGAGATGTGGCCGTTCTGGCGCGACGCATCGTGGACGAGTTGGCCGAGCGCGGACCGTGCGACTTCGTCCGGCATGCCGCCATGCCGATGCCCCTGCAGATCATCTGCTCGATGATGGGCATCCCGGAGTCCGCGTACGACGACGTCATCGACGCCACGGACCTGATCCTCGGTGTCGGGGACCCGGACCATGTCGGCCCGGACGGCAAGGACCGGGCCACGATGCTCGCCGAGAAGTTCTCCTATCTGCACGAGCTCATGGCAGACCTGGGCCGCCTGCGCCGTGAGAAGCCGGCGGACGACCTGGTCACCGCGCTGACACATGCGAACGTGGACGGCGAGGCCCTGGACGAACGCGAGCTGGGCCGCTTCTTCACGCTCCTCGTGGTGGCGGGGAACGAGACCACGCGCAATGCTCTGTCGCATGCCCTCGTCCTCCTCACCGACCACCCCGGCCAGCGCGACATCCTCCTTGCGGACATTGAGCAGCGGCTACCGAGCGCCGTCGAGGAGATCGTCCGCTACGCCACCCCTGTGACGTGGATGCGCCGCACTCTGGCCCGCGACTACGAACTCGAGGGCCACCTCTACCGCACTGGTGACCGGGTGGTCCTCTACTACAACTCGGCCAACCGGGACGAGAGTGTGTTCAAGGACCCGTATACCTTCGACATCACGCGCTCCCCCAACCCCCATGTCGGTTTCGGTGCGCCCGGACCTCATTTCTGCCTCGGAGCGCACCTCGCTCGTCGCGAAGTGACGGTGCTGCTCCGCGAGCTGTACAAGCGCCTTCCAGACCTTCACGCCACAGACGCGCCGGTCCGGCAGCGCACCAGTTTCATCAACGGGATAAAGTCCGTACCCTGCGCCTTCTAATCGCCGCGAATAAGACATCCGCGACTATCCACCTTCCCTTTATCCACAGCTTCACGTTCTCTTCGTTCTCCCCGGCCGCCTCCTCGAAGCTGGACAGCACCGACCCCGTCCGAGGCCCGAGGAGACTGCCATGCCCATCACCATCACGGTTCCCGAAGAGACGACCGCCGGCTTCGTCGTCGCCGCCGACAAGGATCCCGGCGACGTGGCGGCGACGATCCGGCAGCGACTGCCCGCCCCGTTCGCGGCCGCGGTGTCGATGTGCCTCGGGACGCCCCGCCTCGTCACCGCCACCCACCGCGCGGCGGACTCGCCATGGGACCTGGGCGGCGTCACGGCCGCCGACGAGGACGACATCGAGAGGGTCCGGCAGGCCACACGGCACATCGGGGTCACGTCGGTCCTGCCTGTGGGGGATCTCCCCTCGGGGCCCCACCTCGCACGCGCGGCCGCCAGGGCGATCGCCGAATCGCTCTGCGGCGTTCCGGTGGACCTCACCCTGAACCAGGTGCTGCCCGTCGTCACCTTCGGGCGGTTCGACGAGTTCGTCCTCGCCGACGACTGGATCGGCGCCGCACTGCCGCCCTTCCGGAACTCCGGCCGCTGCCCGGCCGAGGTGGACGCCATCGACGGCTGTGCCTGCGTCCGGCTCACCACCCGCGGCCTGTGCCGATTCGGTCTCCCCGAACTCGAGGTCGCCGACGTCGCCTGCCCGCACGACCTCGCCGCGCTCAACGTCCTCCGGACGACCGCGCAGCGGCTGCTGCCCCTGGGCAGGCACCCGGGTGAGCACATCCTGCCCACCGAGCTGATGCTGACGAGTGCCGACTTCTCCCACTATTGGGGGAACCGCGACCCGATGTGGGACGACGGTCCCGTCCCGATACGCCTAGCCCGGATCGCTCCCGACCGCTTGAGCATCCGGCAGCCGGCGGACTTCCCAGGGACTTTGAACGAGTGGCTCTGGGACGAGCTACCGCCCGTTCTGCACGAGGTCCTCAGCTGCGAACCCGAGCACGCCGCACCCACCTGACGATGAGGGCCGACACCTCTGGACGCTCCCGCAGGCCAAGATGGCGAACGGTGGCTTCAAGGCTTCGACCCAGCTGAGGGGATACCCCCGGCGGACGCGGGCGCACCGCAGTAGCCTCGGGCCGCATGGAGAACGATGGCGTGCCGGGGTCACTCGGGAAAGTCCTGCGGGACATCGCGACCGAACGCGAGACCCAGGACCGGATGTGGGGTGTCCAGGAGTTTCCCGATGGAAGCGGACCGGAGTTCACCGAGCGCGCGGAGGAGGCCAAGCGGCAATGCGCCGCGGCCTGGTCACAGGGTGAGCTGACCTGGCGGCACATCCTCACGGAAGAGTTCTTCGAGGCCCTGGCCGAATCCGAGCCCGGTGCCCTCCGGACCGAACTGGTCCAGACGGCGGCGGTCGCGGTGAAGTGGATCCAGTCCCTGGACCGGCGGCACGGCGCGGCGGTGCACCCGGCCGGGGAGGGCGGCGGACGTACCGAGAAGCTGGTCCGGGATCGCATTCCCGAGATCGTCCAAGCCACCGGGCGCCGACCGGAGACCCGTGTCGCGAATCCCGGCGAGCACGCCGCGCTGTTGCGCGCGAAGCTCTACGAGGAGGCCGGTGAGTACACGGCGAGCGGAGACCCTGCAGAGCTTTCCGACCTACTGGAGGTCATTCACGCCCTCGGAGCCCTCCACGGACTGACACCCGGTGAACTGGAAGAAGGGCGCGCGACCAAGGCAGCCGAACGAGGAGGCTTCACAAACCGCCTGGTTCTACGACTTCACGATTGACTCGCGTGGCGTAAGGTCCGGCGAGCACGAGGCGAACGTCACGAATCCACCACCGGCAGGGCATACCGCGCCTCCGGGATGTTCTCGATGGTCGCTTGTCAGCCGGCGGGGGTGGCGGGGCTGAAACGTACGTTCACGGTCGACTTCGGGTCGGCTTCGCCGAGACGGCTCAGACGGATGGGCTTACCACCGGGGTTGTCGTAGAGGCGGATGCCGTCTCCCAGAAGGACCGGGGCGATGTGCAGGTCGATCTCGTCGACCAGGCCGAGTTCGAGAAGCTGGCGCCCGATGCTGGCCGAGAAGACCTCCAGGTTCTTGCCGCCGGCCGCCGCCAGTGCGATCCGAACCGCTTCGGCCGGGTCGCAGTTCAGGAAGGTGACTCCTTCGGCAGGGTGCGCGTCCTCGGGGTGGTGGGTGAGGACGAAGACCGGTCCGCTCCAGGCACCGCCGTAGATCCCGCCGGGGTCCGGGTAGGCGTCCCAGCCGTCCCGTCCGCCGAGGACGGCGCCCGTGGTCCGGGCGTACTCCTCGATCAGATTCGGCCGGAACGCGGCGCCGGCCATCCAGTCCATCTCGTGGTCGGGGCCGGCGACGAAACCGTCCAAGGACATCGTGAAGTGCAGGAGGACCTTTCCGGCCGCGGTCTGCGGTTGGGTGTCGCCCATCAACGGGCCTCCAGATCTGGTTGTGAGTTGCAATCGGTCGGTCCTGACGCTAGGGGAGGCCGGTAGTAGATTGCAACCAGTCGGAGATGAGGTGGGTGTGGTGAAACCAGCGCGTTCGGGGTGTCCGATCAACGCCGCGGTCGAGGCGTTCGGAGACGGCTGGAGCCTGCTCGTGCTGCGGGACGTGATGTTCGGCAACCGGCGCCACTTCAGGGAGCTGCTGGCCGGCTCGGAGGAGGGGATCGCGTCCAACATCCTGTCCGACCGGCTGAAGCGGCTGGTCGCCGCCGGCCTGCTGACCCGGGAGGACGCGGGACCCGGACGTCGTGCCGCCTACAGCTTGACCGAGGCGTCGATCCGGCTGGTGCCGGTGTTCGCGCAGCTCGGGGAGTGGGGGCTGCACCATCGCCCGACCAGCAGGCGGCTCCGCGTGCGCGCCGAGTTGCTTGCAGCCGGCGGGCCTGAGCTGTGGGAGGAGTTCATGGCCGAGCTGCGGGCCATCCATCTCGGCGAGCCCGCCCCCGAACGGGACGGTCCCGGCGTCATGGAGCGTCTGGCCGCCGCTTACGCCGCCGCACTCTGACGACCTGTACGGAGCTCCGGTTCACGCGGGAGCCACCCGCGATGCCGGCCTCTTCAGAGGGCCGGGGTGGGTCTGGGGAAGCAGGCCAGGAAACGCGCGGCCAGGGCTCGGTCGCCCTCTAGACGCACTTCGCCGGTCTCCAGGGGCTCCGTCAGGGGACGGCCGCCGAATACGAGGGACCTGAACGTTCCGACATCGGTGGTCAGGGTGACGTCCGTGTCCGAGGGTGTATCGGTGCGGGTGATGTGGAACCGGCCGGACTCGATCTCGGCCGTGAACAGATCATCTTCGAGGCGGAGTGTCAGGCGGGCGTGCACATCCGAGGCTGCGGCGGCGTCGAATGTCGTCTTGAGCGCGAACATCATCGCGTCGACGCTCAGTTCGGCGGTGCAGGACGGGTCGAGCGGATCGCGGGCGCCCCAGCTCCCAAGTGCGAGGAGGATCGGTTCGAGGTCCCGCCCGCGAGGGGTCAGCTCGTAGACGCGGGCACTCACCGGCGGCCCGAGCACGCGGTGCCGGACGACCCCGGATTCTTCGAGGTCGCGCAGGCGCTGCGCCAGGACGTTCTGGCTCATTCCGGCGAGCCCGCGGTGCAGGGCGGCGAACCTCTTCGGACCGAGGAGCAGTTCCCGGACGACCAGCAGCGCCCACCGCTCCCCCACGACGTCGAGCGCCCGCGCGATGCCGCACGGGTCGCCGTACTTCCTACGACCGGCCACACTAGGATCGTACGAGATACTCCTGAATTAGGAGCGAGCGCTTCGGGGAACTCGGCGTCCCCATCGGCGCATAGGAGGGGGAACATGGCGACGTACGTACTCATCCCTGGAGCCGGGGGCCAAGCATGGTATTGGCACAGGCTTGTCCCGGAACTGGAGGCACGGGGCCATGACGTCGTGGCCGTTGACCTTCCGGCAGGTGACGACTCGGCCGGTCTCCAGGCGTATGCCGACACGGTCATGGAGGCGGTCGGCGACCGGAAAGACCTCATCCTGGTAGCGCAGTCCATGGGCGGCCTCACGGCGCCGCTCGTCTGCGACCG
This sequence comes from Actinomadura sp. 6K520, assembly GCF_004349245.1. GTDB lineage: Bacteria > Actinomycetota > Actinomycetes > Streptosporangiales > Streptosporangiaceae > Spirillospora. The sequence continues at coordinate 60,208 of NZ_SMLC01000016.1, read as the reverse complement.
GAGGCCGGTGGGCCTGCTCGTCATGCTCAACGCCATGTCCCCGGTACCCGGCGAGTCAGGCGGTGAGTGGTGGGCGAACACCGGCCAGGGGCAGGCCATGGCCGACTGCGCCGCCCAGGAAGGACGGACCCTCTCGGCCGAGTTCGACCCCAAGGAGAGCTTCTTCCACGATGTCCCACCGGACGTGACGGCCGAAGCGTTCTCCATGGAGGAGTCCCCGCAATCGGCGAGGCCGTTCGCAGAGCCGTGGCCGCTCAAGGGGTGGCCCAGTACCCCGACGGTCTTCCTACAGGGACGAGACGACCGTTTCTTCCCGCTCGACTTCCAGCGGCGCGTGGTGCGGGAGCGGCTGGGCATCCCGGTGGACGACATGCCCGGCGGGCACCTGCTCGCGCTCAGCCGGCCCAAGGAACTCGCCGAACGGCTGGAGGCATACCGAACCGACCGGACTCCCCTGTAGTCGCGGCGGGTCGGACGAGGTCATCGACACCTGCTTCATCCGGGGCGGCGGACCACCGCCCGCGTGAGGAGACAAGGACACCCGGACGCCGGAGCCGACCATGTGTGCGTGATCGTGGTCGCCCCGACTCCGGCGTCGGCTGCCGATCGGTTCGAGCGGCCCGCCCCCGCCCCCTGTGATCGCTCCCGGGATGGCGCTGGGGCGGGGTCAGCGAGGACGGACCAGGCCGGTCTCGTAGGCGGCGATGACGAGCTGCGCGCGGTCGCGGGCGTGGAGTTTGGCCAGCAGATGCCCGATGTGGGTCTTCACCGTGGCGGGGCTGACGTGCAGGTGCTCGGCGAGCTCACCGTTGGACAGGCCGCGGGCGATGAGGGTGAGCACCTCGAGTTCGCGCTCGGTGACGCCGTCCAGCCCGGCGGGCGGGGGCTGGGCGGGTCCGGGCCGCCGGACGAACTCGGCGATCAGCCGCCGGGTCACCGACGGCGCCAGCAGGGACTCGCCGGAGGCGACGACCCGGATCGCCGACAGCAGGTCGGCGGGCGGGGTGTCCTTGAGCAGGAAGCCGCTGGCACCGGCGCGGAGCGCCGAGTAGACGTAGGAGTCCAGGTCGAAGGTCGTCAGGATCAGGACGCGGACGTCGGGCAGGTCGCGGCAGATCTGCCGGGTCGCCTCGATCCCGTCCATCTCGGGCATCCGGACGTCCATGAGGACGAGGTCGGGGCGTTCGCGTTCGGCGAGCTCGACGGCCTCGGCTCCGGTGCCGGCCTCACCTACGACGCGCAGGCCGGGCGCGGCGTCGACGAGGACGCGGAAGCTGCCGCGCACCAATGCCTGGTCGTCGGCGACGAGGACGCGAAGTTCCACGGGCTCCTACTCTTCGTAAGGGAAGGCTGCGGACACGGCGAAGCCGCCTTCGGGACGTGGTCCGGCGGAGAAGTCACCGCCGTACATCATGACGCGTTCGCGCATGCCGACGAGCCCGTGGCCGTCCCCTCCGGGGAGGACGCGGACACCGGGGCCGTCGTCGGTGACATCGATGCGCAGGCGCAGCCCGTCCCCCCGGACCCTGACCCGGCAGCGGGCGGGCGCGGCGTGCCTGACGACGTTCGTGACCGCCTCCTGGACGATGCGGTAGGCCGAGAGCGCCACCCCCTCGGGGAGGTCCGCGGTGTCCACGTCGAGGTCGACGTGGACACCGGCCATGGCGGCCCGCTCGGCGAGGCCGGTCAGGTCGGCGAGGCCCGGGGCCGGGGCCGCGGCGACGTCGGCGTCGCCGGTCCGCAGCACGCCGAGGAGGTGACGCATCTCGGCGAGCGATCCGCGGCTCGTCGCCTCGATGACGCGGAGGGCGTCGAGGGCCTCCCCGGGACGCGCCTCGGCGACGTGGACGGCGACGCCGGCCTTGACGGCGATCAGGCTCATGCTGTGCGCGACGACGTCGTGGAGTTCGCGGGCGATGCGGAGCCTCTCGTCCGAGACGGCCTGGTCGGCGAGCTGCCGGGCGGAGCGGGCGGCCTGCGCGCGGCGCTCCCGGACGACGCGGCCGAGCGTCCAGGACGCGCCGAGGACGGCGGCGCCGAGCACGAGCCGCCCGGCGACCTCCGCGTACCAGGCGGCGGGCCCGGCCACCGCGCCGGTGAGGATGACGACGGAGCTGAGCACGCCGATCAGCGGCGTCGGGGTCCAGCGTTGCCGGCCGCGGGTGAGCGCGACGATGTACAGGGCGGACGCGGCGCCGGCGTAGGAGTCCCAGGGCAGGCCGAGGAGGAACATCGCGGTCGAGGCGGACATCACGACCGCGAAGACCGGCACGGGCCGGCACCGCCGCGCCGCGAGTGGCAGGCCGGCCGCGGCGGCGAGCGGCACCGCGAGGGCCGCGGAGACCCCGGTGTCCCCGGGGAGCACCAGCAGGGCCAGCGTGTAGACGATCGCGGCCCCGGCGTCCAGGCCGATCAGCCCGCGCCTGCTGAGCCGCCTGAGGTACGGGGAGCGCAACTCGGAGTCCACGGAACGAAGGTAGCCGGGCCGCCGGAGCGGGCGCCTCGTGCCCGCGGCCGTCATACCGGGGTCTGAGGCGCCGCGGCCGGGTCGGAGCACGGTCGGACGCACGGTTCCGGTCCGGGCTCCGATGTGCGGGGGCCCGCCTCCGTAGCACCGTCGACTCCATGATCGAAGTACGGGAGCTGACCAAGCGCTACGGCGCGACGGCCGCGGTGGACGGCCTCTCGTTCACGGTGCGGCCGGGCGCGGTGACGGGGTTCCTCGGGCCGAACGGCGCCGGGAAGTCGACGACGATGCGCGTCCTGCTCGGCCTGGACGCGGCGACGGCGGGCACGGCGCTGGTGAACGGGTGCCGGTACACGTCGCTGCGGCGGCCGATGCGGGAGGTGGGGGCGCTGCTGGACGCGGGCGCCGTGCACGGCGGGCGCCGGGCGTTCGACCATCTGGGCTGGCTGGCGCGCGGCAACGGGATCGGGCGCGGGCGCGTGCCGGAGGTGCTGGAGCAGGTGGGCCTGGCCGGGGTGGCGCGCAAGCGGGTCGGCGGCTTCTCGCTCGGGATGAGGCAGCGGCTCGGGATCGCGGCGGCGCTGCTGGGCGATCCGGGCGTGCTGATGTTCGACGAGCCGGTGAACGGGCTGGATCCGGACGGCGTCCGCTGGATCCGGGAGCTGATGCGGTCGCTGGCCGCCGAGGGGCGGACCGTGCTGGTCTCCAGCCATCTGATGAGCGAGATGGAACGGACCGCCGACCGGCTGGTCGTCATCGGGCGGGGACGGCTGATCGCCGACACGTCGGTGAGGGAGCTGGCGGAGCGGTTCCGGCGCGGGGTCCTCGTGCGCACGCCCCGTCCGGCGGACCTGGCCGCGGTGCTCGGGGCGGCCGGAGGCGAAGTGGAGCCCGTGTCCGGCGGCGCCTTGTCCGTCACCGGCCTGGACGTCGCCGCCATCGGCGACGGGGCCGCGGCGCGGGGCATCCCGCTGTACGAGGTGACACCGCGCAGCGCCTCGCTGGAGGAGGCGTACATGGAGCTGACCGCCGGTAGCACCGAGTTCGGGGCGCGCACACGCCACAGAGGCCGGCTCGGTCAGGAGGGGATGTCGTGACCGACGCGCTCGCCGCCGAGTGGTACAAGCTCCGGACCGTCCGCTCGACCTGGTGGCTGCTGGCGGCGACGGCCGCGTGCCTCGGGATCGTCCTGCTGCTGGCGCTCCAGATGGCGCACGTCTGGGACGGGCTGCCCGCCGGGCGCCGCGCGGAGTTCCGGCTGCGTCCGCTGCAGGAGCTCGGCGGGTGGGTCGCGGGGCTCTGCCTGGCCGTGCTCGGCGTCGTGTCCGTCACGTCCGAGTACCGCACCGGGATGATCCGCACCACGTTCACCGTGCTCCCCGGGCGCCGGACGGTCCTGGCGGCCAAGGCGGCGGTGGTGGGGACGGTCGCGCTCATCGCGGGCGAGGCCATGACGATCGGCTCGCTCCTCGGGACACGGCTGGTCGTCGGCGACCGGCCGTTCCCGGACCAGCGGGAGTCCATGGCGCAGCAACTGCCCGGCTTCGCCGTCTCCGGGACGTCGGTAGCGATGTTCGCCCTGCTCGGCGTGGCGCTCGGCGTGCTGCTGCGTTCGACGGCGGGGGCGCTCGTCGCGGTCGTCCTGCTGTGGCACGTCGTGCCGCTGCTGGTCTTCCACCTGCCGGAGCCGTGGAACGAGCGGGCCGGGTCGGTGATGCCCGGCGCCCTCCCCCGCCAGGCCGCCGGGCTCGGCGCGGGCGATTCCATCTACGGCGGTCTGCTGTCCCCCGGCGCGGCGGCCGCCGCGATGCTGGCGTACGCGCTGGTCCCGCTCGGCTTCGCCGCTTTCGCGCTGACCCGCCGCGACACCTGACCGACGGCGGCGGACACGCCGGCGGCGGCGCCCCCCCCGGGGGCGCCGCCGCTCGATCGTGGACCGGGTTCAGCTCACCTGCGATGAGGACGCGCGGATCGCCAGGCGTTCGCGGAGCGTGTCGATGGCCTCGTCGATGCGCGGCGCGGCGGCCTGGGCGCGGACACGGCGGCCGTCCAGTTCGACGACGGCCTGGGCCAGCGCCGGGCGCGGCAGGGACACGTCGGCCACGACGCTCAGGGTGACCTGGACGGACGTGACCCCCTCGGCATCCATCAGCGCGGTCCGGACGGCGTGTTCCGCCGCCGCGCGCTCGTGCGCCGTGACATCCCCAGAGGTCAGGAACCGGATCTCCGGCCGTTCACGGGTCGCGTTCATTTCGTTCTCCCGGATACGCGTGTGGTGGTCGCCTCTGCAGGGGCGTTGGTGGTCGCCCCTCTGATCCCTTCAACGCCGCGGGCGTCCCGGACCACACCCGCCCCCGACGAGAGCTTCGTCACCCGGCCACGACGCGGAGTTCCCCGGAAACTCCCCGGAATGGAAGATCTCCGTCATCCGCTCGGCACGCCGGGCCGCTCGAAAGCACCGAATGAATCGGTCGGTTACCGCTCACCAGAACACCGGGCAATTCATGGACCAAGGACGCCCTCGACTGCCCGAAAATGACCATCCAGCCAACTCGGCCGGCACCCCGATGACACGTTCCGCAGTGATTCGGCCACCGACAGCACAGGTCACCGCCCTTGTACCGGGCGGGAGTGACGCATTCACCACGGCACCGGACGAACCGAAGCGGTCACGATTTTGATACTTCCCAAAAACCCGTCGGGATCCTCTAACATAGGGCGGTGCCGTTCCGCCCCCGAGCCGACCCGTCGACTGGCTGGTGACCCCTTGGCCCAGGATTCAGCTGCCCCCACACCACCGTCCGAAGGTGATCCGGCCGGCCGGCTGATCGATTACCCCCGGCGTGGCGGCCCCACCGTCCTGCGCATTCTGCTCGGCTCGCAACTGCGCCGGCTGCGGGAGGAGCGCGGGATCTCCACGGAGGAGGCGGGCTACGAGATCCGCGGATCGCACTCCAAGATAAGCAGAATGGAACTCGGGCGCGTCGGCTTCAAGGAACGCGACGTCGCCGACCTGCTCACCCTTTACGGCGTCTCCGACCCCGCCGATCGCGCACCCCTCCTGGAGCTGGCCAGGGAGGCCAACACCCCGGGATGGTGGCACCGGTACGGCGACGTGCTGCCCAGCTGGTTCGAGGTGTACCTGGGCCTGGAGGAGGCCGCCTCGCTGCTGCGCACCTACGAGCTGCAGTTCGTCCCCGGGCTGCTCCAGACCGAGGACTACGCGCGCGCCGTCGTCCGGCTCGGCTTCTCCGACGCCGCCGAGGACGAGGTCGAGCGGCGCGTGCAGCTCCGCACGATCCGGCAGGCGCGGTTCACCTCGCCCGGCGCGCCGACGCTGTGGGCCGTCGTGGACGAGGCGGTCGTGCGCCGCCCCCTCGGTGGCCGCGCGGTGATGCGGCGGCAGATCGAGCACCTGATCGAGATGTCCGAGCTGCCCAACGTCACGCTGCAGATCGTGCCGTTCGGCGCGGGCGGCCACGCCGCCGCCGGCGGCCCCTTCACCATCCTGCGGTTCGCCGAGCCGGGGCTGTCCGACGTCGTCTACCTGGAGCAGCTCACCAGCGCGCTCTACCTCGACAAGCCCACGGACGTCGACACCTACATGCGCGCCATGAACAACCTCTGCATCACCGCCTCGCGCCCCGACGACACCGAGGCGCAGCTCACCCGGATCCTCAGCGACCTCTGATCCGGTGATCCGGCGGGCTAGGGGGCGGGATCGTCCAGGACGCGCTGGTCGCGGCTCCGGCTGCCGCCGCGGAACTCGGCGATGACCTCCCCGTCCGCGACACGGCGCACCGTCACGTCGTAGACGCCGCTGCGGCCGTAGCGGGTGCGTTCCACCGCGGCCGCCTCCAGGACGTCGCCGGTGCGGGCGGGCGCGACGAAGACGACGTCGGCGGACGCCGCGACCGTCACGGCGTCATGGCTGTTGCAGGCGTAGGCGAACGCGGAGTCGGCGAGAAGGAACACGTAGCCGCCGTGGGCGATGCCGTGCCCGTTCACCATCGTGTCGGCGATGCTCATCCGCAGCCGTGCCCGTCCCGGCGAGATCTCGGTGATCCGCATGGCAAGGTCCTGGGCGACCCTGTCCTTGGCGTACATCGTCTCGGCGCATCGCCGCGCCACCTCAGCCGCGTCCGTCACCCGCCCAGGGTAATGATCGCCATGAATCAGCGGGGTCCCCCTGGGAAGGCCATCCAGGGTTCGGAGGTTAAGAGGACGGCCGTGCCTTCCGCGCGGCCGCTGCGGATGCTGGACGAGGGAGAAGGACATGCTGTTCGGCAAGGAGCACGTCGAGCGTTACCAGGAGACGGACGGCGAGGTGGGGCACGAGTGGCAGGGGACGGTCACCTTGCTGCTCACCACGACCGGGCGCCGCACCGGTAAGGAGCACACGACACCGCTCATCTACCAGCCCGAGGGCGACGCGTACCTGGTCGTTGCCTCGAAGGGCGGCGCGGACGACCATCCGCTCTGGTACGAGAACCTCCAGGCGAACCCCGAGGTGAAGGTCCAGGTGAAGGGCGACAAGTTCTCCGCGCGGGCCCGCACGGCGACGCCCGATGAGAAGCCCGCGCTGTGGCGGAAGATGACGGCCGTCTGGCCCGCGTACGACGAGTACCAGGAGAAGACGACCCGGGACATCCCCGTGGTCGTCCTCGAACGCGCCTGAGCCGGGCGGTTCCCTTTCGCGGGGCGGGGCGGGCGTGTAGCGTCGCCGTAGAACACCCATTCGACCACCGCCCGTCCGACGCAGCCGAGGTGCCGAGGTGCCGACGTCACAGAGTGCTGACACCCCCGGGGCCGGCGCCCCAGGGGCCGACACCGAAGCCCCGCCGCCGCGGCTGCTGAAGCGCTGGGAGATCGGCGCGCCGGCGGGCACGGGCCCGGTGGGCGCCGGGCCCGGCCGCCGGTGCTGGCGCGTCGACGCGGCGGACGGCGCGTTCTTCCTCAGGGAGTACGCCGAGCCCGACCGGCGCCGCATGCGGTTCCGGCACGCCGTGACCACCGCGCTCGACGAGGCCGGCCTTCCGGTGCTCGCGCCGGTACCGGCGCGCGGCGGGCGGACGCTGGTCACCGCCGCGGGCCGCGGGTACGTCCTGTACCCGTGGGTCGGCGGCCGCGGGCGCGGCGGGCTGGAGCTGACGTTCGGCCAGTGCGAGGCCCTCGGTGAGCTGCTCGGAAGGCTGCACGCGGCGCTCGACGGGCTGACGCCGCCGGTCCAGCAGAGCCTGCTCGTGCCGACGCCGCGCGCCGCGGACGCGGCGGCCGCCGTCGACGCCATGCTGCGGGACGTCCCCGGCGACGCCGGGACCGACTTCGACGCGCTGACCGCCCGCAGGCTGCGGGAACGGCGGGAGCTGCTCACCGAGTTCGCCGGCCACCAGCCGCCCGAGATCGAGGTGACCACGGTCGGGCACCTGCACGGCTCGTTCGACTCCACCCACCTGCGGTACGGCGGGTCGGGCAACGTCACCGCCGTCCTCGGCTGGGACGCGCTGACGACCGGCCCGGTCGCCGGTGAGGTCGTGCGGGCGGCGGCGCGGCTGTTCGCATGCGGGGACGAGCGCGGACTCGACCTCGACCGCGTCCAGGCGTTCGTGCGCGGCCACCGCTCCGCGTTCCCGCTGGACGCCGGGCAGATCCAGTCGGCCGTGCACCGCGAATGGTGGGAGCGGCTCTGCGACGTCGCGTCGCTGCGCCACCGGTACCTGGGCGAGGACGGTGCGGGCGATCGCGGCTCCGCCGCCATGGTGGCCTGGTGGTCGGCGCAGCTGGACCGCACCCTGGACGCGTTCGCCGCGCCCTACACCGACGCGTACGCCGACACGCCGGGCGACAGCCCCGCCTTCGGCTGATTCCGCAGGACCCGCCCGCTCCCGGGTAGGAAGGACATCGCCGTCACCCCGTGGCGGACGGTGCGTACAAGGCAGTTCGAACTCGGAGGAGTGACAGCATGACAGCGGTCGCGATGCTCGGCACCGGGATCATGGGCGCGGCGATGGCCCGCACCCTGCTCAGGGACGGCCATCAGGTGACGGTGTGGAACCGCACCCGGTCACGCGCGGAACCCCTCGCGGCCGACGGCGCGGCCGTCGCCGGCTCTCCCGCCGAGGCCGTCGCGGAGGCCGAGGCGGTCATCACGATGCTGGACGGCGGCGACACGGCCCTGTCGGTCATGCGGGAGGCCGCGCCGTCGCTGCGGCCGGGGCAGGTCTGGGCGCAGATGGGCACGGTCGGCGTCGAGGCCGTGCCGTCGCTCGCCGCCTTCGCCGCCGACCGGGGGCTCACGTTCGCCGACGCGCCCGTCCAGGGGACCAAGCAGCCCGCCGAGCAGGGGAAGCTCCTGGTCCTCGCGGCCGGGCCGCAGGACGCCCGCAAGGTCCTCGACCCGGTGTTCGGCAGCGTCGGCGCCAAGACGCTCTGGCTGGCCGAGGACGGCGCGGGCGGCGCGGGCACCCGCCTCAAGCTCGCCGCGGTGAGCTACGCGATCTCGCTGACCTCCGTCGTCGCCGAGTCGGTCGCGCTCGCCGAGGGTCTCGGCCTCGACCCCGCCCTGCTCGGTGAGGTCTTCACCAGCGGCCCGCTCGACAACGCCTACCTCCAGGCCAAGATGAAGGCCATCCTGGCGGGCGACTTCGAGCCGAGCTTCGCCGTCCGCAACGCGGAGAAGAACACCCGGCTGATCCACGCGGCCGCCGAGGCCGCCGGGATCCGGATGGACGTCAACGACGCCGCGGGCGAGCGGTTCCGCCGCGCGATCGAGCAGGGGCACGGGGACGAGGACATGGCCGCCACGTACCGGGCGAGCTTCCCGGCCGACCGGGGGTGACGACGCCGCGAGCACCCCGCTGATCTCGGACGAAGGGCCACAAAGACTGGAAAACCCGGGAACTGTCTGGAAGCTCCGGTACTGTCTGCCGCATGTTCCGGTCCCCCGGCGTCCCGACCCCCGACGAACTGGAGACGCGCATCACCGAGCTGCGCGCCGCCGTCCGGCGGGCCATGGCGGCGGGTGACCGCTCGAACGCCAGGGAGCTGCGCGCCGAACTGCGCCGGGCGGAACAGGCATGGGACGACGCCGTCCTCGGCGAAGGCGGCACGGGCGCCGGCACGGGTGACCACGCCACCGGGGGCCGGGACCGCGACGACGGGCCGCGCGGGCTGCTGCCCGTCCGGGAGCAGGTGCACCAGGCGCTGACGCTGCTCGGCGCGCCGGCCGCGCCCAAGCTGATCGGGTCGGTGTACGAGGCGTTCTTCCCCGGCGGTGTCCCGGGGAGCCGGCTCACCAGCCTGCGCCGCGACGAGGAGCGCTCGTTCCGCACCGCGCCCTACGCGCGTCCCTACTACCTGTGCGCCGCGCTGACCGCCGATCTGCTCGCCCCGGCACGCGGGCTGCTCGCCGTGAGCACCTGGCCGCTGGAGCGGCGGATCGTCGGCCCGCTGAGCCCGCGCACCGATTTCCTGACGTCCGCCGTCCGGCTGGCCGAGCACGCGGACCGGGGGACGCCTTCCCCCGGCGTGCAGCGGCTGCTGTGGCGTTTCGCGTCCAACATTCCCGGTGCGGTCACCGGTACGGTCGGTACCGTCGATCCGGCCGTGCTCGCCGCGGCCGCCCGGGCCGAGCTGGAGGTGCACCGCGAGCCGGACCGGCGGCGGCGCGCGTCCGCCGCCGGGCGCGCCCGGGCGCAGCTCGACGACGCGGAACTGCTGTTCGGCAGCCGCCTGCGGGCCCTGCGGGACTCCGGGCGGCGCCCCGCCGGCAATGGAGAGACGAAACGATGACCGAGACCGCACCGGACCTGGACGGGCTGCGCGGCGCCGCCGCCCCGCGCAATCACGACGCCCGGACGATCGCCGCACTGACCTCCAACCCGGGGTGCGCCCGCCGCGGCGTGCTGGACGCGGCCGGGATCGACAAGGACCTGGTGGCGCGGGAGCTGGGCTTCCCCGCCCCGTTCGGGCAGTCGCAGTTCGCGATCACGCGCGGGAACGCGTTCGAGGCGCAGGTGAAGGCGGACGGGTGCGCGGAGCTGCTGACGCTGCTGCGCGAGCGGCTCGGCCTGGCCGTCCCCGAGGTCGCCTACGACGACCTGGAGGTCGTCGCGGGCAACGAGGGCCGGGAGCTGCGGCACTCGCGGACGCGGCGGCTGGTCGCCCGCGCGCTGGAGACGGGCGAGGGCACGCTGTTCGACCACCCGCTGCTGCGGCTGGAGATCGCCGGGCGGTTCGCCTACCTGGAGCCGGACGTCATCGCCTTCCAGCTCGCGGGGCGGCTGCACGTCATCGAGATCAAGTCGTTCGCCGTGGTGGACGGCCAGGCCGAACCCGAGCAGGTCGCGGCGGCGGCGCGGCAGTCGGCGGTGTACGTGCTGGCGCTGCGCCGGATGGTGGCCGAGCTGGGCCACGACCCCGGGCGGGTGTCGCACGACGTGTTCCTCGTCTGCCCGGAGAACTTCTCCAACCGCCCGACGGCGACGCCGCTGGACGTGCGGCCGCAGCTCGCCGTCCTGGAACGGCAGCTCGCGCGCCTCACCCGCATCGACGACATCCTGGCGGAGCTGCCCGGCGACCTGACGTTCGAGCCCGGGGAGAAGCTCGCCGAGTCGGTCCGCGCGGTCGAGGCCCGGTACGCGCCCGAGTGCATGTCGGGCTGCGAGATGGCGTTCTTCTGCAGGGACGAGGCGCGCGCGTGCGGGTCGACGGGGGCGCTCGGCCGGTCCGTGCGCGACGACCTCGGCGGCGTCGACGCGATCGGGACGGCGCTGGCGCTGGCGGACGGCTCGTTCGCCCCGTCCGACGACCTCGCGGAGACGGCCGAGCAGCTGCGCACCGCGGCCCGCCTCCGCGCCGAAGCCCTGGAAGGGGTCGCGTGATCCCCCGATGAGCGCGCTGTCCTCGCTCGCGCGGCTGGAGGCGGCGGCCGCGGGGGTCGCGCGGCCGCTCGCGACGGTGCGGCACTGCCATGTGGCGGACGCGCCGCTGGTGCTGGTGCCGCTGCGGCTCGCCGGCGAGGCGGCGGCGCCGCTGGCGGTGCTGGCCGGGAGCGCGCCGGACGACCCGGCGCTGCTGGTGGTGCCGCAGCCGCGCAACCGGGATCTGCGGTTCGCGTTCGCCGCCGGCCTCGCCAAGCTGGTGCTGAACCACATCGAGACGAGCCGGGGCGAGGTGGAGGAGTTGCCGCCGGGCAAGGAGGGCGAGGAGCGGATCCGGTACGGGGACGCGCCGCAGTTGCTGGTGCCGAACCGGGGCGGCGTGGCCTTCCTGCGGCTGATGGGGCGGTCGACCCGGTTCCGCAGCACGGAGGGCCCGTACGCGGTGGACCCGGCGGTGCCGGTGCTCGGCCGGTGGCTGACGTGGTTCGCCGACCGGTACGACCATCCCGGCTCGTCGCTGCTGGGCGCCATGACCGAGCTGCTGCGGCTGCACTGGGCGACCGGGCAGAGTTCGCTGGAGGACGGCAACCTCGCCGCGCTGATGGGCTGGATCGACCCGCCGGACGGGCTCGACGGCCCGGCCGCGGCGGCGCGCGCCGAGGATCCGGTGGCCTGCCCGCCCGCGGGCCCGGCGACCGACCCGACGTTCGACAGCGAGGTCCTCGCCCCGGCGATCGCGGCCTTCGACCGTTCGGGCGCCGGTTCGCTCGCCGAGGAGCGGCTGCGGGCCGCGGTCGCCGGGCAGCTCACCCCCACGTGGGACCTGATGTGGCGGGCCGTCGAGGTGCTGCGGGGACTGCCGGAAGGGGCGAGCGTGCCGAAGCGGTGGGAGCGCGACCGGGACGCGTTCACCTACTACCACCAGACGTTCGGGGAGGCGTACCCGCAGGCGCGCCGCGACTCACCGGTCCGGGCGGCGCGGCGGCTGCACGACCTCGAACGGGCCCAGGACGCCTACGACGCGCAGCGGGCGTTCGACGACCCCCTCGTCATGGCCGAGCACCGGCTCGCGGGCCAGGCGTTCGGCGGCGTCGTCACCGAATGCGACCCGGCGCGGCTGGACGAGACGGGCAAGCGGCCCAAGCTGCGCCCCCGCCTGCGGGTCGCGACGGCCGACCCGGTGCGCCTGGACGCCGGGACGACCGTGTGCAGCGCGGCGCGGCCCGCGCTGAAGGGCCGGATCGTGGAGATCGGCGGCGGCGCCGTGCTGCTGGAGCTGACCGGCGGCATGGGGCGCAAGCTCACGCCCGAGCCCGGTGTCGTCCCAGAGGCCGGCGACCGGGTGTGCTTCACGTCGCTGACGGACGGCTCGTTCGGCGTGGCGAGGTTCCCCGACCGGGAGGAGACGCCGTGGACGCACGGCGGACCGCCCGAGGACTACGTGCCGACCCACGAGGACGCCGAAGAGGAATGGTCGTGACCGAACACGCGGGCCCCCGCCTGGTGCGGGTGACGGCGGACGCCCCGGAACCGGCCCCCGCCGACCCCGGCGAGGCTGCGGCACGGGTCGTCGGCGCCGTCCTGGCCGATCTCGCCGGCGGGCACCGCGGCGTGGTGGTCGACTCCCCGCCGGGCGCCGGGAAGTCCACGCTGGTCGTCCGCGCCGCCGCGCACCTGGTCGAGGCGGGCGAGCGGCTCATGATCGTGGCGCAGACCAACGAGCAGGTCGACGACCTCGTCGAACGCCTCGCCGGCAAGCATCCGGACGTGCCGCTGGGGCGCCTGTCGGCGTCGGGCTACGTGCCGTCCGAGCGGGTGCTGGCGCATCCGGGGGTGCGGGTCGCGCAGAAGGCCGACGACCTCGCCGAGCTCCCCGTCGTGATCGCGACCGCCGCGAAGTGGGCGACGCTCTCGGACGGGTCGTGGCCGTGGGCGATCGTGGACGAGGCGTACCAGATGCGCTCCGACATGCTGCTGCGCATCGCCGGCCGGTTCGAGCGGGCGCTCTTCGTGGGCGATCCGGGCCAGCTCGACCCGTTCTCCACCGTCGAGGTGGAGCGCTGGGCGGGCCTGGCGTGGGACCCGATGCGCAGCGCCGTGTCGGTCCTGCTGGCGCACAACCCGGACCTGCCCGTCCACCGGCTCCCGGTGTCGTGGCGGCTGCCCGCGTCGGCCGCCCCGGTGGTGTCGGAGGCGTTCTACCCCTTCACCGGGTTCCGCGCCGGGACGGAGCCGGGCGACCGGCGGCTGGAGTTCGGCACCCGCGGCATGGGCACCGGCTACGACCGGGCCCTCGAAGAGGCCGCGGCCACCGGGTGGAGCCTCTACGAGCTGCCCGCCCGGCACACGCTGCGCACCGACGCCGAGGCCGTCCGCGCGACGGCGGCGCTGGCCGTCCGGTTGCTCCAGCGCGGGCCCGTCGCCCATTCCGAACACGGCTCGAACCCCGTCGGCGCGGGCAGGATCGCGATCGGCGCCGCCCACCGGGACCAGGTCGCCGCGATCCGCGCCGCGCTCGGCCCGCACGGCGCCGGCATCACCGTCGACACCGCCAACCGGCTCCAGGGCCGCGAGTACGACATGACGGTCGTGCTGCATCCGCTGTCGGGACGCCGCGACGCCACCGCGTTCCACCTGGAGTCGGGGCGCCTCTGCGTCCTGACGTCCCGGCACAGGCACGCGTGCGTCGTCGTCGCGCGGGCGGGCATCCCCGAACTGCTGGACGCGCACCCGTCGGCCGAACCGGTCCACCTCGGCGTCCCGGTCAAGTTCCCGGACGGCTGGGAGGCCAACCAGTCCGTCCTCGCCCACCTGGCCCGGCACCGGGTCCCGGCGGGCTGACCGGAAAAGAAGATCTTCGTTACGGCCGAGATCGCACGGCCGGGTACGACAGAGGCCCCCGGACGGATACTGTGAGAGCCGGTGCCTCAGCGATAGGGAGGGACATGGAGGACATAGGCTTCATGTGCGCTCGCTGCGGCGGCGAGGTGCACGACGTCACGCACAACCGCGAGGGTTCGCTCGACGGCGTGGGCTACCGCCACAACCGGCGGGTGGAGCCGTGGGACCACGAGCTGGAACTCGCCGTCGGCGAACCCGCCCCGCAGGACCCGGGCTGCGACTTCTGCGGTGCGGCCGGGCCGAGCTGGCTCTACTACCCCACGCTCGACCCCGAGGACACCGACATGTTCGAGGTCGAACTCGACACCACGCACCTGTCGGACGACGACACGGCCGTGGCCGTGCTCAACATGCTCTACCCGTGGTACGCGTGCGACACGTGCTCCGTCCTCGTCGCCGACCGCAACATCGACGTCCTCATCGACCGTGCCCTCGACCGCACCCCCGTCCCCGAGGGCGGTCCCGTGGACGAGGAGACCGTCCGCGCACGCCTCATGGGCTCCCTGTCGGTGTTCTTCACCACCCGGCCCGGCCGCCCGCAGCCGTCGCGGGCCGTATAGTTCTCCCTCCATCGCTTCGCGCGGGGGTGGCACGGGGGAATGTCCGGGCGGTTCATTAGGATCGTGCCGTTTGTTCGGGGTGCGGGTTCAGCACGGGGGTAACGCAAGTGATCATTGATGGGCGGTTCCATGGGCCGGACGGGTCGGGGAACGGCGGATACGTGGCGGGGCGCCTCGCGGGGAGGGTGCCGATCGACACGGTGACGGTGACGCTCCGGCGGCCGCCGCCGCTGGACACCGAGCTGACCGTCACGGTCGACGACGAGCGCGGGCACAGCGCGCGGCTCTGGGACGGGGAGCGGCTGATCGCCGAAGCGCTCGCGGGGGCGATCGTGGTCCCGCCGATCGCGCCCGTCCCGTTCGAGCGGGCCGTGGAGGCCGCGGAGAAGTACCGGGCGGCGGAGTACCACCCGTTCCCCGGCTGCTTCGTGTGCGGGCCGGAGCGGGAACCGGGCGACGGGCTGCGGCTGGAGCCGGGGCCGGTCGCCGAGGGCACGGTCGCGGCGCCGTGGGTGCCGGAGCGGGTGCCCGAGCGGGAACTGGTGTGGGCCGCGCTGGACTGCCCCGGCGGATGGTCGTTCGACGTGGCGGAGCGTCCCGCCGTCCTCGGCACGATGACCGGGCAGGTGATGGACGTGCCGCGGGCCGGGGAGGAATGCGTCGTGCTGGGCCTCGCGCGCAGCCGCGAGGGCCGCAAGATGCACGCCGCGACGGCCCTGTACGGGGCGGACGGGCGCCTCCTGGGCCGCGCCGAGCAGATCTGGATCGAGATCGACCCGGAGCGGTTCGGGAACTGACCGGAGGCCGACCCGGAGCCGGTGAGGCAGGCCGGTTCCGCTTTCTTTCGGGGGAATGTGTCGCCCGACACGGACCGGACCGCCGGATCCGCTGTTCAATCTGAGCTTCCGCGAAAACGGAGGCGGGTCTGATGAGCGGAAACGTTGTGCTTCTTCTCGGCGTCGCGGCGCTGGCGATCTACCTGGGGGTGCACTGGGAACGCGCCCGGCGCGCCGTGTCCGACCTGCGGCTCAGCCGCCAGCGGATCACCGGCCTGCGGCAGGCCGTGGCGCGCGAGCGCGGGCACGTCGCGATGATCTGGGGAGCGGCGGCGCTGGCGCTGTTCCTCGTGATCAGATACGGCTGAGCGGCCGGTCAGGGACCGGTGAACAGGGGGTCCTCCCGGTCGGCGCCGTTCACCCGGCCCGGGCTCTGCCGCGGGGGGTTCACCGGGACGGGCGCCCCGAGCGGGGAGCCGTTCGGTGCCGGCGCCCCGCTCGGCACGGGACCGCCGGCCGGGACGGGACCGCCGGCCGGGGGCGGGCCTGGCGGCATGCCCGCGGCGTACGGGTGGCCCGCCGGGGGCGCCGGGGTGCCGCCGCCGGCCATCCGGCCTCCCGGCGGGACGCTCGACAGCGTGCTGTGCGTGAACTGGTCGATCTGCCGGCGGGCGCGGTCGGCCTCGGCGCGGGCGGCGTCGCGCTCCTCGGCGAGGGCGGTGAGCGCGGCCTGCTGCTCGGCCACCGACTGCGCGAGCTGCCGCAGCTGGACCGCCTGGTCGTTGACCTTGGCGGTGAGCTCGTCCCGCTCCGCCGTGGCGGCCTTGGCCTGCGCCTGGGCGGCGTCGCGTTCCTTGGCGGCCTCCTCGGTGCGGGCGTGCGCGCGGACGAGCTCCGCCTCGGCCTCCGACTGGGCGCGCTGCGCGGCGGTGCGTTCGGCCTCGGCCTTGCTCGCGGCCTGCATGG
The DNA here is from genome assembly GCF_004349245.1 of Actinomadura sp. 6K520. Classification (GTDB taxonomy): domain Bacteria; phylum Actinomycetota; class Actinomycetes; order Streptosporangiales; family Streptosporangiaceae; genus Spirillospora. Next base: position 43,656 of record NZ_SMLC01000016.1, on the reverse strand, counting down.
CGCGCTGCCGCTGCGCCTCGGTGTCGCGCATGGCGTTGCGGAGGTCCTCGGCGCCCTGCTTGGCGACGGCGGCCTCGACCCGCTGGGCCTCGGCGGCGCCCTCGGCCTCGGACAGCCTGGCGTGCAGCGCGACGAGCTCGGCGCGGGCGTTCTCCAGCGCGGCGAGCAGTTCGGTCTCGCGGGCCGCGACGCGGTCGCGCTCGCTCTCGGCGGCCAGCTTCGCGGTCATCGACTGCTGCGCGATCTGGTGCGCCTCCTCCCACGCCTGCTGCGCCGCGTCGCGCTTGGCGGTGGCGACCTTGGCCTCCTCGCGCAGGCGCGCGGCCTGCTCCTCGGCCGCGCCGGCGCGCTGCCGGGCCGCCGACGCCTCCTGCCACGCCTCCTCGGCGCGGCGCTGCGACGCGTCGCGCTCGCTCTGCGCGACGGCGAGCTCGCGGGCGGCCTCGGCGCGCACCTCGGCGACGCGCCGCTCGACGCCGGCGACGCTCAGCTCGGACGTCAGCGAGTCCGCGAGCAGATCGGCGGCCTTCTCCAGCCGCTCGACCATCTCCCACGCCGAGGCGACCTGCCCGGTGAGGCCCGGCGCGTCCCGGCCGCGCTCCCGGCGGTCGCGCGCCTCGGTCGCGCAGGCGCCGTCGTTGTCCTGGCAGTAACGCACGGCGCGGACGGCGCCCATCGGCTGCGGGACGGGCCTCCCGCAGTTCGCGCACGGCCACACCGTGACCGGGTCGCCCACCCGGGCGACCTCCGTCCCGGCCGCCGCCCCGTCCCCCGCGCCTCCGGAGACCGCGCCCCCCGAGGGAGCCGCGGCCAGCCCCTCGCGGCCGCTACTGTCGCGCTCTTCGCTGTTAGGCATGGAATGAACCATACGACCTGATCCGCGTTACTGCAGTGACTTGGGTGGTACATGTGGGGGTGCCCACGTCATGGCGGACCGGGCGAATCGGTCGGTGGCCTCGATGAGCCGGTCGCGAGTCCCGGGCTCGGTGCCGCCGTGACCCGCGTCCTCGACGATGTGGAAGTCCGCTTCGGGCCAGGCCCGGTGCAGGTCCCATGCTTGGTCGGGCGGCGTCTTCACGTCGTAGCGGCCGTTCACGATGACGGCGGGGATGTGCCTGATCCGGTCGACCCCCGCGAGGAGCCCCTCGTCCGGGAGGAAGCCTCCGCGCGAGATGTAGTGGTGCGTGATGCGGGCGAAGGCCACGACGAGGGTCTCGTCGAAAGACGGAGCCGGAACGGGCAGGAGCGTGTTCGCGGCGAGTTCCCAGGCGACCCACGCCCGCGCCGCCGGAACGTGGACGGCCGGGTCCGGGTCTTCGATGCGGCGGCCGTAGGCGGCGATGAGGTCGCCCTGCTCGGCGGGCGGGATCGCGTCGCGGAAGGCCGCCCACTCCGCGGGGAAGAGGTGAGCCGCCCCGGACGGGGTGAACGCCCACGCCTCGTCGGACGGGCGGACGAGGTAGACGCCGCGCAGCACCATCTCGGACACGCGCTCCGGGTGCGCCTGGGCGTAGGCGAGGGCCAGAGTGCTGCCCCAGCTCCCGCCGAACACGAGCCACCGTTCGATGGACAGGTGCTCACGCAGCCGTTCCATGTCGGCCACCAGGTTCGGCGTCGTGTTGTGCTCCAGCGACACCGCCGGGTCGCCGGCGTGCGGGACGCTCTGCCCGCAGTTGCGCTGGTCGAACAGCACGATGCGGTACGCGGCGGGGTCGAAGAAGCCGCGGAAGTGCGGCAGCAGCCCGCCGCCGGGCCCTCCGTGCAGGAACACCGCGGGCTTGCCGTCCGGGTTGCCGCAGGTCTCCCAGTAGATTCGCTGACCGTCGCCGACGTCGAGCAGCCCGCAGTCGTAGGGCTCGGCCGGCGGATACAACTCCCGCAAATTCATGATCCACTTATATCCGAGATCAGCGGTAGGTCCGGCACCGCCGTCAGAGCTGGGCGATCGCCTTGCGGATGCGCTTGTCGGAGACCGGGAAGCGCGTACCGAGCTGCTGGGCGAAGAGGCTGACCCGCAGTTCCTCCAGCATCCAGCGGATCTGCCGGGCGGGCTCCTCGTCCCGGCGGGCCGGGTGCAGGCGGCGGAGCGCCTGCTCGTACTCCTGCGCCAGGACGCCGGCCTGCTGCGCCAGCGTCCGGTCGCGTCCGGGGTTCTCGGGGAGCTTGTCGAGCCTGATCTGCAGGGCACGCAGGTAACGGGGCAGATCGGGCAGCCGCCCCCATCCGGTCGCCGTGACGAACCCCGGATGGACGAGGGCGGTGAGGTCGGCGCGGATGTCGGTCAGCGCCGGGACGAGGGTCAGGCTCGTCGTGCCGCGCAGGCGGCGGTCGACCTCGTGCGCCTCGGCCAGGACGCGTTCGACCAGGCCGACGATCTGCGCGGTCGCGTCGTGCAGGTCTGCGCGGACCCGGTCGTACAGGGCGCGGAAGGCGTCCTCGTCCCACGCGGGCCCGCCGGCCTCGGCGATGAGCCGGTCGGCGGCGGCGGTGACGCAGTCGTCGAAGAGGGCCGCGACGGAGCCGTGCGGGTTGTGGCTGAGGGCGAGCTTGCCCTTGTTGGTGAGACCGCCCTGAATGAGCTTCACCGGTGACGGCGCGTTCAGCAGGATCAGCCTCCGCGTGCCGAGCCACATGGCGCGGCGCTGCTCCGCCTCGGTCTCGTACATCCGGATGGCGACGCTGCCGCCTTCGTCGGTCAGCGCGGGGTACGCCTTCACCTCGTAGCCCGCCTGGCTGCGCTCGTAGGTGCGGGGCAGCTCGCCGATGGTCCAGTCGGTGAGGCCGGAGCGCTCGATGGTGGACGCGGCCTTCGACAGCGTTCCCCGCACCTTGCCCGCGAGGCGGCGTTTCAGCTCGTCCAGGTCGGTGCTCTCGCCGAGGGTGCGGCCGCTCCCGCCGGCGGCGTCGTCCACGACGCGGAACGTGATGCGCAGGTGGGCGGGGAGCCGGGACGGATCCCACGCCTCCCGCGCGACGGGCACGCTCGTCATCGCGGTCAGCTCGCGTTCCAGGGCGTCCAGGAGCGGCTCGGTGCGCGGGGCGACGCGGTCGAGGATCTTGCGGGCGTAGTCGGGCGCCGGGACGAAGTTGACGCGCAGCTGCTTGGGCAGCGACCGGATCAGCTCGGTGACCAGCTCGGCGCGCAGTCCCGGGACCTGCCAGTCGAAGCCGTCCGGGCGGACCTGGTTCAGCACCTGGACGGGAATGTGCACCGTCACGCCGTCGGCGTCGGCCCCGGGCTCGAACTGGTAGGTGAGGCGCAGGCGCAGCGCGCCCTGCTTCCACACGTCCGGGTAGTCGGCCTCGCTGACGTCGCCCGCGGCCTCGTTCATGAGCATCGACTTCTCGAACCCGAGCAGGTCGGGGTCCGAGTGCCGGGCCTTCTTCCACCAGGCGTCGAAGTGCCGCCCGGACACGACGTCCTCGGGGACGCGCTCGTCGTAGAAGTCGAAGAGGGTCTCGTCGTCGACGAGGATGTCGCGGCGCCGGGCGCGGTGCTCCAGCTCCTCCACCTCGTCCAGCAGCGCGCGGTTGTCGTGGAAGAACCGGTGGTGGGTCTCCCAGTCGCCTTCGACGAGGGCGTGCCGGATGAACAGCTCGCGGGACAGCGCGGGGTCGATGCTCCCGTAGTTGACCCGGCGGTCGGCGACGATCGGCACCCCGTAGAGGGTGACCTTCTCGCGCGCCATGACCGCGGCCTGCTTCTTCGACCAGTGCGGCTCGCTGTAGTTGCGCTTCACCAGGTGCTGTGCGAGCGGCTCGATCCACTCGGGCTCGATCCTGGCGTTCACGCGCCCCCAGAGGCGGGACGTCTCCACCAGCTCCGCCGACATCACCCAGCGCGGCGGCTTCCGGAACAGCGCCGACCCGGGGAACACGGCGAACTTCGCGCCGCGGGCGCCGAGGTACTCCTGGCCGCGGCGCCGCCCGTCCTTCTTGCCCTCCTGCCTGCCGTCCTTCTTGTCGGTGTCGGCGAGCCCGACGTGCGACAGAAGGCCCGCGAGCAGCGAAATGTGGATGCGGTCGGGCGGGGCGTCGGCGGTGTTGAGCGTGACCCCGAGGGACTTGGCGACCTGTTTGAGCTGGCCGTGCAGGTCCTGCCATTCGCGGATGCGCAGGAAGTGCAGGAACTCGCTCTTGCACATGCGGCGGAACGCGCTGCCCGACAGCTCCCGCTGCCGCTCGCGCAGGTAGTTCCACAGGTTCAGGTACGCGAGGAAGTCCGACGTGGGGTCGGCGAACCGGCGGTGGCGGTCGTCGGCCGCCTGCTGGTGCTCGGCGGGACGTTCCCGCGGGTCCTGGATCGACAGCGCCGCCGCGATGACCAGGACCTCGCGGACGCAGCCGTTCCGGTCGGCCTCCAGCACCATGCGGGCCAGCCGCGGGTCGATGGGCAGCTGGGCGAGGCGGCGGCCGAGCGGGGTGAGGCGCTTGCGCGGGTCCTTCTCGGCCGGGTCGATCGCGCCCAGCTCGTGGAGGAGGTCGACGCCCGCCTTGACGTTGCGGCGGTCCGGCGGTTCGACGAACGGGAACGCGGCGATGTCGCCGAGGCCGAGCGCGGTCATCTGCAGGATGACCGACGCGAGGTTCGTGCGCAGGATCTCCGGGTCGGTGAACTCCGGGCGGGACTCGAAGTCCTCCTCGGAGTAGAGCCGGATGCACACGCCCTCGGCCACGCGCCCGCAGCGCCCCTTGCGCTGGTTCGCCGACGCCTGCGAGACCGGCTCGATCGGGAGCCGCTGGACCTTCAGGCGATGGCTGTAGCGGGAGATGCGGGCGGTGCCGGGGTCGACGACGTACCTGATGCCCGGGACGGTCAGCGACGTCTCGGCGACGTTCGTGGCGAGGACCACCCGGCGCCCGCCGTGCGGCTGGAACACGCGGTGCTGCTCGGCCGCGGAGAGCCGCGCGTACAGCGGGAGGACGTCCGTGGCGTTCCCGGTCCGCGTGAAGTGCTTGGCCAGCGCGTCGGCGGTGTCGCGGATCTCCCGTTCGCCGCTGAGGAACACCAGCACGTCGCCGGGGCCCTCGCGGCCCAGCTCGTCCACGGCGTCCACGATCGCCTGGATCTGGTCGCGGTCGGGGTCGGCGGACGGGTCGTCCGGGTCGGTGACCGGCCGGTACCGGACCTCCACCGGATACGTGCGCCCGGACACCTCCACGATCGGCGCTGCCCCGAAGTGCTCGGAGAAGCGCTCCGGGTCGATCGTCGCCGAGGTGATGACGACCTTGAGGTCGGGGCGCCTAGGCAGGATCTCCCTGAGGTAGCCGAGCAGGAAGTCGATGTTCAGGCTGCGCTCGTGCGCCTCGTCGATGATCAGCGTGTCGTACTGCCGGAGCAGCCGGTCGGCCTGGATCTCGGCGAGGAGGATGCCGTCCGTCATCAGCTTGACGAGCGTGTCGTCGCTGGACCGGTCCGTGAAGCGCACCTTGTAGCCGACGGCGTCGCCGAGCTCGGTGCCGAGCTCCTCGGCGATGCGGTCGGCGACGGTGCGGGCGGCCAGCCGGCGCGGCTGCGTGTGCCCGATCGAGCCGAGCACGCCCCGGCCCAGCTCAAGGCAGATCTTAGGGATCTGGGTGGTCTTGCCGGAGCCGGTCTCCCCCGCGACGATCACGACCTGGTGGTCGCGGATCGCGGCGAGGATGTCGTCCTTCTTCCGCGAGACAGGCAGCTGCTCGGGGTAGGTGATCGCGGGCACGGCGAGCCGCCGCCGCTCGACCCGCCGCTCGGCGGCCTCGACGTCGGCGGCGATCTCCGCGGCGACCCGGGCCCGCCGCCCGGCGTCGCGCATCTTCCGCACGCCCTCGACACGGCGGCGCAGCCGGTGCTGGTCGCGCAGCATCAGCTCCGGCAGGCGCGCGCGCAGATCGGCGAGCGGCGGTGTCACAGGCGTCCCCATAGGCATCGACAAGGATAGGGTTCCAGGCCCTCGGCTCCGCGCACCCCACGAACCTTCGCACCGTAGCCGGAACGCCCCGCGGAGGGCGATCCGTTTTCGGCGGCACCGGTTAGAACGCCGCTGTCCCGGACGCCATTCCGCCGCCCGCCCGGCGGTCAGCCCGCGCCGTAGACGGGCTCGGGGGCGGGCGCCTTCGCCAGCAGGTCCCGGACGACGTCGCCGACCTCGGCGGGGTCCCACCGCGCGCCCTTGTCGGCCGCGGGGCCGTGCCGGAAGGCGTCCATCACGCAGATCCTGCCGCCCTCGGCCTCGAAGACCCGCCCGGTCACGTCCCGCGACCCGGCGGAGCCGAGCCAGACCACGAGCGGGGAGACGTTCTCCGGTGCCATGGCGTCGAACTCGCCCTCGGCGGGGGCCGCCATCGTCTGCGCGAAGACCTCCTCGGTCATCCGGGTGCGGGCGGCGGGCGCGATCGCGTTGACCGTGACCCCGTACCGGCCGAGCTCGGCGGACGCGACGAGCGTGAGCCCGACGATCCCGGCCTTGGCGGCGGAGTAGTTGCCCTGCCCGACGCTGCCGAGCAGCCCGGCGCCCGAGGACGTGTTGATCACACGCGCGTCCACCTGGCGGCCCGCCTTGGCCTCCGCGCGCCAGTGACGGCCGGCGTGCTTGAGCGGCAGGAAGTGCCCCTTGAGGTGGACGCGCATGACGGCGTCCCATTCGTCCTCGCCCAGGTTGACCAGCATGCGGTCCCGCAGGAAGCCAGCGTTGCTGACGAGCGTGTCGAGCCGCCCGAAGGCGCCGGTCGCCGTCTCGATCAGCGCGGCGGCGCCGGCGTCGGTGGCGATGTCGTCGGTGCTGGCCACGGCCCGCCCGCCGAGCGCCTCGATCTCCCGGACGACGTCCTGCGCGGGTCCCTCCGCGGCGCCGCCGGTGCCGTCCCGCGCGACGCCCAGGTCGTTGACGACGACGAGGGCGCCCTGCCGGGCGAACTCCAGGGCGTGCGCGCGGCCGAGCCCGCGCCCGGCTCCGGTGACGGCGACCACCCGGTCCTTGCAGATCATCGCGACTCCTTCTGTGCTCGGGCTCGGTGAGGGCTCACGGCCGGTTGACGTTGGCGGCGTCGAGGAAGGCGGGGCGCTCTCCCCCGCCGTGCAGCAGCAGCGACGACCCGGTCACGTAGGACGCGAGGTCGGAGGCGAGGAACACGCAGGCGGCGCCGACGTCGTACGGGTCGGCGAGGCGCCCGAGCGGGACGGTGCCCGCCACGGCCGCGATGCCCTCCTCGTCCCCGTAGTGCAGGTGCGCCTGCTCCGTGCGGACCATGCCGAGCGTCAGCGAGTTGACCCGGATGTGCGGCGCCCACTCGACGGCCAGCGACCGGGTGAGGTTGTGCAGGCCGGCCTTCGCGGCGCCGTAGGCGGCGGTTCCGGGCGACGGCCGCTCCCCGCTCACGCTGCCGATGTTGACGATCGAGCCGCCGCCGCCCGCCAGCAGCCGCGGCCGCAGCGCCCGCGCCATGATCAGCGCCGAGACCAGGTTCAGTTCGATGATCTTCAGGTGGGTGCGCAGCTCGCCGTCGGCGAGCGGCAGGAACGGGGCGCCGCCCGCGTTGTTGACCAGCACGTCGACGTGGTCGAGGCCGTCGGCGAACGCCTGCGCGGCGTCCGGGTCGCGGGCGTCGAGCGAGACGAACCGCGCCGTCCGCCCGCCCGCCTCGGGAAGCGACTCCGGCTCGCGCCGGGCGACGGCGACGACGTCGGCGCCCGCCTCCAGGAAGGCGCGGGAGATGCCGGCACCGACACCGCGCACGCCGCCGGTCACCACGGCGGTCTTGCCGCCCAGATCGAGCGTCAGGGACATGCCCCGCCTCCTCCGTGCGCCTCTGCTACCTTCTGTTCTAACAAATGTTTGGTGGAAAGGTAGCGCATGGGAGTCTCCACCACGACCCTGGACGGGGTCGCCGAGATCGTCGTGGACGCGCCGCCGGTCAACGCGCTGACCGTCGCCGGCTGGTACGAGCTGGCCGACGCGCTGCTGGCGGCGGGCCGCGACCCGGGGGTCGGCGCGGTCGTGCTCCGCGCCGAGGGCCGGGGCTTCAACGCGGGCGTCGACATCAAGGAGATGCAGAGCACCGAGGGCCACGCCGCCCTGGTGGGGGCCAACCGCGGCTGCTACGCGGCGTTCGCCGCCGTCTACGACTGCGAGGTCCCGGTCGTGGCCGCCGTGCACGGCTTCTGCCTCGGCGGCGGGGTCGGCCTCGTGGGCAACGCCGACATCGTGATCGCCTCCCAGGACGCCTACTTCGGCCTTCCGGAGGTGGACCGGGGCGCGCTCGGCGCCGCGACCCATCTGGCGCGGCTCGTCCCGCAGCACCTGATGCGCGCGATGGTCTACACGTGCCGCAACGTCACGGCCGGCGAGCTGCATCGCCACGGCTCGGTCCTGGAGGTCGTCCCGCCGGACGAGCTGCGCGCCAAGGCCATGGAGGTCGCCGGGGGCATCGCCGCCAAGGACCGGTACGTCATCCGGCGCGCCAAGGAGTCGCTGAACGGGATCGACCCGATCGACGTCAAGCGCAGCTACCGCTACGAGCAGGGCTTCACGTTCGAGCTGAACCTCACCGGCGCCGGGGACGAGCACCGCGACGCCTTCGTCGCCAAGGGGGCCGAATGAGTTCCAAGGTGCTCTCCGCCGAGGAGGTCGCCGGGTCGCTGGAGAGCGGCATGACCCTCGGGATCGGCGGCTGGGGCTCGCGGCGCAAGCCGATGGCGCTCGTCCGGGCGATCCTCCGCACCCCCGTCACCGACCTCACGGTGGTGGCCTACGGGGGGCCGGACGTGGGGCTGCTGTGCGCGGCGGGCAAGGTCCGGCGCCTGATCACCGCTTTCGTGACCATGGACTCGGTCCCGCTGGAACCGCACTTCCGGAACGCGCGGCAGACCGGTTCGATCGAGCTGACCGAGTACGACGAGGGCATGTTCATGTTCGGGCTGTACGCGGCGGCGCACCGCCTCCCGTTCCTGCCCACCCCCGCCGGGCTCGGCTCGGACGTACTGCGGGTCAACCCGGAGCTGAAGACGGTCCGGTCGCCGTACGAGGACGGCCGGGAGCTCGTCGCCGTCCCGGCCCTGACCATGGACGTGGCGCTCGTCCACATGAACCGCGCAGACTCCCGCGGCAACGCCCAGTACCTCGGCCCCGACCCCTACATGGACGACCTGTTCGCCAAGGCGGCCGACCGGACGTACGTGTCGTGCGAACGCCTGGTCGACACCGCCGACTTCGCCAAGGAGGGTCCGCTGCAGTCCCTGCTGATCAGCCGGGCGCACGTGGCGGGCGTGGTGGAGACGCCGAACGGCGCGCACTTCACCGACTGCGCGCCCGACTTCGGGCGCGACGAGGCGTTCCAGAGGCTCTACGCGCAGTCGGCGGCGGACCCGGACAAGTGGGCCGCGTTCCACGACCGCTTCCTGTCGGGCGACGAGGCCGCCTACCAGGACGCCGTCCGGGCCTGGCAGGAGGAATCCCGATGAGCACCGTCCCGAACACCGCAGAAGGCACCGTCACACGCGCCGAGGTCTGCGCGGCCGCGTGCGCGGACCTGTTCCGGGGCGACGGCGAGATCGTCGCGGCGGCGGTCGCGGGGTTCGTGCCGATGCTGGGGTCGCGACTGGCCCGGGCGACGTTCGAGCCCGATCTGCTGACCACCGACGGCGGCCCCGCGCTGAGCGCCGAGCCCGTCCCGCTCGGCAGGCCGGCGGCGACGGCGGAGGGCTGGCTGCCGTTCCGCGACCACCTGTGGCTCGTCCTGAACGGGCGGCGCCACGTGGTGATGGGCCCGAGCCAGATCGACGCCCACGGCAACACCAACATCTCCTGCATCGGCGACTGGGAGCGCCCGGCACGGCAACTCCTCGGCGTGCGCGGCGGACCCGGCAACACGCTGCTGAACACGACGAGCTACTGGGTGCCGAAGCACTCCACCCGGGTGTTCACCGAGAAGGTCGACATGGTGAGCGGGATCGGCTGGGACCGGGGCGCCCACGAGATCCGCGCCGTGGTCAGCAACCTCGCGGTGCTCGACTTCGACACCCCGGACAGGCGGATGCGGCTCCGCTCGGTGCACCCGGGTGTCCGCGTCGAGGACGTGGTGGCCGCCACGGGCTTCGAGCTGGTCGTACCGGACGAGGTACCGGAGACGCGGCTCCCGGACGACGAGGAACTGCGGGTCATGCGCGAGGTACTCGACCCCAGGGGCCTGAGGGAGAGGGAAGTCCCGGCATGAGCGAGCAGGTGCTCGACACGGCGCTGACGCGGCTGACGGGCGTCCGGCACCCGGTCGTCCAGACGGGGATGGGCTGGGTGGCCGGCCCGCGGCTGGTCACCGCCGTCGCGAACGCGGGCGGCCTCGGCATCCTGGCGTCGGCGACGATGACGCTCGACCAGCTCGCCGGCGCGATCCAGGAGGTCAAGGACCGCACGGACGCGCCGTTCGGCGTCAACCTGCGCGCCGACGCCGGCGACGCGGGCGACCGCATCGACCTCCTGATCAAGGAGGGCGTCCGGGTCGCCTCGTTCGCGCTCGCGCCGAAGCGGGAGCTGATCGCCAAGCTGAAGGACGCCGGCCTGGTGGTGATCCCGTCGGTCGGCGCGCGGCGGCACGCGGAGAAGGTCGCGGGCTGGGGCGCCGACGCCGTCCTCGTGCAGGGCGGCGAGGGTGGCGGGCACACCGGTCCCGTCGCGACGACGCTGCTGCTGCCGCAGGTCGTGGACGCGGTGGACATCCCGGTGATCGCCGCCGGGGGCTTCTTCGACGGGCGCGGCCTCGCCGCGGCCCTCGCCTACGGCGCGGCGGGCGTCGCGATGGGCACCCGGTTCCTGCTGACGTCCGACAGCTCCGTCCCGGACGCGGTCAAGCAGGTGTACCTCCGGACCGGGGAGACGGTGGTGACCCGCCAGGTCGACGGGATGCCGCACCGGGTGCTGCGCAGCGAGCTGGTCGACGCCCTGGAGGGCTCAAGCCGGGTCGGCGGGCTCGTCCGGGCGCTGCGCAACGGCGCCCGGTTCAAGAAGCTGTCCGGCATGTCGTGGCGGGAGATGATCGCCGACGGCAGGACGATGAAGCACGGCAAGGACCTGTCGTGGTCGCAGGTGCTCATGGCCGCGAACACGCCGATGCTGCTGAAGGCGGCCATGGTGGACGGCCGTCCCGACCTCGGGGTGATGGCGTCCGGCCAGGTCGTCGGCGTCATCGACGACCTCCCGACCTGCGGCGAGCTGATCGGGAGCATCGTGGCGCAGGCCGCGGAGGCGATCGCCGCCCAGCAGGCGGCGCTGGTCAGCCCGCGGCCTCCAGGAGGCGGCGGCCGATGATCATCTTCTGGATGTCGGCGGTGCCCTCGCCGATCAGCAGCATCGGCGCCTCGCGGTAGAGGCGCTCGATCTCGTACTCGGTGGAGTAGGCGTAGCCGCCGTGGATGCGGAACGCGTCCTCCACGACCTCCTTGCAGTACTCGCCGGCGAGGTACTTGGCCATGCCCGCCTCCAGGTCGTTGCGCTCGCCGGAGTCCTTGCGGCGGGCCGCCATCACCACCATCTGGTGCGCGGCCTCGATCTTGGTGGCCATCTCCGCGATGCGGAACAGGACCGCCTGGTGCTCGGCGATCGGCCTGCCGAACGTCTCGCGCTGCCGCGCGTAGGCCACGGCCAGCTCGTAGGCGCGCTTCGCGACGCCGCAGGCCCGCGCGGCGACGTTCACGCGGCCGACCTCGACGCCGTCCATCATCTGGTAGAAACCGCGGCCGGGGGTCCCGCCGAGGATCTGCGCGGACGGGATCCGGAAGCCGTCGAAGAGCAGTTCGGTCGTGTCGATGCCCTTGTAGCCCAGCTTCCCGATCTTGCCGGGGACGGTGAGGCCGGGCGCGACCTCGCCGAAGCCGGGGGTCTTGTCCACGAGGAACGTCGTCATGCCGCGGTGGCCGGCGTCCGGATCGGTCTTGACGAGGGTGGCGACGAGGTTGGCGGAGGCGCCGTTCGTCAGCCACATCTTCTGGCCGTCGATGACGTGGTGGTCGCCGTCCGGGACGGCGCGGGTGGTGATCGCCGAGACGTCGGAGCCGCAGCCGGGCTCCGACATCGAGAACGCGCCGCGGATCTCCCCGGCCGCCATCTTCGGCAGGTAGTGCGCCTGCTGCTCGGCGGTCCCGTGCTGGGTGATCATCCAGGCGACGATGAAGTGGGTGTTGATGATGCCGGACACGCTCATCCAGCCCCGGGCCAGTTCCTCGACCACCAGCGCGTAGGTCAGCAGCGACTCGCCGAGGCCGCCGTGCTCCTCGTCGATCATGAGGCCGAACAGGCCGAGGTCCTTCATCGTGTCCACGATCGCCTGCGGGTACTCGTCGGCGCGCTCCAGCTCGGCGGCGACCGGGATGATCTCCTTCGCGACGAACGCGCGCACGGTCGCGATGATCTCCCGTTGCTCGTCCGACAGCCCGTGCGTCTGCTGCAGCCTGCTCACGTGCGCGTTCCTCCCGGCCGGAATTCAATTTTTTATACGATATGCGGGCGCCGGGTGCGGGCCGAAGCGGGGTCCGTCCCTATTCGTGCCGCCCCTCCCAGAAGCCCTGCCCCTCCAGGTGGACGACCAGCAGCGTGCCCGCGTGCCGGATGTGGGCGCGCATCGCGTGCCGTGCGGCGCCCGCGTCGCCGGCCCGCAGCGCGGCCAGGACGAGGTGGTGGTCGTCCACCGAGGCCTGGCTCCAGCCCTGGATGCTGGAGTAGAAGCGGCGCGGCGCGTACCGCACGACGAGGCGCAGCAGCCAGGCCGTCTTGGGCGAGTCCGCGCACAGGTTGACCACCCGGTGGAACTGGTGGTTCGCCGCCTCGATGGCGTCGGAGTCCCTGGCCTCGGACGCCCGCTCCAGCAGCGCCTGCGTCCGGGCGAGCGATTCCAGCTCCGCCTCGGTGATCTTCTCGGCGGCGCGGGCGGCCAGCTCGCCGGCGAAGTACGCCTGCGCCTCGAACAGGTCCTGGACGTCCTGCCGGGTCAGCGGGGCGGGCATGAAGCCCCGCCGCGGCTCCAGCGTGACGAAACCCTCGCCGCGCAGCGACAGCAGGGCCTCCCGGACGGGGGTGACGCTGATCCCGAGATCCTCGGCGATCCGCTCCAGGCGCAGGAACTCCCCGTGCCCGACCTGGCCCGACATGATGAGCTCGCGCACGTAGGCGGCCACCTCGTCGCTCAGCTGGCGGCGCCGGCCGAGGGCCCGTCCACCGGTGGGTGCCACTGTCATCTCTCCCCCGCGCCTGTGTCGTCACATCATGTTGACATCCCGGGTCGGCAAATCAAATATATGAAATATCCGGGATGGGCCCGTGCGGGAGGAGACCGGCAGCAGTGTTCACGCTCAGCGACGAGGAGCGCGCGATCGTCGAGGTCGTCGCGGACTTCGTCGACAAGGAGGTCCGCCCGGTCGCCCGGGACCTGGAGCATGCGGGGACCTATCCCGCCAACCTCATCGACCGCATGAAGGAACTCGGCGTGTACGGCCTCGCCGTGCCCGAGCCGTACGGCGACGTCGGGGTGTCCAAGGCGTGCTACGCGCTGGTCACCGAGGAGCTGGCCCGCGGCTGGATGACCCTCGCCGGGGCGTTCGGCGGGCACACGGTCGTCTCGCACCTGCTCGCCGTGTTCGGCACCGAGGAGCAGAAGGCCCGTTACCTGCCCCGGATGGCCACCGGCGAGCTGCGCGCCACGATGGCGCTGACCGAGCCGTCCGGCGGCTCGGACCTGCAGGCGATGACCACGACCGCGCGGCGCCGCGGCGACCGGTACGTCGTCGACGGCGCCAAGATGTGGATCACCAACGCGCGCACGTCGGGCCTGATCGCGCTGATGTGCAAGACCGACCCGGACGCGGCGCCGCGGCACCGCGGCATCAGCATCCTGCTGGCCGAGAAGGGCCCCGGGCTGAGCGTCTCCCGTGACCTGCCCAAGCTCGGCTACAAGGGCGTGGAGAGCTGTGAGCTGTCGTTCGACGGCTACGAGGCGCCGCTCGGCGCGGTGCTCGGCGGCGAGGAGGGGCAGGGGTTCGCCCAGATGATGCGCGGCCTGGAGGTGGGCCGGATCCAGGTGGCCGCACGCGCGCTCGGCGTGGGACGCGCCGCCCTGGAGGACTCCCTGCGCTACGCCCAGGAACGCGAGGCGTTCGGCAAGCCGATCTGGCAGCACCAGTCCATCGGCAACTACCTCGCCGACATGGCCACCCAGTTGCGCGCCGCACGGCTGCTCACGCTCGACGCCGCCACGCGCCTCGACACGGGCGTGCGCTGCGACATGGAGGCGGGCATGGCCAAGCTCTACGCGTCCGAGGCGGCCATGCAGATCGCGCTGAACGCGGTCCGCATCCACGGCGCCGCCGGCTACTCCACCGAGTTCGACATCGAGCGCTACTTCCGCGACGCCCCGCTCATGATCGTCGGTGAGGGGACCAACGAGATCCAGCGCAACGTGATCGTCAAGCAGCTCATCGACCGGAACCGGATCTAGCGGCCCGGCGCTCCCGTCCGCGGCCGGGCCGGTTCACGGCCGGGCGGCGGGGTCCTCGCCGGCGCGGATCCAGTCGAAGGTGCGCGCCACGGCGCGCTTCCAGTTGTCGTACTCGGCGGCGCGGTGTCCCGGTTCCATGGCCGGGACCCACCGGCCCGCGCGGTGCCAGTTGCGGCGCAGCCCTTCGAGCCCGGCCCAGTAGCCGACGGCGAGCCCGGCGGCGTAGGCGGCGCCGAGCGACACCGTCTCGACGACCATCGGGCGGGCCACCGGCACGTTCAGCACGTCGGCGACCAGCTGCATGACGAGGTTGTCGGACGTCATGCCGCCGTCGGCCTTCAGCTCCTTCAGCGCCAGCCCGGAGTCGGCGTTCATGGCGTCCACGACCTCGCGCGTCTGCCAGCCGGTCGCCTCCAGCACGGCCCGCGCCAGGTGCCCCTTCGTGATGTAGGAGGTCAGGCCGACGATGATGCCGCGGGCCTCGCTGCGCCAGTGCGGGGCGAACAGCCCCGAGAACGCCGGGACGATGTAGCAGCCGCCGTTGTCGTCGACCGACCGGGCCAGGGTCTCGATCTCCGGCGCGGTGCTGATCAGCCCGAGGCCGTCCCGGAACCACTGCACCAGCGCGCCGGTGATGGCGATGGAGCCTTCGAGGGCGTACACGGCGGGCTCGTCACCGATCTTGTAGCCGACGGTGGTGAGCAGCCCGTTGTCCGACCGCACCGGCGCGGTCCCGGTGTTCATCAGCAGGAACGCGCCCGTCCCGTAGGTGCACTTGGTCTCGCCCGGGGAGAAGCACGTCTGCCCGAACAGCGCGGCCTGCTGGTCGCCCAGGGCCGCGCCGACGCGGACGCCGGGGAACACGCGGCGGGCCGTGCCGTAGGTCTCGGTGGACGACCTGATCTCCGGCAGCATCGCCTTCGGGACGCCGAAGAAGTCGAGCAGCCCGTCGTCCCAGGACAGCGTGTGCAGGTTCATCAGCAGCGTGCGGCTGGCGTTGGTCACGTCGGTGACGTGGACGCCGCCGTCGGCGCCGCCGCTGAGGTTCCAGATCAGCCAGCTCTCCATCGTGCCGAACAGCACCTCGCCGCGTTCCGCGCGTTCCCGCAGGCCGGGCGTGTGGTCGAGCATCCAGCGGACGCGCGGCGCCGAGAAGTAGGTGGCCAGCGGCAGCCCGCTGCGCTCGGTGACCGCCGCGGCGCCGGGGGCGCGGGCCAGCTCGTCCACGAGCGCGCCGGTCCGCAGGTCCTGCCAGACGATGGCGCGGCCGACCGGGACGCCGGTCCGCCGGTCCCACAGGACGGTCGTCTCGCGCTGGTTGGCGATCCCGACGGCCGCGATCTGCGCCGTGGACGCCCCGGCCTGCGCGAGGGCCTCGGGCGCGATGCGCTCGAGGTTGCGCCAGATCTCCATGGGATCGTGCTCCACCCAGCCGGGCCGCGGGAAGTGCTGCCGGTGCTCGCGCTGCGCGACGGCCACCAGCCGGCCGCCGTGGTCGAACAGGATGCACCGGGTCGAGGTCGTGCCCTGGTCGATCGACATCACGAAGCGTTCGGCCACGGCCGACCCCCCTGCCCGCGGCGGGCGGCCGCGGGGGCCGCCGCCTGCCGGGCGTCACCGGCGCGAGCCGCCGAGGTCCCGGGAGACCGCCCGGGCCGCGTCGCGCACGAACGCCACGAGCCTCGGCTCCGGGACGCGGCGGGTGTCGCAGATCCGCTCGACCGCGCCGGAGATCCCGATGGCGCCGACGACCAGCCCCCCGTGCCCGCGGATCGGCGCCGCGATCCCGGCCTCGCCGGCCGACAGCTCCTCGGCCTCGGCGGCCCACCCGTTCTCCCGGACGCGGGCGGCGGCCCGGGCGAGCTCCCGCGGGTCGGTGATCGTGCGCCGGCAGTACGACTCCAGGACGGTGTCGCGGATGGACGCCGCCGCGTTGGCGTCGTGGGCGATGAGCGCCTTGCCGAGCGCGGTGGCGTGCAGCGGGAGCAGCGAGCCGACGTCCATGGCCTGGGGCGTGTCGTCGGGACGGAACACGTGGTGGACGACGAGGACCTTGCCGTCCAGCGGCGTCCCGATGCGGACGGCCTCGCCGCTGCGGGACGCGAGGGCGTCGGCCCAGTTGATGGCGCGCGACCGCAGCTCGTTGACGTCCAGGTAGCTGGTGCCGAGGTGCAGCAGCGCGGCGCCGAGCCGGTACTTGCCGGAGCCGTCTTCCTGCTCGACGAAGCCGACGCGTTCCAGGGTGCGCAGGAGGCCGTGCGCGGTGCCCCGGGCGAGACCGAGGGACCTGGCGACCTCCCCGGCGCCGAGCCGGCCCGGACCGGCGGCGAGCAGGCGCAGGATCGCGGCGGCCCGCTCGATCGACTGCACGGGCCCGGGCATGGATTCGAGGCTAGCGCCGGCCCCGATCCGCCGACAATGCCGGCGGCCGCCGTGATCACCGTCCCCGATTCCGCGAATTGCCCGGATTCTGCGATCTTGTGCACACGGTGGAGGGTAACCGCCCCCCGAGAAAGGGGAAAGTAGTCGATATTGTGGGCAACGGCCCGATATACGGTTTTCGAGGCGACTTACCGTCCCGGCCAGGCCGTCAGGCCGGGATGACGGGACAGTGGGTGCCCTTGTAGACCGTGGGGACGCAGCGGTTGCAGTGGATGCACAGGGACGGGGTGGACGGGTCCGCCGCGATGCGGTTCACCAGGTCGGGTTCGCGGAGGAGCGCGCGGGCCATGGCGACGAACTGGAACCCCTCCGCCATGGCCTTGTCCATGGTCGCGCGGTCGGTGATCCCCCCGAGCAGGATGAGCGGCAGGTCGAGTTCGGCGCGGAACCTGCGCGCGTGTTCGAGCAGGTACGCGTCCTGGTAGGGGTAGACGCGCAGGAACCTCTTGCCGAACATCCGCATGCCGACGCGCATCGGCAGCTTGTAGTTGGCGGCGAACTCGGGGATGGGCATCTCCCCGCGGAACAGGTACATCGGGTTGAGCAGCGAGCTCCCGGCGGTCAGTTCCAGCGCGTCGACGGTGCCGTCCTCCTGGAGGCGGCGCGCCACGTACAGGCTGTCGTCGATCTCCAGGCCGCCGCGGACGCCGTCGCGCATGTTGAGCTTGGCGGTGATCGCGATCCGGTCGCCGACCTCGTCCCGGACGGCGCGGGCGATGCCGAGCGGGACCTTCGCGCGGTTCTCGATCGGGCCGCCGTAGGCGTCCTTGCGCCGGTTCAGGCGGGGGCTGAGGAACGAGCTGGCGAGGTAGTTGTGCCCGAAGTGGATCTCGACCGCGTCGAAGCCCGCCTCGATCGCCAGGCGGGCGGCGTCGGCGTGCGCCCGGGTGATGCGGTCGATGTCCCCGGCCGTGGCGACCTTGGTGAAGCGCATGCCGAGCGGGTTGAAGAACCGCCCGGCCGAGATCGCGGGGAGCCGGGTCGAACTCGCGTCCGCGACGGGGCCGGCGTGCCCGATCTGCGCCGAGGCGGCGGCGCCCTCGGCGTGGACGGCGTCGGTGAGGCGCCGCAGCCCCGGCACGGCCTCGGGCCGCATCCAGATCTGCCCGCCCTCCGTCCGCCCCTCCGGCGCGACCGCGCAGTACGCGACGGTCGTCATGGCCACTCCCCCGGCCGCGGGACGCCGGTGGTACTCGATCAGATCGTCGGAGACCACCGCGTCGGGCGTCATCCCCTCGAAGGTCGCGGCTTTGATCACGCGATTGCGCAGGGTCAGCGGCCCGAGCCGGGCCGTTTCGAACACGTCCACAACCAACTCCGTTTCGTCCCAAAACCCAGGACCCAAGCCACCAAGACCCAAGCCACCAAGACCTCAGCCACCATCACGGGAGGCACGGCCGGAGGGCGCCCTGCGCCCGGAGGCCGTGCCTCCCGCCGGTCGAGCAGCCGTTTCACGAGACGCGGAGCGGATCGTGAAACGGCTGCTCGACCGCAACGGGGGTTCCAGGGGGTCGCCCCCTGGGCAAACACAGCTAGCACCGTTCGATGATGGTGACGTTGGCCTGGCCGCCGCCTTCGCACATGGTCTGGAGGCCGTAGCGGCCGCCGGTGCGCTCCAGTTCGTGCAGGAGGGTCGTCATGAGGCGGGCGCCGGTGGCGCCGAGGGGGTGGCCGAGGGCGATGGCGCCCCCGTTGGGGTTGGTCGTGGCCGGGTCGGCGCCGGTCTCCTTCAGCCAGGCGAGGACGACGGGCGCGAACGCCTCGTTGATCTCGACGGCGTCGATGTCGCCGATCGTCATCCCGGCCTTCTTCAGCGCGTAGGCGGTGGCGGGGATCGGCGCGGACAGCATCCTGATCGGGTCCTCGCCGCGGGCGGAGATGTGGTGGATGCGGGCGCGGGGGGTGAGCCCGTGGTCCTTGACGGCCTGCTCGGAGGCGATGAGCAGCGCGGCGGCGCCGTCGGAGATCTGGGAGGAGACGGCCGCGGTGAGCCGTCCGCCGTCCACGAGGGTCTTCAGGCCCGCCATCTTCTCCAGGGTGGTGTCGCGGCGCGGTCCCTCGTCGGTGGTCACGCCCTCGTAGGGGACGATCTCGCGCTCGAACCGCCCCTCGTCGATCGCGCTGATGGCGCGCTGGTGCGACGCGTAGGCGAACTCCTCCATCTCCTCGCGGGACAGGTCCCAGTCGCGGGCGATCATCTCGGCGCCGTTGAACTGCGTCACCTCGGCGTCGCCGTAGCGGTTCGCCCAGCCCTTCGAACCGGCGAACGGGCCCTGGGTGAAGCCGAGCGGCTCGGCGGCGGTCATCGCGTACGCGATGGGGATCTGCGACATGTTCTGCACGCCGCCCGCGACGACCAGGTCGGACGTACCGGAGAGGACGGCCTGCGCGGCGAAGTGGACGGCCTGCTGCGACGAGCCGCACTGCCGGTCGACGGTGACGCCGGGGACCTCCTCGGGCAGGCCGGCGGCGAGCCAGCAGGTGCGGGCGATGTCGCCGGCCTGCGGGCCGACGGTGTCGACGCAGCCGAAGACGACGTCCTCGACGGCGGAGGGGTCGGCCTTCGTGCGGTCCATCAGCGCCGACAGCACGTGCGCGCCGAGGTCGGCGGGGTGCGCGCCGGACAGGCCGCCGCCGCGCCGCCCGACCGGAGCGCGGACCGCGTCGACGATGTATGCCTCGGCCATGGGGTGTCTCCTTCGTGGGGCTAGCTCGTGCGTGGTGCCTGGCTCGTGCGTGGGATGCGGCTCGCCTGGATGCCTTCGAGGAACATGGCGAGGTACTGCTTGGCGATGTCGTCGGCGGACAGCCGCCCGCCCGGCTGGTACCAGTTGGCGGCGACCCAGACGGTGTCGCGGATGAACCGGTAGACGAGGCCCGGGTCGAGGTCGGCGCGGAACGCGCCCTCCCGCACGCCCCGCTCCAGCAGGGAGAGCCACATGTCCTCGAAGCGGCGCCGCGACTCGTTCAGGTACCGGAACCGTTCGCTCGTCGCGAGGTGCTTGGATTCGTTCTGGTAGATGACGACGGCGGGCCGGTGCCGGTCTATCGAGCGGAACGACTCGACGACGACGCCCTCCAGGGTGTCGCGTGCGCTGAGCCCCGCCTCCAGGACGCGCTCGTAGGCGGCCCACATCTCGTCCAGGAAGGTCGACAGGATCTCGTCGGCCATCGCCTCCTTGGAGTCGAAGTGGTAGTAGAGGCTGCCGCCGAGGATGCCCGCGGCGTCGGCCACCTTCCGGACGGTGGTGGCGGAGTAGCCCTGGGAGGCGAACACCTCGGCGGCCGTGGCGAGCAGCTCGGCCCGCCGTTCCGCGCGGGCGGCGGCGGTGCCCTCGGCGTCGCGCCGTCGTGGACTCATGCGTGTTCCTATGCGTGCTGGGAGGAGACGGAGACGACCTCGCCCGTCATGTACGAGGAGTAGTCGCTGGCCAGGAAGACGATAACGTTGGCCACCTCCCATGGTTCCGCGTAGCGGCCGAACGCCTCGCGGCGGGTCAGCTCGTCCAGCAGTTCCTCCGACGTCACCTTCACCAGGTGCGGGTGCATGGCGAGCGACGGGGAGACGGCGTTGACCCGGACGCCGAAGCCGGCGGCCTCCAGCGCGGAGCAGCGGGTGAGGGCCATGACCCCGGCCTTGGCGGCGGCGTAGTGGGACTGCCCCTTCTGCGCCCGCCAGCCGATCACCGAGGCGTTGTTGACGATGACGCCGGAGCCCTGGTCCCGCATGATCCGCAGGGCGGCGCGGGTGCAGCGCATGGTGCCGTTGAGCGTGATGTCGAGGACGCGGCTCCACTGCTCGTCGGTCATGTCGACCAGCTCGGCCGTCCCGCCGAGGCCCGCGTTGTTGACCGCGACGTCGATGCGGCCGAAGCGTTCCACGGCCAGGTCGTAGAGGGCCTGGACCTGCTCCTCGGACGTCACGTCGCAGGGCAGGGCCGCGACCCGGTCCGCGCCGAACTCCTTCGCCAGCTCCTGCGCGGACGCGGTGAGCCGCCGCTCGTGCGCGTCGGAGATCAGGACGCGGGCGCCCTCCTCCAGGCAGCGGCGCGCGGTCGCGCCGCCGATCCCGGCGCCCGCCGCCGCGGTGATCACGACGGCGCGGCCGTCGAGCAGGCCGTGTCCGGGAACGTAGGGGGGCGTCATCGGCGTGCCTCTCTGCTCGCGGCCGGTTCACGGGGCAGGCCGAGGACGCGCTCGGCGATGATGTTGCGCTGGATCTCGTTCGACCCGGCGTAGATCGTGTCGGAGCGGGAGAACAGGAACAGCCGCTGCCAGTCGTTCAGGTCGTAGGGTGCGCCGTCGGCGACGAGGCCGGCGGCGCCGAGGACGTCCATCGCCAGCTCCCCCAGCTCCCGGTGCCAGGTGCTCCAGACGAGCTTGGAGATGGACGACTCAGGCCCGGGCGCCCCGGCGGCGATGCCCGCCATCGTCCGCACCGCGTTCAGGCGCATGATCTCCAGGCCCATGTACGACCTCGTCAGCCGGTCGCGCAGCAGCGGGTCGGCGATGGCGCCGGTGCGGCGGGCCAGTTCCGCGACGCCCTCGAACTCGCGGCGGAACCCGACCTGCTGGCCGAGCGTCGCGACGCCCCGCTCGAAGCCGAGCGTCGCCATCGCGATCTTCCAGCCGTCGCCGGGCGCGCCCACGATGTTCGCGGCATCGGTGCGGGCGCCGTCGAAGAAGACCTCGTTGAACTCCGAGGTCCCGGTGAGCTGGACGATCGGGCGGATGTCGACGCCGTCCTGCTTCATCGGGACGAGCAGGTAGGACAGCCCGCGGTGCCGCGCCGACCCGGGCTCGGTGCGGCAGACGACGAAGCACCAGTCGGATTCGAGGGCCAGCGACGTCCAGACCTTCTGGCCGTTGATCAGCCAGTGGTCGCCGTGGAGTTCCGCGCGGGTCTGCACGTTGGCGAGGTCGGAGCCGGCGTCGGGCTCGGAGTATCCCTGGCACCACAGCTCCTCGACCGCGACGATCGGCGGGAGGAACCGGGCGCGCTGCTCGGCGGTGCCGAACGCGATGATCGTGGGGCCGAGGAGGTTCTCGCCGATGTGGTTGACCCGGGCGGGGCCGTCCGCGAGCGCGTACTCCTCGTGGAAGATCACCTGCTGCTCGACGGTGGCGCCGCGGCCGCCGTACTCCTCGGGCCAGCCCACGCACGTCCAGCCGGCGGCGGCCATGTGCCGCTCCCAGGCCAGCCGCTCCTCGAACGCCTCGTGCTCGCGGCCGGGGCCGCCGAGCCCGCGGGCGTGGGCGAACTCTCCCGACAGGTTCGCCTCGAGCCAGTCGCGGACCTCGGCGCGGAACGCCCGGTTCGCCGGGGAGTCGTTCTGTGTCACGCCGCGCACTCTACCAAACAGTTGTTAGAAAGAATCGCTCCCCAGTGCGGGCTCGGCCGCGCGTTCCGCCACCGGTCCGGAGACGCGCGACGGCGCCCGGACGGGCCGCCTGCCCGCGGCCTCCTCCGCCGGAGCGGGCGGCGGTTCGCGGTGGAGAAGATCGAGGAGCCGGTCCCAGCGGGCGAGGACCGCGTCCGGGTGAAAGCGGGTGACCGACGCGCGGGCTCCGGTGCCGAGGGCGCGGCGCAGCTCCGGGTCCTCGATGAGGCGCTCCAGCTCCCGCGCGAACGCGGCGGTGTCGCCCGCGTCCACGAGCACGCCGCCTCGCTCGTCCCCGAGCAGGGCCCGGACGCCGGGCGCGCAGTTGAAGGCGACCGTCGGCAGCCCGTACGCCATGGCCTCCAGCACCGACATCGGGAAGCCCTCCGCCCGCGACGGCAGCGCGAACACCGACGCCTCCACGAGCGCCTCCTCCACGTCGTCGACCACGCCGCGGAACTCCACCGAGCCCGACAGCCCGGACGCCCGCACCCGCTCGCGCAGGTCCTCCCCGTCCGGCCCGCCGCCGTAGACGTGCAGCCGCCAGCCGGGGTGGCGCTGGGCGACCCGCTCCCACACCTCCAGCATCAGGTCCACGCCCTTCTCGTACGAGAGGCGGCCCACGCAGGCCACGACCGGGAGGTCGAGGGTCGGATGGACGGTGGGGGCGACGTGCAGCGCGTTCGGGATGTAGTCCACGTTCGTCATCCCGTCCCTGGCCCAGGCGTCGGCGTCCTCCTCGGTGAGCACCAGGAAGCGGTCCACGCCGGCGTAGTTCTCCCTGACCCTCCGGTACCGGGACGACCTGCGGGTGGCCCAGAACGACTCGTGGCTCATGCCCACCACGCGCAGCCCCGCCGTGTCGGCCCGCCGCACCCACTCCATCGCCCACACCTGCGCCACGATGACCACCGCTCCCGGCCGCGCGGCGGCGAACAGCTCCGACAGCCGGGCGGCGCCGCGCCGCTGCGCCGCCGTCCGCCGCAGGTCCCGGCCGCGCGCGGCCGGGTTCAGGCGCTCGCGGACCCTCCGGGGACGCCACGCCATCGCGGGCGCCCGCCACTCCCTGTGCAGCACCTCGACGGCGTAGGAGCCGTCCCTCCCGTGGTGGTGGCGCTCCGGACCGCTCGTGATCGCGACGAGGGTGACCCGGTCACCGCGCCCGGCCAGCAGCCGCGCCATGTGGTGCGCCCAGCGCTGCAGGCCGCCCATCTCGTCGGCGTTGTTGCACACGATGAAGACGTCACGCGGTGCGGCCATTCCTCTTCCCCCTGTGGCGTTGCGGTTCCGCGGCCCGGAAGTAGCGGTCCACGACCGCCCGGGCGGCGGTGCCCCGGTCGTGCTCGCCGAAGCGCGCGGCGAAGGCGCGGCGCCGGGCGGCGTGGACGGCCTCCGCACCGTTCAGCCCGGCGAGCGCCGCAACGAGCTCGTCCTCGGTGCGGGTGATCGGCCCCGGGGCGTGCCGTTCCAGGTCGAAGTAGCCGGTGACGCGGTCCCGGCCGTCCGGCAGGTGCAGCACGATCGGGCGGTCCAGGAGCGCGAAGTCGAACATGATCGAGGAGTGGTCGGTGATCAGCGCGTCCGCGAGGATCAGCAGCGGGGTGACGTCGGGCACGGCGCCCACGTCCCGCATCACCGCGTGCGAGCCGGGCGGGAGGTTGGCCTGGCACAGGTAGTGCGGGCGGACGAGCAGGACGAACTCGTCCCCCAGTTCCCGCGCGAACACCTCGGGATCGAGAGGCGGCTCCAGCAGCCGGACCGGGCGGCCCTTCGGCCCCGTCATGTACGTCGGCGCGTACAGGACGGCGCGGCGGCCGTCGCCCAGCCCGAGGCAGGCCCGGAGGGCGGCGACCTCGGCGGCCAGTTCCGGGTCTCCGTCCACGCCGTTGACCAGGGGATCGTTGCGCGGGTAGCCGACCGGGAGGAGCTCCGAGCGGACGCCGAGGCCCCCGCACAGCGTCTCCGCGTCGTGCCCGGACCGGACGAGGAAGCAGTCGTAGCGATCGACCATCCGCCGCAGCCGCGCCCGCTCCGCGGCGGCACCGCCCTTGAGCCGGGGCTGGTCGAGACCCATCAGCTTGAACGCGGACCCGTGCCAGGTCTGGATGTAGGTGGTCTCCGGCCGCTTGCGGAGACCGTCCGGGTACCCCTGGTTGTCGATCCAGAACTCGGCCCGCGCCAGGGCCAGGAAGTAGGCCCAGGACCCGCGCTTGACCAGCTCGGCGTCGCGCGGGAACCCCTCGGGGGACGACGCGTACGACCACACGGCCCGGACCGGGAGGCCGGCGCGGCGCAGCTCCCGGTAGACGTACTTCGGGTTGTCCGAGTACTGCTTGCCGAGCTGGCTCTCGAACACCGACAGGCCCGGCCGGACCGGCAGCCGGCTCAGCACCCGGTTGAACACCGCGACCTTGGTCTTGCGCGAGGTCAGCGTACGGCGGACGCTCCTGCCCGGCCGCCGCGCACGCCGCAGGGCCCGCCGCACGGCCCGGGCCACGGGGACGCGGCGCGCGGCCGCGGCGGCCGGCCGCGCCCACGGGCCGCCCCCCTCCAGCGTGAACGCCAGGTGCCCGCCCCCCGTGACGTACGAGCGGAGCCGGTCCCCGGCGAGCCGGGTCAGCCGGGGCCGGACGGGCAGCGCGACACCGGCCAGCCGGGGCGACCCGCGGCCCTCGCCGAGCCGGGTGACCACGTCCTCGCCGTCCACCCGGAGGCGGAGCCGCACGTCCCAGACCGGGTCGATGAGCCCGGCCGGCCGGATCGTGGTGACGGGGTCGAACTCGGCCGCCCAGCCGAGCCGGTCGCCCTCGTGCCACACCCTCGCCCGGACCTTCGATCCGCGGGCGCGGCGGCGCCGGTCGCGGAACTCCAGCGTGCCGGACAGGCCGGCGTCCGGGCCGATCCGGTCCAGCGGGTTCAGCACGTGCCCGGCCATGCGGACCCGGCCTCCCCGCATCTCCAGTTCGGTCACCGTGTTGGCCGGCCGCAGATCCTTCAGGGGACGCAGGTGGAAGCCGAAGTCCGTGACGTCCAGGACGCGGCGGCCGAGGGCACCGCGGGGGCGGCCGGCGCCCCAGAAGACGCGCCCGTCCCGCTCCACGAGCCGCGCGCGCAGCTCGGGCCGCTTCTCGGGGGCGTACTCCGCGGCCGCGAGCGCTCCCGCGTGATCCCCCTCACGCACCAGGTACGCGGCGATCGCGGGCAGCGTGTTGGCCTCCTCGAACACGCGGGGGTTCAGCTCCGCCAGGTAACCGGCGGCGAGATCGAGAAGCCGCTCCTGGTAGCCGAGGTCGCGGCCGCGCATCTCCCGCAGGTAGAGCACCAGGTCGTGGTTGATGAACTTGACGTCCTTGGCCCGTCCCAGATCGTGGGCGCCGCGCAGCGCGAACAGCATGTCGATGCGCCGGTGGATCTCCAGGCGGTCGGCGAAGTTCGCCAGTTCCGCGCGCCTGTTGGAGATGGAGGGCGCGGGCGTCCGCTCCCTGACCAGCCAGTTGTAGACGCGGTGCGGGATCAGCGCCGTCCGTCGCGCCGCCAGGTAGGCCTCGGCGGTGAACAGAAGGTCCTCGTAGTGGAGGTCCTCGACGAACCGGAGGCCGTGCTCCTGCAGGAAGGACCTGCGGTAGGCCTTGTTGGTCGACAGGGTGTCGTAGAGGAGGCGGGGGTTCTCCTCCAGCGACCCGAACACGGCCCTGCGCCGGTAAAGCCAGGGATACCAGGGGCGGACGCGTTCCCGCGCGCCCGGCGGCAGGTCCAGGAAGATCCGGTCGCACCGCCCGGAAACGAGGTCGGCGCCGGTGTCCTCGGCCGTGCCGAGCAGGTTCAGGCAGGCGTGCCGGTCCAGCAGGTCGTCGCTGTCGAGGAACATCACGTACCGGCCGGTGGACGCCTCGACGCCCGCGTTGCGCGGGCGGCCGCAGCCACCGGAGTTCGACGGCAGATGAACCGCCCGGACGCGGCCCGGGTGCGCGGCGGCGAGCCGGTCGGCGACCTCCGCCGTGCCGTCGGTGCTCGCGTCGTCGACGATGACGGTCTCGACACCGCCCAGCGACTGCCCCAGCGCCGACCCGACGGCGTGCGGCAGCCTCCGCGCGTCGTTGTAGGCGATCACGACCACACTCAGATCCGGGCGCACTGGCATCCCCCCGCGGCTTCGGCTCCGGGGACGCCCCCAGACCTCCGGCGACGGCGCCCGGCCCCGGCCTTCCTCGCTCGTGGACGCTCCCCTCTCCAGGCGCCGGTCGGACGCGCGTGCACGGATTCCTTTCCAGGAACGCCGTGCTGAGGTCCAAGAGCGATCAAAGGCTGTCAATGGTTGGCATTACCCGACTTCACCGGAGAGATGGGGCACCCGGCCGGGGGACGCCAGAAGGCGCCCGGCGTGGTGCCGGGCGCCTCCTGGGAACGAGACCACGTGGAACACGGATGTGGCCGCGCGGTGGATCAGGCCTTGTAGTCGGGGTATCCGTAACCCACGATCATGGACTTGCTGCGGTTCTTCTTCTCCACCTTGTCGTTGGTGTTGCCCTCGATGGTGGTGACGGTGCCGTTGCCGTTGTCCTTGACGACGATCCCGACGTGGTCGATGGCGCCGATGCTGCTGCTCTTGTCCCAGTCGAAGAACACGACCGAGCCGGGCTTGGCCTTCTGGCCCCAGCGGCCGCTGTCCTTGAACCAGGAGGCGTGCTGGACGGTGTAGGCGTCCCAGCCCATGTTCTTCACGCCGGTCTGGGCGCCGAGCCACGAGACGAACATGTTGCACCACTGCGCGCCGTTGTAGGCCCCGACCGAGAACCCGCCGTCACGCTCGGCGGTGGCCTTGGCGTGCGGGGTCGACACGAACCAGTCGTGGTACTTGGTCTGGCCGCCCCGGCCCTCCGAGATGCCGACCTGCTTCTCGGCCAGCTTGATCACCTCGGA
The DNA here is from genome assembly GCF_004349245.1 of Actinomadura sp. 6K520. Taxonomy (GTDB): domain Bacteria; phylum Actinomycetota; class Actinomycetes; order Streptosporangiales; family Streptosporangiaceae; genus Spirillospora. The sequence goes on along the minus strand of NZ_SMLC01000016.1, from coordinate 16,459 downwards.
CGGGTCGACGTCGCGCGGCGGCACCTTGTAGCCCGCCTCGCGGGCCTCGGCGGTCGAGAGGGTCGCGGACTCGCTCGACCGGTTCGACTGGTTCGAGACGCTCGCCGCGACCGAGCCGTTCTTGGCGGCCGCCTGGGCGGTGGTCTCCGCCGCCGCGTCGCCGGCGAGGGGGTTGAAGAGCGCGAGCCCGACGGCTCCCGCGAGCACCGCGCCGACGGCGGCACCGACCGCCTTGTCCTCGGCGGTGACGTTGTCCATGGAAAGTCGATTGAAACGACTGGTCATGCAGGGAATCTCCTTGTCTTCCATGACGCCTACCGGGTTAGCTGACGGATTCGGGCATGGAAGTAGCCCTACGGCGCGACTCTTCGGACGCGCCGATTCACCCCTGGAACCTGGGTCCCCGGCTCCGTGCCGGTCGGATTCGACCGGACGGACTCGGCCTCGCACCGCGGGCGCGGTGCTGACTGTTCGGATTTATCTCAGCGACTGATCTCGGTGAGGGGGCGCGCATCGTCTGGCGCGCATCGCGTGCGGGATCCGCTCCGCGATCCTCGGCCACGACATGGGGCGGCCGGTGGCAACGCATGGGACGCGCTGCGTGATTCGGATAGAAGGTATCAACCTTCTCAAGGAATGCAAATCGCGGACAAAGCACTGTCTTGCCTGCTCAAAGCCCTTCCAAGACACCACCAACAGCGTCCGGCCCGGATGTCTTCCCGATCACCGGGCGACTGGCCCTCAGCCCTTTGCAGCCGGGGCCTCCCGGCTTCGGGGAAAAGGTAAAAGACCCGGGGACGGCGACGGCCGGCACATGGCGGTTCGCCACGTACCGGCCGTCCGCACCCCCGGTTATGCGTGGTGCACATCACACGGCGCGGATCTCCCGCACCGAAACATGGTGTTCGTCACTCCACGCGGACGGCGAAGAGCGTGGTGTCGTCGGCCGCCCGGTCGTGCTCCATGCGCGCCAGGACCTCGTCCAGCACCAGCTCCGGCCGGGTGGAGGAGTCCTGCAGGATGTCGGTGAGGCGGGTTATCCGCTCGTCCAGGTCGGCGTCCCTGCGCTCCACCAGCCCGTCCGTGTACAGGAAGATCACGTCGCCCGGGTAGAGCGGGGTGGAGATCGTCGTGTACTCCCAGTCCGTCACCGCGCCGAGCATCGGGTCGCGGACGACCTCCAGGCGCTCCGCCCGGCCGTCCCTGATCAGGATCGGCGGCGGATGGCCGGCGCACGTCCACTCCAGGACCCGGCGCCCCGGCTCGTACACGCCGACGATGGCGGTCCCCGTCGCCGTCGGATCCATGGTGCCCACCAGTTCGTTCAGCCAGCCCACCAGCCGTCCCGCGGGCTCGCCCGTGCAGGCGAGGCCCAGCAGCCCGTTGCGGCTGCGCGCCATCGCCGCGGCCGCGGGCAGCCCGTGCCCGGCCGCGTCCCCGATAGCGAACAGCGCGCGCCCGTCCGCCAGTGCGCGGGTCGCGTACCAGTCACCGCCGATGCGGGCGGTGCTCTCCGCCGCGAGGCTGCGGATCGCCGTCACCAGGCCCGGCAGCCGCTCGGACTCGTCCTCGTCCGGCAGGATCGCGCGGCGCAGCGTCACCGCCACCCGCCGCTCCTGCGCCATCCGCTCCTGCTGCTTCAGCATCTGCCGCCGGGTCTCGGCCAGCGCCCGCTCCACCCCGCGCCGCCGCGTGATGTCCTGCGAGACGATGTTGATCGAGACCGGCAGCCCGGACTCGCCCAGCACCGGCTCGGCGAACATCCACAGGTGCCGCGGTGCGCCGTCCGGGCCGATCACGCGGTGCTCGGTCTCCACCGGCTCCCGGCGGGAGAACATCGTCTGGACGGCCTCCTCGACCAGCGGGAGATCGTCCTCGGCCACGGCCTTCGGCAGGTCGTGCGGCGACGGCGGCACCTCGTCGGGACCGAGCGCGTAGTTGGCCAGCATCTGCGGCGTCCAGTCCGCTTCGCCCGTGGCCAGGTCCCACTCGCCGAACCCCACCAGGGCGAGCCGCTCGACCCGCTCCAGCCGCCGCACCGTCCGGTCCTCGGCGTGGTGGTACCGCCAGGTCAGGCAGATGCCGGTCGGCACCGCCACGCACCGCACGCTCGTCCGGGACGAACGGGACAGCCCGCGCTGGGCGGTCGTGTAGGGAATCGAGGAACGTTCCAAGCTGGTGCCGCTCTCCAGGACCTCGATGTAGTCGTCGAACAGCCCGCTCTGCACCGTCCCCGGATCGGTCTGCAGGAGCCGCTGCCCCGTCAGTTCCTCCCTGCCGCGGCCGAACATGTCCCGGGCACCCGCATTGAGGTCCACGTAGAGGAAATCCGTCACGTTGCCGTCCGACCCGCGCACCGGGACCAGATGGGCCGACGAATCCAGCGTCGCGTCCAGCACGGCCTGCGCCATCGGGTCGTCCGGCACCCGGTCGAGGATCTCCTCGTCTCCCGCGGTGTCCTCGGCCGTCACCCGGCGCAGCACGTCCTCGACCTCCGACAGCGCGGCCCGGCGCTCGGCCGTGCCGCCCTCCGTCCGGGGGGCGCGACGCCCCGCCAGCACGGCCCCCACCGACCCGCCCTCACCATCCCTGACCAGCAGGGATGCCGCCTCGGCAAGCCCCATGTCGAGGTCGCGGGCGAGCCAGATCAGATGCTGCAGGGCCTCCCCGGGCGGAACTCCGAGCCGCCTGGCCAGCATGACGCGCGCCTCCGACAACACCGCGCGGTCGCGCGCGGCGTCTCGCAGGCCGTCAAGATCCGCAACGTGCACCCCGGGCTGGGTGCCCTCCGCATCCGCCAATCGTGTCCCCCGTCCGGCGCTGTTTGCCTTAAAAAAGCTACATACGTCAGCGAAGGACTATTCGCCGCGAACCGGGTAAACAGTCCAGATCTTTGCCCGGGTTTTCCCTTCCCTCCCGAACTTCAACGCATCCGATGACCCTTCCCAGAGCCACCCGTTCCGCTCACTGTGACCCAGCTCACGCCCGATCGACCCGCTCCGCCGGATGCGGCGTCAGCACAACCACGATCTTCCGCTCCCCCACGAGGCCCGGCATGCAGGACCGGCCGCCCGATCGAACACCGGCCCCCTGCGGGCACCCGGACCGCCACCCGGAACGGCACCCACAACACCTCAGGCCCCTCACTCACCGGACGAGCCCCGCCAGCCCCGCCCGCAAAGACCTCACCAGGCCCGCCTACCGGAGATCCACGTCCGCCTATCTCAGTACGCACGACCCCGCGGACTGCGCTACAGTAATCAAGCCCGCTCCAACGGGCACCGGGACGTGGCGCAGTTTGGCAGCGCACTTGACTGGGGGTCAAGGGGTCGTGGGTTCAAATCCCGCCGTCCCGACAGCGTTTGTGCAGGTCAGCGGGCTAAAGCGGAGCCGCACTGTGGCCCCCCCACGGCGTTCGGGAGCCACAGGGGGAGCCGACACCCGCGGACTCAGGGCCAGAACGCGGCTTTGGTCCCAGATCGCGTCAGCCGGAAATGCCGCGCCGAGCACATGACACTTGATCAATACGGGTCGCGTTCTAGGGCCTGTCTCGAAGTCCGGTGTGCGGCGGTCTGCTGGACTACCGGCAGCGGCACGCCGTCGAATGCGGCATCAACCGGCTCAAACGCCACCGCGCCGTGGGCACGCGGTATGACAAGCTCGCCGTTCGCTACGGAGCCACCCTCCACATCGCCGTCATCAACGACTGGCTGGCGTGCCTTTGCAACACGCCCCAGTTCGTCAATCGGTGCGGCGGCGGCTGCGGATCTTGTCGAAGGCGGCGAGGGCGGTCCGGACCGGTCGAAGAGGTCGCCGACCGGATCCGCAGCGCCCGCGCCCGCAAGGACTGGATCATGGACACCTGCCTCCGCCGCCGCTCCTTACCTGCACCCTCCGCCCCCTGAGAGCGCTGCTCTGCGCCAGGGGACATGACGCATGGGCGTGGTGGAGATCGTGGACGAGGTTGCAGCCGTCCTGGAGTTCTCCGCCATAGCGGAACGGGATATCGGCGCAGTCCTCGGCCACGCCCGCAGCAGGCTCGCCGGCTGCAAACTGCCACGAGCGACCCGCGTCGTGGACAAATCACCCCGCACTGCGGTAGTTAAAGCCGATACTCCACCGCGAGATCCCTGTTCACTACCAGCAACGACGGACGCAACCGACCGTCCCCCGGACCCCTCCGCCCCCGCTGCCATCTCTGGTCAGTGGACAACCCCTACGAGACGCCCGCGACCGCCGGCAACCGCGTAATGCCCGCCCAAAGCGCAGCACCGAGGACGGCGACCGCTCCCGGTCCGAAAGATCTATCGCCCCCGGGAGCACCGACCATGAAGGAATACCGTGAACGACTCAGCACTGATCACCGTCGGGCTGCCGGTGGCGCTGGCCATCATCATGTTCGGGCTCGGGCTCTCCCTGACGCCCGGCGACTTCCGGCGGGTGGCCCGCAGCCCGAAGGCGGTGGCCGTCGCGCTCGGCCTGCAGATGTTCGTGCTGCCGCTGGTGGCCTTCGGCCTGGTCCAGGCCTTCGATGTCGATCCGCTGGTCGCGGTGGGCGTGATGCTCCTGGCCGCCTCACCGGGCGGCACGACGGCCAATCTCTTCAGCCACCTGTTCCGCGGTGACGTCGCGCTGAACGTGACGCTCACCGCGATCAACTCGGTGCTCGCCGCGGTCAGCATCCCGCTGATCACCAATCTGGCGATCGGTTTCTTCGACGCCGAAGGCACGCTCGGTCTCCAGTTCGGCAAGGTGATGCAGGTCGTCGCCATCGTCCTCGTGCCGGTCGGCGTCGGCATGCTGGTGCGCCGGCGGTCGGACGCCTTCGCCGCGCGTGCCGACCGGCCGGTGCGGATCTTCTCGATCGTGGTGCTGGTCGCGGTCTCCCTGGGCGCCATCCTCGGCGAGCGGGAGAACATAGTGGACTACGTCCGCGATGTCGGGCTCCTGGTTACGCTGTTCTGCCTGGCCAGCCTCACTCTCGGCTACACCGGAGCGCGGCTGTTCCGGCTCCGCCGAGAGCAGGCGATCGCCACCTCCATGGAGGTCGGCATCCACAACACGACCGTTGCGCTGACCATCGCTCTCAGCGTTCTGGACAGCACGGCAGTCGCCATCCCCGCCGCGGTCTACAGCATCGTCATGTACGTACTCGCCACCGCCTTCGGCTTCGCCATCACCCGCACCAACACCCCAAGCCGGCAGGAGACGGGGGCTCACACCTAGCTACTCGCACTGCGGGCCAGGCGGGAACGGGTCGCGGCCCGCGACCGCCAGCGACGCGCCGCGAGTCGGGATTGAGTCGTGACGCCGTCCGCCGGTCGCCCGCGAGCGGCCGCGACGACCTCTTGGTCCACACCCGGGACCGGCCAGCGCACCAAGGAACTCGACGCCTAGGGCGCCTATCTGCGGCGCCGCTGGGACCTAGGGTGCGCCAACGCCGCACGAGGAATCAGAACGACATCCTCGCGCAGCCGACCGACGGACGCGTGATGACGGCGAGGGCGGATGGAGCCGTCCACGCGCCGGCCCGCAGGTTTTGCGTGGGATCGCCATCGAACTCGAACCGTCCGTTGGGCCGTCGACGTTGCGGACGACGGCCGAGCAGGGGCAGCGGGCGTGCGCTCTTCCAGTTCCACCGCCAACGGGGCTATTAATGCGAAGAACTTCGCGTTACTCTGGGCGTGGTCCACGGAGAGGGGTGCCACATGGACGTGGAGCCGCGCGCGGCGGGGGCCGCGCGGCCCGGCGGCCGAACTGCGCGCACCCGTGCGGCGGTGTTGGCCGCGGCCCAGGAGGAACTGGAGGCCGCCGGGTACGCCGGACTCACCATGGAGAAGGTGGCCGAGCGTTCGGGCGTGCATCTGGCCACGCTGTACCGGCGCTGGCGGACGGTCGAGGGACTCGTCGTCGACCTGCTGGGCGAACTGGGCAGGAGCGAGATCCCGATACCGGACACCGGCTCGTTCAAGGGCGACCTCCGGGCGCTCGCGCTGGAGATCGCCGCCCTGTACCGGCAGCCCAGAGCGCGGGCGCTCGTCGAGGGCGTCGTGGCCGCCGCCGTCCGGTCCCCCGAGGCATCCACCGCCTGGGCAACGGTGATCGCCGAGCGCAACCGCCTCGCGTCCCGGATCGTCGAGCGGGCAATAGGACGCGGTGAACTACCGCCGGGGACGGACGGCATCGCGGTCATCAGCGCCGTCGGCGCTCCCATCTACTATCGCCTGCTCGTCGCCCGCGGGCCGGTGGACGACGAGGTCGCCGAGATCGCCGCCGCGGCCGCGCACGCCGCTGCCCTCAGCGGCGCCTTCACCCCCGGTGACTCCCCCGGCCCGTCATAGGCCGCGGCGTACACCCGCCGCACCAGCGAAAGGACCCGCAAATGCGCCAGGACATCGAGTTCGTCTCGGCCGGGACGACCCTCCGCGGATGGCTCTACACCCCCGAGGGCAGCTCTGGCCCGCACCCGGCGGTGGTCGTCACCCATGGACTCGGGGCGGTCAAGGAGCAGTACACCGACGACATCGCCGAAGCACTCGCCGCGGCCGGGCTGGCGGTCGTCCTGTACGACCATGCCTCGTTCGGCGCGAGCGACGGCGAGCCGCGCCAGGAGGTCGATCCCTGGACGCAGATCCAGGGCTACCGGGACGCCATCACCTTCCTGTGCACGCGTCCCGAGGTGGACGCCGAGCGCATCGGGGTGTTCGGGTCGAGTTTCTCGGGCGGGCACGTGCTCGTCGTCGGGGCCGTCGACCGGCGGGTCAAGGCCGTCTACTCGCAGGTGCCGGTCATCAGCGGCGGGACGACCCTGTCGCGGTTCATTCCCAGCGAGGCCCTCGCCGAGGTACGCAAGAGCTTCGACGCCGACCGGCTCGCCCGGTTCAACGGCGAGGCGCCGGCGATGATCCCCCTCATCACCGCTACCCCCGGGGAGCCCGCCGCGATGGCCGACCGGGAAACCTACGAGTGGTACCAGACGATCGAGCCGGAGCGCCTGGCGACGTGGCGCAACGAGGTCACGCTCCGGTCGGTGGAGGCGATCGCCGGCTACGAGCCGGGCGACTATATCGCCCGCATCTCCCCTACACCGCTCATGCTCGTCGTCGCCCAGCACGACATCCTCACTCACAGCGACCTGGCCTTCGCCGCCTACGAACGGGCCCTGCACCCCAAGCGGCTCGTCACCCTGCCCGGCGGCCACTTCGTCGTCTACAACCAGGAGTTCAAGAACACGCTCGCTCTCATGACCGAGTTCTTCCTCCAGCATCTCGCTTCCCGGACAGCCGCCTGACGCTCCAGCCGCACTGCCATGGCCACCGCTTTCGGGAGCGGTGTCGAGCAGGAACTGGTCACGCCGGCCCTCACATTCAGCGGGTTGAAGAGGAAATCCGTCATGCTGACGGTCAAGTGAGCAGTGAGCCCTCGGCCGAAGCCAGGCCGAGGGCTCACCGGTATGGCACGCGCGCGAGCGGTTACCGGGTGCCGTCTATCAGGCGGATGGCCAGGTCAGGGCTGAACTGTCCGGCGGGGATCCCGGCACCGATCCCGCAGTCGCCGTCAGAGTCGCCGGGGACCTTGACCCACAGTTCCAGTTCAGCGTCGGCTCCCTCGCGGGGCGGGGTGCCGAGCCTGCGTCCGGCCGGGTTGCACCACTCACCGTTGGAGCCGTTGCCGTTGCGGCTGGTGTCGACCACGAAGGTCTTGCCGCCGGGGAGCCCGGCGTTGACGGCGTTGGCGTAGGTGACCGACTGTTCGGTGGTGTAGTAGTTCGACACGTTGACCGAGAAGCCGCGTGCGTCCGCGATCCCGGCCGCCTGCAGACGCTGGGCCATGGTCCCGGCGGGAATCCAGTTGGCGTTGGCGGCGTCCAGGTAGACCCAGGCGTTCGGCGCCTTCTGCTTGAGCTGCTGCACACCGTATCTCAGCAGGTCGAGCCGGGTCTGCCGCTCGGTGTCGTTCGGCAGGCAGTCGAGTTGGGCGACCGCGTCGGGCTCCACCACAACGATCGCCTGGCGGCTGCCGATGGCCGTGGCGAACTGCCCGATCCAGGTGCGGTATGCCTCCGGGCTGCCCGCACCGCCGCCGGAGTGGCTGCCGCAGTCACGGCCCGGGACGTTGTAGGCCACCAGCATCGGTGTTGCGCCGGCCTGCTCGGCGCTGCCGACGTAGCGGGACACCGCCGCGGTGATGTCGCTGTTCCAGTTGCCGAACCAGCGTGCGATCGGCCGGTCGGCGATGGCCGCCTTGATGCGCGCGGCCCGCGGGTCGCCGGGGTTGGCGGCCACCCAGGCCGCCGGGTTGGAGTTCGGGTCGACGTACAGGTTGGCCGCGGCGATCGCCTTGGCCGCGGGTGCGGCGTAGGAGACGGCGCCGACCTTGGCGGCCTGCGGTTGCTGTCCGGTGACGTAGGCGCCGGTCAGCGCGGCCGTCGACGCGGTGAACGCGGCGACGGTGGTGATGGTCCATCTACGGAGAGCGGGTAGCACGGGGGTTCCTTCGTCGTCCGGTGTCATGGCGGGGGTTGCCGTCCGCGGGTTCTTCGGTCATATCTCGGCGGGGCATGGGGCAGCGGACGTGTTCAATGCACTTCTTCTGGCCATTTCCCGGGAAACTACCGACGTGCATAAATCCTGGTCAAGAGCCTTTTCACGCTTTCCATCTCCGGCCAGCCGCTGAGCGTCTCGCCGCCATTGTGAGCCGCTGCAAAGGGACCCGTCGGTGCTCTCGGGCGGTGGGCGTGCGGGTGATCACTTGTGGAACCATGCCTGCGAGTGTGCGTCCTCCTTGGTTGGATGGATTCACATGTTCATTCGAGGTGGAGGCGGACGTGCGGTCACTTCAGGCGGGGGATCCTGTATGGGTCGGGCCGTACCGAATCCTCGCCCGGCTCGGTTCGGGCGGGATGGGGGTCGTCTATCTGGCCCGCTCGCCGGGCGCCCGGCTGGCCGCGCTCAAGGTCATCCGGCCGGAGTTCGCCGACGGTGCGGCCTTCCGGGAGCGGTTTCGCCGCGAAGTCGCGGCGGCCAGCAAGGTGAGTGGGCTATATACGGCCCCGGTGCTGGACTCCGACGCCGACGCGCCACAGCCCTGGTTCGCCGCCGGCTACGTCCCCGCACCCACGCTGGACGAGGCCCTGGCGAGCACCGGAACGCTGCCCGAGTCCGCGGTCCGGGCGCTGGGCGCGGGACTGGCGGAGGCGCTGCAGGCGATCCACGGGGTCGGCCTGGTGCACCGCGATCTCAAGCCCGGCAACATCCTGCTGGCCGAGGACGGCCCCAAGATCATCGACTTCGGGATCGCCAAGGTCACCGACGCCACGCAGCTCACCGGCACCGGCGCCATGATGGGCACGGCGGCCTACATGGCTCCCGAGCAGATCACCGAAAGCAAGGACGCCGGGCCCGCGGCGGACGTGTTCTCGCTGGCGGGCGTGCTGGTCTACGCGGCCACGGGCACCAGGCCGTTCGGCGAGCGGGACCCGGCCACGGTGCTCTACGAGGTCATGTACGAAGAGCCAAGCCTCGACGGCGTGCCCGCGTCACTGCGTGAACTGCTGGCCGCCTGCCTGGTCAAAGAGCCGGCCGGACGCCCCGCGCTGGAATCCGTGCTCGCCGCGCTCACCCCGGTCGACCCGCGGGCGCTGAACTCACCCGCGCTGCGCCAGGAGGTGGCGGCCAGGGAAGCCGAGGCGAGCAGGGTCTCGGCGGAGCCGGTCACACCGCCCCCACCGCCACCGCGGGTCGATGACGCGGAGACGGCCAAGGTCGGACGCCGCCGGATCCTGGGTCTGGCCACCGCGGTCGCCATGGTCGGCATCGGCGCCGGGGCGACGGGCTGGACGCTGACCCGGGGGAACTCCAAGCCCGCCAGGCCTGCTCCCCGAGGAACCGCGCTCGCCGCGGCGCCCCCGCCCGCGTGGACGTTCACCCCGACTCGGCCCATCAGCGGGACGTCGACGGTGCTGGTGGCGGACGGTGTCGTGCTGTGGGGCGGCGAACAGGAGATGTACGGGGTGGCCGCCGACTCGGGACGGCAACTGTGGACGAAGGACAAGGCCAACGCCGAGTATTCGGGCAACGTCGCCCACGGACCGACGTTCGTCGCCCTCGGCGGCGTGGTCGGCGACTTCGAGGATCAGACGATCACGTTGGTCGACGCCCGGACCGGCAGGACCACGAACCTTCCCAGGCCGCTCGGCGTCACCTCCTCGTCCGTCCTCGGCGTGGTCGGCGACACGGTCGTCGTGCGTTCGCCAGGGGACGTCTGGGCGCTGGACCTGACCAGCGGCGAGATCCGGTGGCACCTCTCCGATCAAGGGTTGACTTCCGGGGCCGTCGACCAGACCAGCGTCTACCTCAGTACCGACCCCTCGCTCGCCGCCCTCGACCCCGTCACGGGCCGCGAACGCTGGGTCCGCACCTGGCCCGAGAGCGGCGGCGCCCGGGACGGGGCGAGCCTGGACATCGCGGTCGCAGGCGGGCGGGTGTTCGGCAACTTCGGCGACACCCTCCAGGCGGTCGACACCGCGACCGGGAGGCCCGTGTGGTCGCGGGACACCGACCGGCAATTCGACACCGTCGTCCCCGCGGGCGCCAACGTGATCTTCAAGAAAGAGGTTCTTCGGGCCTACGACCAGGCGACCGGCGCCGCCCGGTGGACGCTGGCCGGTCCGGAACCGTTCGCCGGCGAAGGGGGACACATCGCGGCGACCGGCGCTCTCGTCGCGGCCGCCTTCAACGCCCCGGCAGGCCCGTCCCAGGGCTTTCTCGTCACCGGGACCGACGGCCGAGCACTCTGGGCGCACTGGGGGCCGGCGGACACGCAGCGCGGCTGGGAGGTCGCGGTGTCCGGTTCGTCGGTCTTCGCGACCGACCACAAGCGGCTCTACCGGTTCGAGGCGGGCCGATGACGGCGGCGGCACTGGAGCCCGGCGATCCCGATCGCATCGGACGGTACCGCCTGCTGCGGCGCCTGGGCGAGGGCGGCATGGGGGTGGTCTACCTGGGCGCGTCCCCGGCGGGACGGGCGGTGGCCATCAAGGTCGTGCGGCCCGAACTCGCCGGAGACCATGATTTCCGCGCCAGGTTCCGAGGCGAGGTCGAGGCCGCCCGGAAGGTCAGCGGCGCGTTCACCAGCCCGGTCGTCGAGGCCGAACCCGACGGCACCGTCCCGTGGCTGGCGATCGCGTACGTCAACGGCCTCAGCCTGAAGGAGACGATCGAACGGTACGGGCCCATGCCCGAGCCGCTGCTGCGCACCCTCGGCGCCGGGCTGGGCGAGGCCCTGATCGCGATCCACGAGGCGGGCCTGCTGCACCGCGACCTCAAACCGGCCAACATCCTGCTCGCCAAGGACGGCCCCAAGGTCATCGACTTCGGCATCAGCAAGGCCGCCGGCACCGCCACACTCACCGCGGAGGGACAGTTCATCGGGTCCCCCGGCTACATGTCCCCCGAGCAGATCCACGGAACGCCCCTCACCCCGGCCGCCGACGTGTTCGCCTACGGTGCCGTGCTGGCCTTCGCCGCCACCGGCCGCCCGCCGTTCGGCAAGGGCACCGTCCCCGCGATCATCCATCGGACCCTGCACGAAGAACCCGATCTGCGGGGCGTACCGGCGTCCCTGGCTCAGCTCGTGACCGCCTGCCTCAGCCGGGATCCCGACCGGCGTCCGCCCGCGACGCTGCTGCCGGCGCTGCTGGCCGCCGAGCCGGCCGCGCCGGGCTGGCTCCCCGGCGACATGGGCGAGGAGCTGCGGCGGCGGGAGGACACCCTCGTCCTGGATCTGCGCACGCTCGCCAGGGCCCGCACCCGGCGTCGGCTGCTGGTCGGCGGGGCCGCCGCCGCCGGACTCGCCGCCATCGGCGGCGGAACCGCCGCGGCACTGGCCGCGACCCAGGGCGAGAGGGGACACCGGCTCGCCCCGCCGAAGTTGCTGTGGCGAACCGCGATCAAAGAGGTGGACGACATCGCCCTCGTGGTCCGCTCACGATCGATCATCTCGGTCGCCCGCAGGGTCTTCGAGGACGAGTTCCGCGGCTACTCGCTGGCCACCGGACGGCAGATCTGGTCCGAAGCCGGCCGGTTGGCCGCCGGACCGACGCTCATCTACACGATGGCCGGCTCCGGCGGCGCGGTCGTCGCCATGGACGACTCCCAGACGGTCAAGTGGACCTACGACCCACCGGCGGAGTATCGGTACCCGGAGCTGATGGGGCCGGCCAACGGCCTGCTGGCCCTCAGCGGGGATCGAACGATCACCGGCCTGAACCCGGCCACCGGCCGCCGGCTCTGGATCCGCGAGTGGCCGCAGGCGTCGTACACCGTTCTCTACGGCATCCAAGGCCGCACCCTCCTTGCCGGGGCGATCAAGGAGGAAGGCGAGAGCCGACACCTCGCGCTCGACATCACGACGGGCGCGGTCCGGTGGTCCAGGCCGCGCAAGACAATGCTCGTGATGCCGCGCGACGGTGACCTGATCTTCGCCGGTTCCTCTCGTACCACTCTCGACGCACTGTCGGCCGCCACCGGCCGGAAGGTCTGGAGCGCCGACCTCCCCAACACCGCACGGGACTCCGACGACGAGGACGCGCTCTCGCTCAACGTGACCGTGGCCAATGGACTGGTCTATTTGAACGGGCCGACCATCTACGCCCTGGACCCGTCCACCGGCCGGCAGCGGTGGACCTATACGCCGACCTCACCTGACGGCCGGACACGAAACTTCCTAGTCAACGGACCATACGCCTACATCTTGGACAGCCCACGACTCGTCGCCCTCGATGCCCGCACTGGCCGGCGTCTCTGGTCCGCCGACACCCCCGTGTCCAACACCGCCCCGCTGGTCGCCGCCGGCGGGCTGATCTGCACCGGCGTGGCAGGCACCACGGGCTCGGGGCTCTACGCCTGGGACGCCGAGACCGGGCAGATCATCTGGAACTACCCCATGAAAACCCCTGTCTCCACCAAGCAATGGGAATTCAGCACCAAGGGACCCATTCTCGCCGCCGCGCACGGCGGCGCGCTGCTCGCCTTTCACCTCGGCTGAGCCGATGACGGCCCCAGTCCGAGAACTGCTTCCGCGGTGAGTCGATTCGATCAGCCTCACGCCGCCTGCCCGGCGGGGGCGAGGGTGCCGGTTTCGCCGGGACGGAGGATGCGGTCGCGTGTGACGGTGATGCTCAGTCCGGCCGGCTCGCACAGGTGCGTCACCGTGGCCGGCGCCTGTGTCCGGCGCGCCAGGACGGCTGGGCACAGTGGTGATCACCACATCATTGAATCGGAATTCTGAACTCCGATTTAACTATGATCAAGCCGTGTACTTGACTCAGTCCACCGATCTGGCCCTGCGGGTGCTGATGCTGCTCGGAGCCCGCGACCAGCGCAGATCCGCCGCCGACCTGGCCGAACGTCTGCACGTCGCCCCCCAGCACATGGCGAAGATCGTGCAGCGGCTCCGCGGGCACGGTCTCGTCCGGACGTCCCGGGGCCGGGGCGGCGGAGTCGTCCTCGGCGACGGAGTGCTCGAGCGTTCCGTGGGCGAGATCGTCCGGGTGCTGGAGGGCCCCGCCGAGGCCGTCGACTGCGACCGCCCGCCGTGCCCGCTCCGCGACGGGTGCCGCCTGCGCAGTGCGCTGCGGACGGCGCAGGAGGCGTTCCTCGCCTCGCTGAACCAAGTACGGCTCCAAGAGCTGGTGACCGGGCCCCCCGAACCGGTCCTGCTCTCCCTGGCGCTGCCGAGCCCGGCGGCGTCTCCCCCACCGGAAGGCTCCTGATGCTCTCCTCCGACCACGCCGACATCGTGCGCACCACGCTGCCCGCCGTCGGCGCCCACGGTATCGAGATCACCGGCCGGTTCTACTCCGCCATGTTCGCCGCGCATCCGGAGCTGCGGCACCTGTTCAACCAGGGCAACCAGGCGAACGGCGAGCAACGCCAGGCGCTCGCCGGCTCGGTCGCCGCGTTCGCCGCGCACCTGGTCTCCCCCGACTCCGCCACGCCGTTCCAGCAGATGCTGTCACGGATCGCGCACAAGCACGCCTCACTCGGCATCCGCCCCGAGCAGTACACGATCGTCGGGCGGCACCTCCTGGACGCGGTGGCCGACGTGCTCGGCGACGCGGTGACCCCGCAGGTGCACGCGGCCTGGTCGGAGGTGTACTGGCTGTTCGCGACGCTGCTGATCGCCGAGGAGGCCAGACTCTACCGGGACGCCGCGTGCGACCCGGCGGCGCCGTACCGGCCGTGGCGGGTCGTGGAACGGCGTCACGAGGCCGACGACGTCGTCTCGTTCGTACTGGTGCCCGCCGACGGCGGCACGATCCCCACACACCGCCCCGGCCAGTACGTCTCCGTCGCCGTGACACTGCCGGACGGGCTGCGCCAGCCCCGCCAGTACACGCTGTCGCGGGCGGCGGGCGACACCGCGCAGATCACGGTCCGCCGGGTCCGCGGCGACCAGGCGCCGGACGGCGCCGTCTCCAACCACCTCTTCGACCACGTCCCGGTCGGAGAGCAACTCCAGCTCTCCCGGCCGTTCGGCGACGTCTTCCTGGACGACGACGAGGACCCGCTCGTCCTGATCAGCGCCGGCATCGGCATCACCCCGGCCGCCGCGATGATCGACCACCTGGCGGCCGCGGACCCGGACCGCCCCGTCCTCGCCGTCCACGCCGACCGGAGCCCGCGCACCCACGCGCTGCGCGAGCAGATCGCCGCCGCGGGCGGCCGGATGACCGATTTCCGGCAACTGACCTGGTACGAAGAGCCCGGCGAACTCTCAGCGGACGTCCGGCCCGGCTGGATCGACGTGGCCGAACTGCCGCTGCCGGACAAGGCCCGCGTGTTCATGTGCGGCTCGCTGCCGTTCATGCGGAAGATCCGGCGGGGCCTGCACGACGCAGGCGTCTCCGACGAGCGCATCCGCTACGAAGTGTTCGGCCCCGACCTCTGGATCCGCTGACCCAGCGAAACACGGCGCGAAGAACTGCAAGCCAACGGCGCCGCTACATCGGCACCAGCCCAAGTTCTGCGGTCGTGCGCAACGAGTGGTTCCGTCCGCTGAGGGGCCGGGTCAGCGGGGAAGGATCTGGGTGTCGTCCGGTGATTCGGGGTCGCGTCTGAAGGCGGCGGCGGGCTGGTAGTGCGGCGGGATGGGCTTGCCTTCGCTGGAGCGGGCGACCATGGCGGCGTCGCAGGTGTTGCAGAGGAGGGCCTTGTTCCAGCTGGTGACGGACAGCTGGGTGCCCCGCGAGTACTGGGTGAGGGCGCGGGGGCGCTGGATCAGGTCGCCGCCGCCGCAGGTGGCGCAGGTCACCGCCGCGTCGCGGGGGAACGAGGCGCCACACGCCTCACAGACGATCTGAATGCCGTCCGGTCCAGGTCGGCCGACGAGGTTCTCCTCCTCACCGCAGTGCGGGCAGGCGATGTTTCGCGGCACGGTCCGTCTCTTTCACTCGGCATCAGCGGCTTCGACCTAATTTTACGTGAGGTGAGAGTGGAGATGCGGGACTCGTCAGGAGGGTGACCGGTCGTCAGCGACGGCGACCCCGTCCTGGAGTTGGGCGACATCCGCCACGTCCACTTCATGGACGACCCGCCAACTCCCGGGACGCGTTCTCGCGTTCGAAGACGTAGCGCGCCCCGGTGCGCCTGCATCGGTCCGCCAGGAGTTCTTGGCGTGCGCCGTCAACCAGGTAGATGCGATAGACCGCCAATATCCCTCCTCTCGATCGCCGATCCGAAATGCGCCTGGTCGGCGCGGAAGTCTGAGGTACCGTATGACCGTACTCTACACTAACGTTAGAGTAGGGTAGAGACTTCGGAGGTCGGATGCCCCTCTACAGGTTTCGGATGGTCGGCGGTGCGGAGCACCGGGTGGAGGCGCACCGGCTCCGGATGGACGAGCTTCGCGTGTACGCCGAGAGTTGCCGCATGGGGGCGTCCCCGCCATGGGTGGTCGTCCTGCGGTTGCCGCTGGCGGAGATTCTGGACGTTCACCGCCGGCTGGAGCTTGCCACGATTGGCTGATCGCGCCGGTGGAGAGCCCGTCCGGGCTGAAGTACCTGCCCAGTCCGCGAACCGGAACCATTGGCCGAACGCCGGATGACGCTCGGTGAGCCCAACGGGGAGCGACCGTGTTCCTATCGCGTTCGGCGCGGTGTCGTTCCCCGGCTGAGCCGAGGGACGGTGACGGCCGCAGTCGCTTCAGTTTGGATGTCCGCTTTTCCGGGGCTCGCGGTCCGGCCCCGGTGCCCTTTCGCATTCTTCGTCCGCCGGGAATCGCGGGGGCCGCACGAGGGTCACGAGGAGTCCGATCAGTGCCGGGAGGGCCGCGGAGAGCATGAGTGGTGGTGTGTAAGAGCCGGCCAGGTCGTGGCCCAGGGCCAGGAGGATGGGGCCGAATGCGGTGGAGGCGACGGTGGCGGCGTGGATGATGCCGCGCAGCGCGCCGATGTGGG
>NZ_SMLC01000169.1 GCF_004349245.1 Actinomadura sp. 6K520 | reverse complement strand
CCGCCGAGCCCCCCGCGGGGGCGGAGGCCCCCGCGCCGGAATCCGCGGAGGACCCGCCCTCCGAAGAGACCGAGCCGCTGAAGCGCACCCCCCGGACGCGCACCCGCACCAGGAGCGGGAAGGCCGCCGAGACGGCCGAGCCCGTCCCCATGACCGGCGCCGAGACGTCCCCGGACACCGAGTCCGACCCCGCGGGCGCCGACGCCGGCGAGCGGTCCGAGGAGGCGCCGCCGACCCGCACCCGGACCCGCCGCCGCTCCGCGTCCGCCGCCACCGCGCCCGACGTGCCCGCCGTCCCGGCGGTGCCCGAGGTCCCCTCACCGGGGACCGAGACCCCTGCCGAGCAGGTGTCCGACATCGAGCCCGCGAGCGGCGTCGGCGTCCCCGGCGTGACGTTCCAGCCGCCGATGGTCGTCTTCCAGCCGCCGCAGCCGAAGGCCGAGGCCCCCGCCCGCCCGAAGGACGAGCCGAAGCGCGACGCCGAACCCGCCGACCACGACACCGGTGACGACGAGTCCGTCGAGCGGCAGTCCGACGACGACGACGACTCCGACGACCGCCCGTCCCGCCGGCGCCGCCGCCGCGGCGGACGCGGCCGCGGCCGGGGCAAGGAGGGCGGCGAGGACGAGGCGGAGAGCGGCCAGGACGCCCAGGACGCCCAGGACGGCGCGGACGCCGAGGCCGGCGACTCCGGGGACGAGCAGCCCGCCAAGACCGGCGGCGCCAAGACCGGCGGCGCCAAGACCGGCGGCGCCAAGGCCAAGAAGGCCGCCGCCAAGACCGACGGCGGCAAGGCCAAGAAGGCCGCCAAGGCCAAGGCCGAGGAGGCCGAGGAGGAGTCCGCCGACGATGACGCCGACGGCGAGTCCGGGACGAGCCGCCGCCGGCGCCGCCGCAGGCGCCGGACCGGGACCGACGGCGACGGTGCGAACGGCACCGACGACCCGCCCAACACCGTCGTGCACGTCCGCACCGCGCGTGCCGCGGAGAGCCGCGCCGCCGAGGACGAGGTCCAGTCCGTCCGTGGCTCGACCCGCCTGGAGGCCAAGAAGCAGCGCCGCCGGGAGGGCCGGGAGCAGGGCCGCCGCCGCCCGCCGGTGATCACCGAGGCCGAGTTCCTCGCGCGCCGCGAGTCCGTCGAGCGGGTCATGGTGGTGCGGCAGGAAGGCGAGCGCACGCAGATCGCCGTCCTGGAGGACGACGTCCTCGTCGAGCACTACGTCAACCGCGCCACCCACCAGTCGTACGTGGGCAACGTCTACCTGGGCAAGGTCCAGAACGTGCTGCCGTCGATGGAGGCGGCGTTCGTCGACATCGGCAAGGGCCGCAACGCCGTCCTGTACGCGGGCGAGGTCAACTGGGACGCCTCCGGGCTGGAGGGCCAGCCGCGCCGCATCGAGTCGGCGCTGAAGTCGGGCCAGTCCGTGCTCGTCCAGGTCACCAAGGACCCGCTCGGCCACAAGGGCGCCCGCCTCACCAGTCAGGTCTCGCTGCCCGGCCGCTACCTGGTCTACGTGCCGGACGGCTCGATGACCGGCATCAGCCGCAAGCTCCCCGACAAGGAGCGCAGCCGCCTCAAGTCGATCCTGAAGAAGGTCATGCCGGAGCACGCCGGCGTGATCGTCCGGACCGCGGCCGAGGGTGCCACGGAGGAGGAGCTGTCCCGCGACGTGTCGCGGCTCGCCGCGCAGTGGGAGAGCATCCAGAAGAAGGTGAAGACGGCTTCCGCGCCCTCCCTTCTCTACGGTGAGCCCGACCTGACGATCCGCGTCGTCCGCGACATCTTCAACGAGGACTTCTCCAAGCTCGTCGTGTCCGGCGCCGACGCCTGGGACACGATCTCCGAGTACGTCGAGTACGTCGCGCCGCACCTCGCCGACCGCGTCGAGCGCTGGACCGGCGACCAGGACGCGCTGTCGGCGTTCCGCATCGACGAGCAGATCGCCAAGGCGATGGACCGCAAGGTGTGGCTGCCGTCCGGCGGCTCGCTGGTGATCGACCGCACCGAGGCCATGACGGTCATCGACGTCAACACCGGCAAGTTCACCGGGCAGGGCGGCAACCTCGAGGAGACCGTCACCCGCAACAACCTGGAGGCGGCCGAGGAGATCGTCCGCCAGCTCCGGCTCCGCGACATCGGCGGCATCATCGTCGTCGACTTCATCGACATGGTGCTGGAGAGCAACCGGGACCTGGTGCTGCGCCGCCTCGTGGAGTGCCTGTCGCGGGACCGCACCAAGCACCAGGTAGCCGAGGTCACCTCGCTGGGCCTGGTCCAGATGACCCGCAAGCGCGTCGGCCAGGGCCTCCTGGAGGCGTTCTCGGAGACCTGCGAGTCGTGCAACGGACGCGGCATCCACGTCCACCTGACCCCGGTCGAGCCGAAGGCGGACAAGGCCGCCGGCAAGGAGAGCGGCCGCCGCCGCAAGCGCAAGGGCGAGGTCGAAAGGGTCGTCGAAGAGAAGCTGGCCAGGCACGAAACACCCGCGGAGCCCGCACCCAAGCCCGCACCGGAGCCCGCACCGGAGCCCGCACCCGAGCCGATCCACGTCGAAGAGGCCATGCCGGAGCCGGAGCCGGAGCCGGTGCGCACCCGCCCGCGGAGGACGGGCCCGGCCAAGCGCCCCGCAGGCCCGCCACCCGAGATCGACGGCGAGGACGAGTCCCCCGCACAGGCCGCGGTGGAGGCCGCCGAAGCCGCCGAAGAGGTGGCCGACGCACCTCCGGGCGTCCTGGAGTCCCTGGACGGCACCGACCCGGTGACCCCCACCGCGAACGGCACGGACCCGGCCCTGAACGGCAGCGACCCCTCCTCCCGCCAGACCCCGGCCGAAGCGGAGTAACCCCAAGAGGCCCGACCACCCAGCGCAGCGTAAGGCCGGGCGGCCCTGCCGCCCGGCCCGCGCAATTCGCTTCGGGTGTGGCCATCCGGTATCCTCGGACTTCGGCGCGTCGTCGGCGCGTCGCCCGAACTCGCACCGCGAGCCCCTCCGGGGCCCGTTCGGTGCTCACCTCGCCGATCCGGTGAGACCAAGCAGAGAGCGCCAGGGGTCCTCCTCTGGTGTGCCGCCCTCGGCCCGGTGCCGGGGGTAGGCCCCCACCCGGGGGCTGGTAAGCCACGCGTGGGACCGGTTCGTTCCGGAAGCGCGCGCAGACGAAGGGTTTCCGCGGTGTACGCGATTGTCCGCGCAGGCGGCAGGCAGGAGAAGGTCGCCGTCGATGACGTGCTGACCGTCGACAAGCTGGCCGGAGAGGTCGGCTCGACCGTCAAGCTTCAGGCCCTGCTGGTCGTGGACGGCGACGACGTCGTCAGCAAGGCGGCCGACCTCGCCCGCTACGAGGTGACCGCAGAGATCGTCGGCGCGGTCAAGGGCCCGAAGATCAACATCATGCACTACCGGAACAAGACCGGGTACAAGCGGCGGATGGGTCACCGTCAGCCCTACACCGAGGTCAAGATCACCGGTATCAAGGCCGGGAAGTAAGGGAGAGCGGTCTCATGGCACACAAGAAGGGCGCATCGTCCAGCCGTAACGGTCGCGACTCCAACGCCAAGCGCCTCGGCGTGAAGCGGTTCGGCGGCCAGGTCGTCAACGCCGGCGAGATCATCGTCCGGCAGCGCGGCACCCACTTCCACCCCGGCCCGGGCGTCGGGCGCGGCGGTGACGACACGCTGTTCGCGCTGGTCGCGGGCGCGGTGCAGTTCCGCCGCTACCGTGGCCGCAACGCCGTGAGCGTCGTCCCGCCGGCGGAATAGTCCGCCTGGGTACCAGACGTTTTTGAAGGGGCGGACCGGTTTCGGTCCGCCCCTTCGTCCTTTTCACTGAGGAGATTCACCGTGGCCGCTGGAGCGGGATCGGGCGCGCAGTTCGTCGACCGGGTGGTACTGCACGTCGCCGCGGGCAACGGCGGCAACGGCTGCGCCTCGATCCACCGGGAGAAGTTCAAGCCGCTCGGCGGGCCGGACGGCGCGAACGGCGGCCGCGGCGGCGACGTCGTCCTGGTCGTCGACTCCAACACCGCGAGCCTCCTGGACTACCACCGGCGCCCGCACCGCAAGGCCGGCAACGGCAGGCCCGGGCAGGGCGGCCACCGGACCGGCGCGGACGGCGGCGACGTGGTCCTGCCCGTCCCGGACGGCACCGTCGTGAAGGAGGGCGAGGAGATCCTGGCCGACCTGGTCGGCGAGGGCACCCGCTTCGTGATCGCGCGGGGCGGCGGCGGCGGGCTCGGGAACGCCGCGCTGGCGTCGGCCCGGCGCAAGGCGCCCGGGTTCGCGCTGCTCGGCGAGCCGGGGGAGGCGCGCGACGTCGTCCTGGAGCTGAAGAGCGTCGCGGACGTCGCGCTCGTCGGGTTCCCCAGCGCGGGCAAGTCGTCGCTGATCGCGGCGCTGTCCGCCGCCAAGCCGAAGATCGCCGACTATCCGTTCACGACGCTGATCCCGAACCTCGGGGTGGTGCGCGCGGGCGACACGACGTTCACGGTCGCGGACGTGCCGGGCCTCATCGAGGGCGCCAGCGAGGGCCGCGGCCTCGGCCTCGACTTCCTCCGGCACATCGAGCGCTCGTCCACCCTCGCGCACGTCCTCGACTGCGCGACGATGGAGCCGGGACGCGACCCGGTCAGCGACTTCGAGGTCATCGAACGCGAACTGCGGGCGTACGACCGTGTCCTCGGCGACCGGCCGCTGTCGGACCGGCCCCGCATCGTCGTGCTGAACAAGGTCGACGTGCCGGACGGCCGCGACCTCGCCGAGCTGGTCAGGCCCGAGTTCGAGGCGCGCGGCCTGCGGGTCTTCGAGGTGTCGGCGGCCACGCGCGAGGGGCTGCGGGAGCTGTCGTACGCGATGGCGGCGATGGTGGAGGAGTACCGCGCGTCGCTGCCGCCGCCGGAGCCGACCCGCCTGGTCATCCGGCCGGAGCCGGTCGCCGGCGGCGCCGACTTCGAGATCAGGGACGTCGGGAACAACACGTACCTGATCACCGGCGCGAAGCCGGTCCGGTGGCTGCGGCAGACCGACTTCGCCAACGACGAGGCCGTCGGCTACCTCGCCGACCGGCTCGCGCGCCTCGGCGTGGAGGACGCGCTCGCCGCGGCGGGCGCCGCGGCGGGCGCCACCGTCCTGATCGGGACCATCGACGACTCCATCGTCTTCGACTGGGAGCCGGAGATCGCCGCCGGCGGCGGCGCGTCCGGCCCCCGCGGCACGGACCGCCGCCTGGGTTAGCGCGAGACCGCTGAGGAGAGACGTTCAATGAGCGAGCGCGAGGCGATCGCGAAGGCCCGGCGGCTCGTGGTGAAGGCGGGGTCGTCGTCGCTCACCACGCCCGACGGCGTGCTCGACGAGGGCCGCATCGACGCGCTGGTGGACGTCCTGGCCGGCCGGCGCGCCGACGGCACCGAGATCGTCTTCGTCTCGTCCGGTGCGATCGCCGCCGGGCTGGGGCCGCTGGGGCTGACCCGCCGCCCCCGGGACCTCGCCACCCAGCAGGCGGCGGCGAGCGTGGGGCAGGGCCAGCTGTTCGCCCGCTACACCTCGTCGTTCGCGCGGCACGCGCTGACGGTCGGGCAGGTGCTGCTGACCGCCGACGACATGATGCGCCGCTCGCACCACCGCAACGCGCAGCGCACGCTCGCGCAGCTCCTCGCCCTCGGCGTGCTGCCGATCGTGAACGAGAACGACACCGTCGCCACCGACGAGATCCGGTTCGGCGACAACGACCGGCTCGCCGCGCTCGTCGCCCACCTGATCCGCGCGGACGCGCTGGTCCTGCTGTCGGACGTGGACGCCCTCTACACCGGCGACCCGCGCCAGCCCGGCGCCCGCCGCATCGGCGACGTCCGCGGGCCCGCCGACCTGCGGGACGTCAAGCTCGGCCGGTCCGGGCGGGTCGGCACCGGCGGCATGGTCACCAAGGTCGAGGCGGCCCGGATCGCGGGCATCCCGGTGGTGCTGACGAACGCCGCGTCCGCCGCGCAGGCCCTCGCCGGGGACGAGGTCGGGACCCTCTTCCACCCCGCGGAGGGGCGCCGCATGTCGACGCGGGACCTGTGGCTCGCCCACGCCACCACCGGCCAGGGCCGGGTCATGCTCGATCCCGGCGCCGTCGAGGCGGTCGTGCGGCGCCGCAAGTCGCTGCTCCCCGCGGGCGTCACGGGCGTGGAGGGCGACTTCGCCGCCGGCGACCCCGTCGACCTGTGCGACACCGCCGGCCGCGTGGTCGCCCGCGGGCTGGTGAACTACGACGCGTCCGAGGTCCCCGAGCTGATGGGCCGCTCGACCCGATGGCTGTCCCGCGAGCTGGGCGTCGAGTACGAGCGCGAGATAATCCACCGGGACCACCTGGTGGTCCTGGCCGACTGAGATCGAGGAGCAGTGATGAGCGAGCGCGAGGAGTTCCTGCGGGTGGCGCGGCGCGCCCGGGAGGCCGCGGCGGGCCTGGCGCCGCTGCCGCGTGCGGCGAAGGACGCCGCGCTGCACCGGATCGCGGACGCGCTGGTCGCCGCCGCACCGGAGATCGTCAAGGCCAACGAGTCCGATGTCGCGCGGGCCCGCGCGAACGGCATCTCCGAGTACATGATCGACCGGCTGAGCCTGTCGGCGGAGCGGATCGCCGCGATCGCCGACGCCGTCCGCAAGGTCGCCGCGCTGCCGGACCCGGTGGGGGAGACGGTGCGTGGCGGCGTGCTGCCGAACGGGCTGGAACTGCGGCAGGTGCGGGTGCCGCTCGGCGTCGTCGGGATCATCTACGAGGGCCGCCCGAACGTGACCGTGGACGCCGCCGCGCTGTGCCTGAAGAGCGGGAACGTGGCGCTGCTGCGCGGCTCGTCGTCGGCGTACGACTCGAACACCGCCCTGGTCGGGGTGATGCAGGGCGCGCTGGCCGGCACCGAGGTCCCGGGGGACGCCGTCCAGCTCGTCCCCGGCACGTCCCGCGAGTCGGTGAAGCACCTGATGCGGGCGCGCGGCCTGGTGGACGTGCTGATCCCGCGCGGCGGCGCCTCCCTGATCAACTCGGTGGTGGAGGAGTCGACCGTCCCCGTGATCGAGACGGGTGTCGGGAACTGCGCGGTGTACGTGGACGCCGACGCCGACATCGACATGGCCTTGGACGTGCTGCTGAACGCCAAGACGCAGCGTCCGTCGGTGTGCAACGCCGCAGAGACGTTCCTGGTGCACGCCGACATCGCCGACAGGTTCGTCCCGCGCGCGCTTGAGGCACTCAAGGACGCGGGGGTCACGGTGCACGGCGACGACCGCATCCGGGCGTACGGCGAAGACGTCGTGGAGGCGACCGAGGACGACTGGACCGTCGAGTACCTCTCCCTGGACATCGCCGGCCGCGTCGTGGACTCCCTTGAGGACGCCGTCGACCACATCCGCCGGTACGGTTCGGGCCACACCGAGGCGATCGTCACCATGTCCCAGCCCGCCGCGAAGCGTTTCGTCGCGCTGGTCGACTCGGCGGCCGTGATGGTGAACGCCTCGACCCGCTTCACCGACGGCGAGGAGTTCGGCTTCGGCGCGGAGATCGGCATCTCGACGCAGAAGCTCCACGCCCGCGGCCCGATGGGGCTGCCGGAGCTGACGTCCACGAAGTACGTGGTGACCGGTGAGGGCCATGTGCGGGGCTGACACCTGCCCCGAGGGCCCGTCAGACGCGGCGGCATGTAAGTTGTGACACTTTTGCCATTGATGTCACGTTGTGGGTGTGGTCTGATTCACGATTGTGACTCGTGAGTACAGCCGCCGCCGCGTCCTGAAGGGCGCCGCCCTCGGCGCGGGAATCGCCGCCACCGGACTGACCGCGTACCCGTCGCGCCCCGCCGCGGCCGCCCCCGCGCTGCGCGGCCCCGTGGCCGGGACCACCCTGGACCGGACGTACGTGCTCGGCGCGGCGGGCGCCGGCGGGTACCGTCCCGTGGTCACCGGGCCCGGCGAGCCGTACCTGCTGCGGCGCGACCTGGGCGGCGCCGCGTCCGCGCGCCGCGCCGCCACCCGCCGCGGCGTCCTGGCCTTCGGGCACCTCACCGACGTGCACGTCCTCGACGCGCAGTCCCCGGCCCGCGTCGAGTTCATCGACCGCTTCAGGGACGTCATCAGCGGGTTCCCCGAGGGCGGGTACCGTCCGCAGGAGATCCTGTCGACGCAGGTCGGCGAGGCGATGGTGCAGGCGATGAACAAGGTCGGGCGCGGTCCCGCCACCGGCCTCGGGCTGGCGTTCACCATCAACACCGGCGACACCACCGACAACGCCCAGTACAACGAGGTCCGCTGGATCATCGACCTGCTGGACGGCGAGCGCGTCCGCCCCGACTCCGGCGACCCGAACCGGTACGAGGGCGTCATGGACTGGGCGGCCTACGACCGCGCCTACTGGCACCCCGACGGCGCGCCGCCCGGCGCCGGTACCGACCATCCGATCGCCAGGCACGGCTTCCCGCGGGTGCAGGGCCTGCTCGACGCCGCGCGCAGGCCGTTCAAGGCGACCGGCCTGCACTCCCCGTGGTACGCCGTGTTCGGCAACCACGACGGCCTGATCCAGGGCAACCTGCCGGTCAACCCGCTCATCTCGGGCCTCGCCACCGGCGGCATCAAGATCGGCGCACCGGCCGACAGCGGCCAGGCCGAACGCCTCGCCCGCATGGTCAGCAAGGGGGACGCCGCCGAACTCGTCCGCCTCAGCCGCGAGCAGGGCGCCTCCGGGGGACTGTTTCGCCAGGTCACCGCCGACTGGAACCGGCGGCTGCTGTCCCGCGCCGAGGTCGTCGCCGAGCACTTCAAGACCAGCAAGCCCCTCCGCGGCCACGGTTTCACCTGGGCCAACCTCCGCGACGGGACGGCGTACTACGCGTTCGACAAGGGCGTCGTGCGGGGTCTCGTCCTCGACACCGTCAACCAGAACGGCTACTCCGAGGGTTCCCTCGACAAAGCGCAGTTCGCGTGGCTGGAGGCGCAGCTCAAGGCGGGCAGCAGCCGCTACTTCGCGCCGGACGGATCGGTCGTCAGGCACGCTGTGCAGGACCGGCTGTTCGTCCTGTTCAGCCACCACCCGATCGGGTCGATGGAGAACGGCCTGGGCGGCGACCGCGTCCTCGGCGACGAGGTGAAGGCGCTCCTGCTGCGCTACCCGAACGTCATCCTCTGGGTGAACGGCCACACGCACCGCAACCACGTGATCCCGCACACCCGGCAGGGGAGCGGGGGCTTCTGGGAGGTGAACACGGCCGCGCACATCGACTTCCCGCAGCAGAGCCGCATCGTCGAGCTCGCCGACAACGGCGACGGCACCCTGTCGATCTTCACGACGATCCTGGACTCGGCGGGCCCGGCGTCCTACGGCGGACGCCTCGACGACCCCGTCCGGCTGGCGTCCCTGTCCCGCGAACTGGCGGGCAACGACTGGCAGGACCGCGACACCGAGCGGCGCGGCGAAGCCGCCGACCGCAACGTCGAACTCCTCATCCCCGCACCGTTCTAGGCGCACGCGAAAGGGCCGCCGCGTCCGTGTCGCGGCGGCCCCTGCTGCCGTTCAGTTGCCGGCCGTCGGCCCGCTGTCGCGACGGGCGAAACGGTCGAACAGCCCGCCGGCCGCGCCGGCCGCCGCGTCCGCCATGTCGCGGACCTTGCCGACGAACGGGTCGGCCGTCCGCTCCCACGACTCCCGGTACGACCGGGCCGCCTCCTTGACCCCGTCGCTGACCGACGCGCTGCCGTCGTCGTCGCGGCGCGGGTAGTCACCGGCGAGGATGCGGTCGTACTCGCCGCTGCGCGCCCACCGGTCGATCTCGGCGAACCGGATCACCGCGAACGGGTGCGACTGCCCGAGCAGGTTCAGGAACTTCAGGATGCCGTCGCGGACGTCGCCTGCCTCGTCGTACTCGCGGGCCTGTCGCAGGAACGCCTCGCTGCTCATCTCGCCCAGCCGGACACCGCCGGCGAGCTTCATGTGCACCCGCTTCGCCGCGTCCAGGTCCTGGCCGACCAGCAGCCCGGCCCGGTCCGACGACAGCTCCGCCTTCCGGAACCACTCGCGCAGCCCGATGATGATCGCCGCGATGCCGACGTTGCCGAGCGGCAGCCACGCCAGCCGCGACCCCAGCTGCAGCAGGATCTGCATCATCGTCTGGTACACCGCGTGCCCGGACAGGATGTGCCCGACCTCGTGCCCGACGACGAAGCGCAGCTCCTCGTCGTCCAGCAGGTCGATCAGCCCGGTGTTCAGCACGATGAACGGGTTGTCGGAGCCGAGCGCCATCGCGTTCGGCGTCGGGTCCTGCCGGACGTACAGCTCCGGCACCTCCGGCATGTCCAGGGCGTACGAGGCGTCCCTGACCATGTCGTAGATGTTGCGGAACTGGTCCTCGCCCACGCGCACCGTCCCGCCGAGGAACATCAGCCGCAGCGACCGCTCGTTGATCAGGCCCGACATCTTGCGCAGCACGACGTCGAACCCGGAGAGCGAACGCAGCGCCACCAGCGCCGAACGGTCCGCCGGGTGTTCGTAGGCCCGGGAACTGATCCCCGGGAACCGCGTACGTGCTCGATCCGGTGTGTTCTCCGTCATGTCTGGCATGGTAGTTCCGACGAACCGCCGAGCCGCAGGGTTCCCCGGCGCCGGGTCCCCGTCCGGCTCCGGCCCCCGTCCGGGAGGAGACCCATGTTCGACCCCAAAGCCGAGGCGATGTCTCCGGACGAGCGCGCCGCGCTGCAGCGGCACCGGCTGTGGGGGCTGGTCGACCGGCTGCTCGCCGCGGGCGGGTTGCAGGGGCGGCGGCTCAAGGAGGCGGGGGTCGCCGGCGGCTCCGACGTGACGCTCGCCGCCCTGCGGAACCTCCCGTTCACCACCAAGCAGGACCTCTGGGACAACTACCCGTTCGGGATGCTGGCCGTCCACCGCGACCAGGTCGCGGCGGTGCACGGGTCCAGCGGCACGCGGGGACGCCCCACGCTCGTCGCCTACACCAAGGCCGACCTCGACCTGTGGGCGGCCATGTGCGCGCGCTCCCTGGCGTGTGCGGGCGCGTCGCCCGGCAGCATCGTCCACAACGCCTACGGCTACGGGCTGTTCACGGGCGGGATCGGCATCCACCAGGGGGCCGTGGCGCTCGGCGCGACCGTGGTGCCGATGTCCGGCGGCATGACCGACCGGCAGGTACGCATGCTCACCGATCTCCAAGCCGACATCCTCACCTGCACTCCCGCCTACGCGCTCCGGCTCGGTGAGGCCCTCGCCGAGGCCGGCGTCGAAGCGCCCGCGCTGAAGGCCGGGCTGTTCGGGGCGGAGCCCTGGTCGGAGGAGATGCGCACCGCCATCGAGGACGTCCTGCCGATCAAGGCGATGGACATCTACGGCCTGTCCGAGGTCATCGGCCCGGGCGTGGCCACCGAGTGCCTGGAGCAGAACGGCCTGCACGTCAACGAGGACCACTTCATCGTCGAGGCCGTCGATCCCGGGACGGGCGAGCCGGTCGAGGACGGCACCCCCGGCGAGCTGGTGTTCACGACGCCGACGAAGCAGGCCCTTCCGCTGCTGCGCTACCGGACGGGCGACATCGCGTCCCTGGACCGCGGCGAGTGCAACTGCGGGCGGACCCTGGTCCGGATGAGCAAGGTGCTCGGCCGTACCGACGACATGATCGTCGTCCGGGGCGTCAACGTGTACCCGAGCGAGGTGGAGCGCGTCCTGCTGGGATCCGGGCTGGTCCGGCCGCACTACCAGCTCGTCGTCGACCGTCGCGGGCCGGCGGTTCGCCTTGTCGTCGCCTGCGAGGCGCTGTCGGGCGACCCCCGGGCCGAGCTCGTCCACCGCCTCCACGAGTCGCTCGGGCTGACCGCCGAGGTGTTCGTCCTGCCCGAGGGCACCGTGCCCAGGGTCGAGGTCGGCAAGGCCGTCCGCGTCGTCTCCTGGGAGGACGGCGACCCGCCGCTGCCCGGCCTGGCCTGACCCCGGCCCGTCGTTCCGGGCTCGCGGCCCGGCTGGCTATTCTCGTCGTCATGACGCAAAAGCGGCGGCTGGGGATCATGGGCGGCACGTTCGACCCGATCCACCACGGCCACCTCGTGGCCGCGAGCGAGGTGGCGCACTTCTACTCCCTCGACGAGGTCGTCTTCGTGCCCACCGGACTGTCCTCCCACAAGCAGGACCACGGGATCACCCCCGCCGAGGACCGCTACCTCATGGCCGTGATCGCCACCGCGTCCAATCCCCGCTTCTCCGTCAGCCGCGTCGACATCGACCGCCCCGGCCCCACCTACACCGTCGACACGCTCCGCGACATGCGCGGCATCCACGGCCCCGACGCCGACATGTTCTTCATCACCGGCGCCGACGCGCTGGAGAAGATGCTGACCTGGCACGACACCGACGAACTGTTCGAGCTGGCGCACTTCGTCGGCGTCACCCGTCCCGGCCACCGGCTGGCCGATCCCGGCCTCCCCAACGGGCGGGTCTCCCTCATGGAGGTCCCCGCGCTGGCCATCTCGTCCACGGAGTGCCGCGACCGCGTCCACTCGGGCGAACCCATCTGGTACCTGGTCCCGGACGGCATCGTCCAATACATCAACAAACGCGACCTCTACCGCGACGCCGCCAGGGGATGAACGCCCGTCCCACCCGCCGCATACCCTGGGAAGCGCAGGGACCGCAGCGGCATTGCGGTCGTACAGCAACAAAGAGGTCCGACCACCGGTACCCGTGAGAAGGTGTTGGTGGAGACGACGCCTACAGGGAGGATCGCGAGCGCATCGTGACCGCATCCGAGAGGGCGGCGCAGCTCGTCCGGATCGCCGCCGAGGCGGCGGGCGACAAGCTGGCCGACGACATTCTTGCCTACGACGTGAGCGAGCAGCTCGTCATCACCGACGCGTTCCTGCTCTGCTCGGCCCCCAGCGACCGCCAGGTCCGCGCCATCGTCGACGAAGTCGAGAAACGCCTCCGCGAGGAAGCCGACGCCAGGCCCGTCCGCCGCGAAGGTGAGCGCGAAGGCCGCTGGATCCTGCTGGACTACGCGGACATCATCGTGCACATCCAGCACGAAGAGGACCGCATGTTCTACGCCCTCGAACGGCTCTGGAAAGACTGCCCCGTCCTCGAACTGCCCGAGAGCGTCACCGCCCCGCAGTCCCGCGCCGTCGGGAGCCCGAGTGACTGACGCCCGCCCGGCCCGCGAGCCCGGCAGACGACGCCTCGTCCTCTGGCGGCACGGCCAGACCTCCTGGAACGTCGAGCGCCGCTTCCAGGGCAAGACCGACATCCCGCTCGACGAGACCGGCGTCGAGCAGGCCCAGCGCGCCGCTCGGCTCCTTGCCGGCCTCCGCCCCACCGCCCTGCTGTCGTCCCCGCTCCGCCGGGCCGCCGACACCGCTCAGGCCCTCGCCGACATCACCGGGCTTCCCGTGCGCTACGACGCCGACCTCATCGAGCGGGACGGCGGCGCCTGGGAGGGCCTCACCTCCCGCGAGATCCGCGAACGCTACCCCGCCGAGCACTCCGCCTGGCAGCCCCCCGGCGGCGAAACCAGCGCCCAGGTGGCCAAACGCGTCGGCGCCGCCCTCGAACGCGCCCTGGACGACCTGCCGCCCACCGGCCAGCTCGTCGTCGCCTCGCACGGCGCCGCCCTGCGGCTCGGCATGTCCCACCTCCTCGGCCTGCCGGAGGAGACCTGGGAACGCCTCGGCGGGCTGTCGAACTGCTGCTGGTCCGTCGTCACCGAGATGCGCGACGGGGGCTGGCGCCTGACGGAGCACAACGCCGGCACCCTGCCCGAGCCCGTCCTCAGCGACGACCGCCCCGACACCGGAACCTGACACCCGAAACGATTCGAGACCTGCCTCCGCCGTCCTATACACTGGCCAGGCGCTGCGGGATGAACGTCCACGCAGCGGCGGGGCTATGGCGCAGTTGGTAGCGCGCCTCCATGGCATGGAGGAGGTCTGGGGTTCGAATCCCCATAGCTCCACGGACGAGTTGGGAGTGGTGTGCCCGCGGAGAGCGCGGGCCGCCACTCCTTCGTCATTTCCCCCAGGAGACGGCCCCCTGGAACCCCGCGGTCTGCTAAAGGTTCGCCATGGTGGCGGCTACCTTTCGGTCCGGCGGCGCTTCACCTTGTCGATCATGAGGGAACAGCCTCGGGTGGCGATGCATGATCGAAAAGAGGGCTGACCCATGAAGAGCCGTACGGCCGCAAAGCTGCTTCCCGTCGCGCTGGCCGTGGCGACCGTCACCGCCATCGGCGCGCCCACCTCCGCGTCCGCGGAGGAGGCACCGCCGCCCCAGGCCGAGGGCCCCTACAGCGAACAGGACTGCACCCAGGCACTCCAGATCCTGTCCTACTTCAAGCTGCTGCCGAACCAGCCCGACGTCGGCCGGGTGCTCTGCTCGATCAACGCCACGACCGCGCCGGAGGACATGCCGCAGCAGAACGCGCACGCCGACGAGCCCAACAGCGCCTACCTCACCGAGCCCGGCCAATCCGCCCAGCAGAACGGCCTCCTCGGCCTTCCGGCCGAGTGGATCCAGAACCTCACCGCGTACGTGGCCGCGATCGACCACGTCCGCCCGCACTCCGACACCTCGGGGCAGGACTGAGACGCCACGCGGGCCGCGGCGGGACCTCCCACCGCGGACCACGTCCCGAGTGCTCCCAACGTGCACTAAGCTTTTCCTCGATCGCGGGGCTATGGCGCAGTTGGTAGCGCGCCTCCATGGCATGGAGGAGGTCTGGGGTTCGAATCCCCATAGCTCCACGGACGAGTTGGGAGTGGTGTGCCCGCGGAGAGCGCGGGCCGCCACTCCTTCGTCATTTCCCCCAGG
>NZ_SMLC01000168.1 GCF_004349245.1 Actinomadura sp. 6K520 | reverse complement strand
CCAACCGGCTCGTCGGCATCCTGCACGGCTGCCTCAAAACCGGAACGCTCTACGACGAGACGACCGCCTGGTCGCATCACCCTCAAAGCGCCGCGGCTTGACATTCAAACCTCCTGGGATGTCTTTCTCGCTGAGGTGGAGCATCGGCCGCTCCATCCACTGACATGGCGAGTCAAGCATCGGCCCGCTTCGGGTTTACTTCTTTGCGGCTTCATGACTGTTCACCGGCCCGCAGCGCCGGAACGGGAAGCACGGTCGATGGCGGCAGGGTGGGGATTGCTGTGGGTGGTCTTGATCGATTCGGTTCGGGCGGGGATGTTCAGAGGGTGTGGGGTGTCGGTCCCGGTTCCGCGGCGGGAGTGTGATGGACAGGCGTCGGTGGTTCTGGGCGCTGGTCGCCGCCGGGGCGCTGGTGCTCGTCTCGGGGTTCGTGGTCGCCGAACCGGCGCGGGGCGACGCGACTGTGCGGGTGATGACCTACAACGTGCGGGGGGTCAACGATCCGCCGCCACGGGACTGGCGCACCCGGCGGAAGCTGGTCGGGCGTCTCCTCGGCCGTCATGATCCCGACCTGCTGGGCGTCCAGGAGGGGCGGTGGCATCAGATTCGCGACCTCGCCGAGATGCTGCCGGACCACCGCTGGATCGGGCTCGGCACCCAGGGCGGCACCAAGGACCAGATCCTTGCGATCTTCTACGCCAAGCGGTTCGAGGTCCTGGACTTCGACCACTTCTGGCTGTCCGACACCCCCGACGCCATCGGTTCCGCGAGCTGGGGGAACCGGTACGTGCGGATGGTGACCTGGGCCAAGTTCCGCGATCGGCGCACCGGCGCGGTCCTGTACCAGGTGAACACGCATCTGGACAACGGGTCGGCGGAGTCGCGGATGAAGAGCGCCGAGCTGATCCTCCGCCGCGTCCGCGGGTTCCAGGCGGGGGTCCCGGTGGTGATGACCGGTGACTTCAACGCCGCCGCCGGGGCCTCGCCCGTGTACACGACCCTCACCGGGGCCGGCGCGTTCCAGGACACGTGGACGACGGCCCAGAAGCGCAGCACCCAGTACGGCACGCTCGCGCGGTGGCATCCCCCGAGGCGGAACGGCAGGCGGCTCGACTGGATCCTGGCGCGCGGGCGGGTGCGGACGTCGTGGGCCGAGATCGACCCGTACCGCGTCGGCGGGCTGTACGCCTCCGACCACTTCCCCGTCGTCGCGCATCTTCGGATCGGCTGAGTCACGGGCCGGTCACCGTTGCGCGGCGTCCTTCTCGGGTGCCGCCCGGTGGCGCCGCAGACGGTGCGCCGCCAGGGTCGCGGCCACGAGGGCGGTGAAGGCGGCGGCGATCCACCAGACGCCGAGCTGGTCCAGCCAGGTCGTGAGCGCGCCCTGGACCTCGGTGGCGGTGTCCACGACCGTGGAGTCGGCCGAGGCGCCCGCATTGAGGCGGGTCTCGTACCAGCCGTAGTAGGTGACGTAGAGCCCGGCCGGGAGGAGGAGGGCGCCGCTGACGCGGGAGACGTGCGGCAGTATCCGGCGGGTGCGCGCCACGGCCGCCTCGCGTGCCAGCGCCACCAGCATCGACAGGAGCCCCACGACCAGGCCCATGCCGATGCCGTACGCGGCGAACGCCGCCAGTCCGGCCGCGATGCCCGTGCCGCCGGACACCAGCCCGGTCACGGCCAGGAACGGCGCGATCGTGCACGACAGGGAGGCGACGGCGTACGAGACGCCGTATCCGTACAGTCCCGCCAGTGAACCCGTCAGGCCGCCCGCCTGGATGCGGGGCAGGCGGACCAGCAGTTCCCGCCCGGTCACCAGCCAGCCGCCGAGCACGACCAGGGCCAGGCCGATGACGATGGTGAACCAGGGCAGGTACTCCTGGACCGAGGTCGTCAGAACGGAGATGAGCAGGCCGAACGCGCCGAAGACCGTGACGAACCCCGCGGTCATTGCGGCCGAGAGCCGCAGCGCCCGCCAGACACCGCCCGCTCCCGGCGTCGCGACCAGCAGCGTCAGGTAGGAGGGCAGCAGCGCGAAACCGCACGGGTTGAACGCCGCGACCAGCCCGGCGGCCAGGGCGAGCGAGATCTGCTCCATCAGCCGAGCAGGTCGTCGACGTGGCGGGTCAGCTCGTTCTCGTCCAGCGGTCCGGAGTCCTTGCTCGTCTTGCCGTCGGGCGCCATGAACAGGAACGAGGACTGGGAGGTCACCTTGAAGTGGGAGTACAGCCTGCCGGTCCGGTCGTCCAGGTGGGTGAGGTTCCCGGTGCCGGTCCGGGAGACGAAGCCCCGCAGTCGGTTCTTGTCTTTCTCCAGGCCCCCGATGCCGACGAAGGAGACCTCGTCGCCGTACTTCTCGGCCGCCTTGGCCACGTCGGGGCCCTCGGACTGGCACTTGGGGCACCAGGGCGCCCAGAACCAGAACACGGCCGGCTTGCCCGCCAGGGTCGCACCGTCGAACGGCTTGCCGGCCAGCGTCTCGCCCTTGAACCGCAGCACCTCGGGGACGTCCTGACTCGGCGCACCGGAACTCGACGCACCGGAACTCTGCGCGCCGGGGCTCGTGGGCGCCTCGCTCGTCGGTTCGACGGTGCTCGTCGCATCGCCGCCACCACCACCGCATCCGGCCACGAGCAGCGCGGCACCGACCATCGTCACGATCGCCTTCTTCATGTCCGTCACGCTAACGGCCGGAGCCGCCGCTGTTCCTTACGAAGCGATGACGTCCGCCCCGGCGGGGCACGGGCGGGTCAGACGACGCCGCTGAGCGGATCGGAGGCGAGTTCCCACAGCCTCCGGGCCACGGGATGCCGGAGGTCCGGGTCGATGGCCCGGGCCAGTGCCGCGAGCTGGTCGGGAGGCAGGAGCGCGCCGCCGCGGGACGGGTCCCGCAACCAGATCCGGGCCGGCGCGGTCCCGGGTACCCGTACCACCAGGCGGGGCAGGAGGCCGCCGCGCCAGTTCGTCCAGACCGGCTCGGCGGTCTCCGCGCCGACCTCGGCGGCCGCGAGATCGTACGTCCTGCGTCCGAAGAGCAGACGCCGGACGAGGACCCTGCCGTCGAGCCAGTACGCGTTGCGGTACTGCAGGACCAGCGTCAGCACGACCAGTACGTCGATCATCAGCAGCGGGAGCAGGAAGCAGACGCCCACGCCCGGCAGCTCGGACGAGGTGAGGAACATCCAGCCGAGTGCGCCGAGCAGCAGGTTCACCAGGGCGACCACGGGGACCAGGCATCCGAGCCAGACGGCCCACATCGACCCGGGCATGCCGACGTCCAGCCGGATCATTCGTCCTCCCTCGCCGGGCCGCCGCGGCCACGCCATGATCGTAGGAGGCGGCGCGTCGCCGACCGGCTCCGCCCCCGGGCGTGCCACGGCTAATGTCAGGGATGTGTCCCATGCGCAGGTGCTCGTTCGTCGTGCTGACGAGAGCCCACTGCCCTGGAGGTTGTTGCGATGCGGTACGCCCTGCTGGTCTACGCCCGGCCCGACCACGGCGCGGCGCTGTCGGACGCGGAGTGGGATGCCGCGCACGCCGAGTTCCTGGCGCTGGCCGACGACGAGCGGTGCGTCGGCTCCGCGCGGCTGGCGTCCGCCGAGCCGGCGACCAGCGTGCGCGTGGCCGGTGGCAGGACGCTGCTGACCGACGGCCCGTTCGCGGACACCAAGGAGGTGCTCGGCGGCATCTACCTGATCGAGGCGGCCGACCTGGACGAGGCGATCGACATGGCGGCGCGCGTCCCCGCCGTCCGGCTCGGCGGCGCGGTCGAGGTCAGGCCGGTGGTGCGGCGCTGACCGGGCTGGCGGAGGTCTTCCGGGACGAGTGGGGCCGGGTGCTGGCCTCGCTGGTCGGGTTCCTCGGTGACTTCGACAGGGCCGAGGACGCCGCGCAGGAGGCGTTCGCCATCGCGGCGCGGACCTGGCCCGCGTCCGGCGTGCCGGACAATCCGGGGGCGTGGCTGGTGACGACGGCCCGCAACCGGGCCGTCGACCGGATCCGCCGGGAGCGCGTCCTGTCCCGGAAGCTGCACCTGCTGCCGGCGCCCGAGACCGCCATGGACGGGTTCGACGACACCGCGATCAGGGACGAGCAACTGGAACTGATCTTCACCTGCTGCCATCCGGCGCTGCCGCTGGAGGGCCAGGTGGCGCTCACGCTGCGCGCCCTCGGCGGCCTGGAGACCGCCGAGATCGCCCGCGCCTTCCTCGTGTCCGAGGAGACCATGAAGCGGCGGCTGACCCGCGCCAAGACCAAGATCAAGGCGACCGGGATCCCGTTCGCGGTCCCCGGCGCGCACCGGCTGCCCGAACGCCTGGACGCCGTCCTCGCCGTCATCTACCTGATCTACAACGAGGGCTACACCGGCCGGATCGACCTCGGCGCCGAGGCCATCCGGCTGGGCCGGGTGCTCGCGTCGCTCATGCCGGACGAGCCGGAGGCGCACGGGCTGCTCGCGCTCATGATGATCCACCACGCCCGGCGCCGGGCCCGGTTCTCCGGCGAGGACCTCGTGCTCCTCGACGACCAGGACCGGTCGCTGTGGGACGCCGGCCAGATCTCCGCCGGGCGGGCGGTGCTCGACCGGGCGCTCACGCTGGGCGGCCGCGGCCCCTACGTCGTGCAGGCCGTGATCGCCTCACTGCAGACGCGGGAGCGGATCGACTGGGCGCGGGTCGCCGGGATGTACGGGCGGCTGGTCAAGCTCACTGGCTCCCCGGTGGTCGAGCTCAACCGCGCGGTGGCGGCCGCCCAGGCCGGGGACCCCGCCGGGGCGCTGCGTGCGGTCGACCGCCTCGACCTGGACGGCTACCTCTACTTCCACTCGACGCGCGGTGAGCTGCTGCGGCGGCTCGGCCGGAACGACGAGGCCCGCGCGGCGTACCGGCGGGCGCTGGAACTGGCGGGCTCGACCCCCGAGCGGCGGTTCCTGACGCGGCGGCTCGAACAGCTCTGACGCCCTCCGCGCCTAGTGATCGCCGCCGTGGGGCCATGCCCGGTGCGCCAGAGCGGTGCGGAGAATGCTGGTGGGGTGTTTCCACAGCACGGCGCCGCCGACCGCGGGGACCGTGTGGAGGCGGGCGCCGGGGATGCGCGCCGCGAGGGTCCTGCCGTTGTCGGGTGAATGGCCCGTGTCCTCCTCGCCGTACCAGAGGTCGACCGGGACGCCGATCTCGCCGAGGTCGAACGGCCAGCGGCCCATCGCCAGGACGGTGTCGCGGGCGTAGCCGTCCGGGCCCTGCGCGAACGCTTCCTCCAGGGCCCGGCGGTAGCCCGCCGTGAAGTACGGGTCCCGGTAGACGCGGAGGTCGGAGGGCGGGCTCGCGTCCATGACCATGCTCCACAGCGCGTCGGGGCCGAGCCCGCGGAGGAACCGCTCGGCACCGGCGGGATCGGAGGCGACACGGTCGACCAGGCCGCGCAGCTCGCCCGGGAGTGCGGACGCGAACTCCGGTGCGGCCACCTCGTCGGCCCCGGAGACGATCGCCACCGCCGAGCCGAGCCCCTCGGCGGCGCAGGAGAGCGCGAACGGGGCGCCCTGCGAGTTGCCGACCAGGACGGGGCCCGCCAGGCCGCGCCGGGCGGCGAGGGCGCGCATGTCCGCGGCGAAGCCGGCGAACGTCCTGCCGGGCGACGGCGTCGACGCGCCGAGGCCCGGCCGGTCGGCGGAGACGAGGCGCACCCCGAGGGGGCCGACCGCCTCCGGGCCGAAGCCGAGCCGGCGGCTGGTCGCCGCCCCCGGGCACAGCAGCACCGGGACGCCGTCCTCCGGACCCCATTCCGCCCAGCCGAGCAGCCGTCCGTCGGGCAGTTCGATCTCGCCCAGCCGCTCGGGCGCCCGCACATACGCCATGACCCCCATCATGGGCACCGGCGAGGCCGAGCCGCACGGTGTTTTTCCTGGGTGTACACGGCGGAGCCCGCCGTCAGCGGGGACGGCGGGCTCCGGTGCGGCGGGTCAGCTGAGGCCGGACTTCTTCAGCCAGTCCTCGGCGACCTTCTCCTGGTCGTCCTTGTCGATGACGATGCGCTTCATCATGTCGAGGAGGTCCTGGGTGGTGAGCTTGGCGGAGATGGCGTTGAGCGCCGCCCGCGCCGTCTCGTCCACCGACTCCTTGTGGACCAGGGGCGTGACGTTCTGCGCGCTGAAGACGTTCTCCGGGTCTTCGAGGACGACCAGCTTGTTCTGCTGGATGGTCGGGTCGGTGGTGAACAGGTCGGCGGCCTGGATCTTGTTCTCGGTGAGGAGCTTCACCAGCGTGGACTGGGCGCCGGCGTCGAACGACCGGAACTCCTTGAACTCGATGCCGTACGCCTCCTTGAGGCCCTTGAGGCCCTGCTGGCGGGTCTCGAACTCCGACGGCCCGGCGATGACGAGCTCGTTCGCGACGCCCTTGAGGTCCGCGATGGACTTGAGGTCGTGCTTGGCGGCCGTCTGCGGGTTGACGGTGACGGAGTCCTTGTCCTCGGCCTCGGCGGAGTCGAGGATCTCGACCGACTGGGGCAGCTTGGCCTTCAGCTCGGCGTTGATCTCCTCGGTGGTGGCGGCCTTGCTGTTCTCGTCGACGGACGTGGTCAGCAGCGCGCCGTTGTACTCGGGCATGACGCTGATGCCGCCCTTGACGACCTGGTCGTAGTAGACCTCGCGGGCGCCGATGTTGAACTTGCGGGTGACCTTGATGTCCTTGGCCTCCAGGGCCTGGGCGTAGATCTCGGCGAGCAGGTTGCTCTCGGGGAAGTTGGCGCCGCCGACGGTGACGGTGCCGCTCGCTCCGCCGCCCTCCAGGGGGTTGTCGTCGCCGGAGTCACCGCCGCCGCAGGCCGACAGGGTCAGCGCGGCGACGAGGCCGACGACCGTGCCACGGATCAGTTTCTTCATTGCGTTTTCCTCTGTGTCGATGGTCAGGAGGAACTGGCGGGCCCGAGCAGGCCCGGCGAGACGACGAGGCGGCGCAGGCCCGCGAAGACCAGCTGGACGATCAGCGCGAGCAGCACCACCAGCACGGTGCCCCCGACGACGAGCTGGTAGTCGTTGCGGGCCAGCCCGTCGATGATGTAGCGGCCGAGGCCGCCGAAACCGGGGTACGCGGCGATGGTCGCGGTGGCGACGACCTGGATCGCGGACGTGCGCAGCCCCAGCAGGATCAGCGGCAGCGCCATCGGCAGCTCCGCCCGCCACAGCACGCCCCAGCCGGACATGCCCATGCCGCGGGCGGCGTCCTTGGCGTCGGCGTCGACGCCGCGGACGCCCTCGTAGGTGTTCACCAGGATCGGCGGGACGGCCAGCGCGACCAGCGCCGCCAGCACCGGCGTGATGCTGTAGTCGATCAGGACGATGAACAGCACCAGGCCGAAGGTGGGGATCGCCCGCGCGACGTTGGCGACGCTGACCGCGAGGAAGCCGCCGCGGCCGGTGTGGCCGACGAGCAGGCCGAGGGCGAGGCCGATCACGGCGGCGGCGAACAGCGCCACCCCCGAGTAGTAGAGGTGCTGGAGCGTCCGGTGCGGGATGCCGTCGTCGCCCTCCCACTGGGAGGACGCGGTCAGCCACGTCCAGAACAGGTCGATCTGGTTCCACAGATCGTTCATGGCGCCTCCCCGTGGGGGGACGACCCCCCACACCCCCCGCGCTCGCTTCGCTCGTTCATGAGACCTTCCCCCGCGCCCGTGCCCACGGCGTGAGCAGCCGCTGGACGGTGACCAGGATCGCGTCGGTGACGAGGGCCAGCAGCACGATCAGGACGGTGGCGGCGACGATCTGGGTCGGGAACGACAGCTGGTAGCCGCGGATGATGTCGTAGCCCAGCCCGCCCTGGCCGATCAGCTGCCCGACCGCGACGAGGCTGATGGACGAGACGGCCGCGACGCGCGTCCCGGCGATGACGATGGGCACGGCGATCGGCAGCTCGACCCGCAGCAGGCGGCGCAGCGGACCGAACCCCATGGCGGTGGCGGCCTGCCGGACCGGGTCGGACACCGAGGCGAGCCCGTCCACCACGTTCGGGACGAGCACCGACAGGCTGTAGAGCGTCAGCGGGATCATGACGGTGGACGCGGTGAGCCCGGTGTACTGGATGAAGATCATGAACAGCGCCAGCGACGGGATCGCGTAGAACACGTTCGCGATGGTCAGCGCCGGCGGGTAGAGCCAGCCCCAGCGGCGGCACAGCACCCCGACCGGCAGCGCGATGAGCAGCCCGAACACCACCGGCAGCAGTGCGAGCCGCAGGTGGATGAGGGCGTGCTCGCCGAGCGAGTCGGTGTGGTCGGCGATCCAGCCCCAGTCGATCTCCATCAGCCACCGTCCCCGGTGGCCTCGGCGGGACGCGGCTCCGCGGCGGCGTCGGCGCGGGCGATGGCGGTGCTCAGGTCGTGCTGGTCGGCGACGCCGACGAGGCGGCCCGCGCCGTCCACGCCGACCGCGCGGCCGGACGGCGACAGGATCGCGGCGTCGAGCGCGGCCCGGACGGAGTCGCCCGTGACGTCGAAGGTGTGCCCGATCGGCGCGAGGTCCACGTCGCCGAGGACCCCCGACCCGGGCAGGGCGCCGGTGGCGGCCCAGCCAAGCGGGCGCCGGTCCGCGTCCACGACCAGGACCCATCCGCCGGAGGCGTCGCGGGCCCGCTCGACCTGCGTGTCGGCGGGCAGGACGTCCCGCTCGTGCAGCGGCGCGGACGAGGCGGGGATGAACGACAGCCGCCGGATGCCGCGGTCGTGGCCGATGAACCCCGCGACGAAGTCGTTCGCGGGCCGGGCCAGCAGCGTCTCGGGGCTGTCCACCTGGACGAGCCTGCCGCCGGTCTGGAACACCGCGATGCGGTCGCCGAGCTTGATGGCCTCGTCGACGTCGTGGGTGACGAACACGATCGTCTTGTGCAGCTCTTCCTGGAGGCGGAGGAACTCGTCCTGCAGCTCAGTGCGGACGACGGGGTCGACGGCGCTGAACGGCTCGTCCATCAGCATGATCGGCGGGTCGGCGGCGAGGGCGCGGGCGACGCCGACGCGCTGCTGCTGCCCGCCCGAAAGCTGGAACGGGTAGCGCCGCGCCATGGCGCGTTCGAGCCCCACCCGCTCCATCAGCTCGTGCGCCCGCGCCCGCGCCTTCTTCTTGTTCCAGCGCAGCAGGTACGGGACGGTCGCGATGTTGTCCTCGATGGTGCGGTGCGGGAACAGCCCGGCGTGCTGGATGACGTAGCCGATGCCGCGCCGCAGCTCGGCGGGCTTGTGCTCGCGGACGTCCTGCCCGTCGATGAGGACGCGGCCGGACGTGGGCTCCACCATCCGGTTGACGGTGCGCAGCGCGGTGGTCTTGCCGCCGCCGGACGTGCCGACGAACACGGTGATGCGGCCGGTGGGGCAGTCGAGGCTGACGTCGTCCAGGGCGACGGTCCCGCCCGGGTAGCGCTTGGTCACGCCCTCAAAGGTGATCAAGGTTCACGTCCTCGCCGGGCGCCCGCGACGCCGTGCTCGATTCGTCCTTCTCCCCGACCGTGACCGGGGGGTACGGTCAGTGAAGTGTCGCAGCTCGTCCGCAACATCGAATTCGGAGCCTACCTACCTGTAAAACGGGGAAAGTAGCCTCGCGGCGTGGAGAACAGCCGAATCGTTATCGATGGGACATCCCTCACTTGTGCCCGCGTGGTGCGCGCCGCCCGCGAGGACGTGACGGTCGTCACGGCCCCGGACGGCGTCGCACGCGCCCGGCGGGCCTGGCGGGTGGCCGGCGAGGTCGCCGCGTCCCAGCCGGTGTACGGCAGGACGACCGGCGTCGGCGCGAACCGCGTGGTGGACGTGGAGTGGGAGGACTCCGACGCGCACGGCCTGCGGCTGCTGCGCAGCCACGCGGCGGGCGCGGGGCCCCTCCTCGCGCCGGAGATCGTCCGGGCGATGCTGACGATCCGGCTGAACCAGATCGCGGCGGGCGGCTCGGGCGTCGAGCCGGGGGTGCTGCAGGCCCTCGC
Source organism: Actinomadura sp. 6K520 (assembly GCF_004349245.1). Classification (GTDB taxonomy): domain Bacteria; phylum Actinomycetota; class Actinomycetes; order Streptosporangiales; family Streptosporangiaceae; genus Spirillospora. The sequence goes on along the minus strand of NZ_SMLC01000168.1, from coordinate 4,987 downwards.
GGACGCGCTCAACCTGGGCCTCCTTCCACCGGTGCCGGTGTACGGGGCGATCGGGACGGGCGACCTGACCGCGCTGGCCTCGACCGCGCTGTGCCTGCTCGGCGAGCGGGCCTGGCTCCCCGACCCGGACGGGACGGTGCGCCGCGGCCCCGGCTACCGGCTGCGCTCGGCGGACGCGCTGGCGTTCATCAGCTCCAACGCGGCCACGCTCGGGGAGGCGGCGCTCGCGGTGGCCGACCTGCGGGAGCTGCTCCGCGCGTCCACGGTCGCCGCGGCGCTGTCGCACTTCGCCGTCCGCGGGTCGGAGGAGCCGTACGCGCAGGCGGTGCACGACGCGTGCCCGCATCCGGGGCAGGGCGAGGCGGCGGCGGCGATGCGGGCGCTGCTCGCCTTCGACCGGCCCGCGCCGATGCGCATCCAGGACCCGTACGGGTACCGGGCGTTCCCGCAGGTGCACGGCCCCGCGCTGGAAACCGCGGGCTACGCCGAGGAGGTCGTGACCCGCGAGATCAACGCGGCGGCCGAGAACCCGCTCGTGGACGTCGAGGGCCGGACGGTCTGGCACGGCGGCAACTTCCACACCGCCTACGTCGGGCTCGCGCTGGACTCGGCCCGCGCCGCGCTGTTCCAGACGATGGCGCTGGCCGCCGCCCGGCTCGGGACGCTCGCCGAGCCGTCGTTCACCGGCCTCTACCCGTTCCAGGGTGCGACGGAGGCGTCCTCGGGGATCATGATCCTGGAGTACGTGGCGCACTCGTGCCTCGCCGACGTCCGCCGCCTGGCGACCCCGGCCGCGCTCGGCAGCGCGGTGCTGTCGCGCGGCGTCGAGGAGCACGCGGGCTTCTCCACCCAGTCGGCCCGCGCGACCACCGACGCCGTCGCCGCGTACCGGCTCGGGCTCGGCTGCGAGCTGGTCGCCGCCGTGCGGGCGCTGCGGATGCAGGGGCGCGCGCCGTCCGGCGGGCCGCTGCGGTCGGCGTTCGACATGGCCGGCGCCGTGCTCGATCCGCGCGTCGAGGACCGGCCGCTGGACGCCGACATCGCCGCCGCCGCGGATCTGCTGCCCGGACTGGCCCGGTTGCATCCCTGACCCCTACTCCGGCCGCCCGCCCGTCGACGCGCGGACGCGCAGGGACGGCTCGCGGACGACCCGCCGCTTGCGCGGCTTGCCGTCGATGACGTCGACGGCGAGCCGGACGGCGGAGCGGACGATGCCGTCGATGTCCCAGTCGACGGTGGTGAGCGGCGGGGTGAGCAGCGCCGACATCGGGTGGTTGTCGTAGCCGCAGACGGCGACGTCGCCGGGGACGGCGAGGCCCAGCTCGCGGGTGGCGGCGTACACGCCGTAGGCGATGGAGTCGGCGAAGCAGAACACCGCCGAGGGACGCGCCGGGCCGGCGAGGACGCGCGTGGCCACCTCGGTGGCGGCGGCGAGCGACTGCCGCACGACGACCACGTCGACCGCCAGGCCGAGGCGCTCGGCCTCGGCGTTGACGTGCACGTCGGCGGGCCGGTCGGGGGTGCTGGCGCGGGTCGAGGTGAACACGGTGAGGCGCTCGTGCCCGAGGTCGCGCAGGTGCTCCAGCGCGAGCGTGACGCCCCGCCGGTTGTCGAACACGACCTCGCCCTGCGCCTGCCCGCCGTGCAGCGCGTCGCCGATGGACACCACCGGGATCGTGGCGGCCAGCTCCGACCACAGCGCGGCGGACGGGTCGAGCGGCTGGACGATCAGGCCGTCCACCCGCTGGTCGCGCAGCCGGCGGGCGAGCGCCAGCTCCCGCTCGGGGTCGCCGCCGGCGTCCACGATCAGGGCGTAGCGGTCGCGGGCCAGCAGCGCCCGGCCGATGCCGACCGCGAGCGACTGCTGCCAGTAGTCCTCCAGGGAGCCGCACAGCAGGCCGACCTGGCCGGTACGGCCGCTGGCCAGCGCGCGTGCGATCGGGTGCGCCTCGTAGCCGAGCTCGTCGGCCGCCGCCCGGACCCGCTCCTGCGTCTCCTCCGAGGTCTGGATGCCGCGCAGCGCGTACGAGACGGCGGCGGGCGACAACCCCGTCGCCCGCGCCACCTCGCGGATGGTCGCGCGCTTGCGCTTCTCCGGCATCCCCCCAACCCTAGAGCCCGGCACCGACAACGCGCCGGACCGGCTTGACGGCGGCACTGCTGAACCGGTTCACTGAATCGGTTAACTGATGCGGTTCAGTAGCCGTGTCCAGGTCGTTCGGAAAGGAGCGCGAACGTGTCGTCCGAGGTTCTGTCCCGTCCCGCCGGCTTCGCGGACCTGCCCGGCCGTCCCCTGGACGGGCGGGAGCTGCGCGAGCTGGTCGACCGCCTGGCGGACCGGCCGGAGCTGTGGCGGGAGCACGTGGCGTTCCCGGACGGTGCCCGCCACTACGCCCCGCTCCACCGGGACGAGCACGTGGACGTCTGGCTGCTCTGCTGGACGCCGGGGAACGACACCGGATGGCACGACCACGACGTCTCGTCCGGGGCGGTACGCGTCGTCACCGGGGCCGTGGAGGAGAACAACCCCCGCATCGGCGGCGAACCCCTCCGCACCGTCGTCACCGAGGGCGGGTCGTTCTGCTTCGGCCCCGACCACATCCACCGGATCACCGGCGTGGCGGACGCCAGCGTCACGATCCACGCGTACTCGCCGCCGCTGTCGCGACTCGGCCAGTACACGGTCGACGAGTCGGGCGTGATGCGCCGCCGCACCGTCGACTACACCGAGGAGCTTCGCCCGCCGGCCGAGGAGCAGGACCGGGCCGCGCCCTGAGGCCGGGCCCGGCGGGCCCGGCCATCGGAGAACGGGCCCGCCGGAGGCGGCGCTCGGCCGAGCCCGCTCACATCGGCCGAGCGCCTACGCTTCTCACAGCGCGCGCCGCCACCGAAGTGTCACACTCGCTCCCGCCGTCGCGAGGAACCGGCACGGACGCTTCCGCCGGCGGCCTCATCGCCTCCAGGGAGGCGCGCAGGCGGGGGCGCATCCAGGCCGCGAGCGGACGTTCGACCAGGCGGTGCACGGCGTAGGCGGCCACGACCGAGGCGGCGACGACCACGGCGAGGGCGGTCCACCGGTCGAGCGCCGGATACAGGGCGTCCAGCAGCGGGAGCGCGAGCTGCGAGTGGACGAGGTAGAGCGGGTAGGTCAGCGCCCCGAGGGTGGTGAGCCCGCGCCACCGGACCCGGCCGAGCCGGCCCGTCGCGACGAGGATCATCACCGCGAAGATCCCGGTGATGAGGGCGCTGACCACGACCTCGTCGGCCCCGCGGAACACCGTCTCCGCGCGCCAGGCGCCCCAGCGCAGGGCCATCAGGTACGTCACCGCGACGAATCCCCAGAGCAGCAGCGTCGGGCCGAAACGGTGGATCATGTAGAGCGCCATGCCCGCGATGAAGTACGGGCTCCAGGTCGGCACCAGCAGCACCTGGAGCAGCCGGTGGTCGGCCTGGTCGGCGAAGAGGCCGCCGAACATCCACAGCGCCATGAAGGCGAGGCAGGAACGGTACGTGATCCCGATGGCCGCGAGGACCGCGACCAGCACGTAGAAGTGGAGCTCGACCCAGAGCGTCCAGTAGACCGAGTCCACGTTCCGCACCCCGAGCCCGCCCTGCAGCATGGTCAGGTTCGGCACCACCAGGCCGGGCACGCCGTGCCCCAGCCGGAACAGCGCGTACACGAACAGGCCCAGCAGGACGCTCACCCAGTACGCCGGCATCAGGCGCACCACCCGGGAGATCCCGAACTCCCCCGGTCCCCGTCCCCACGCGCTCATCAGGATCACGAAGCCGCTGATGACGAAGAAGAGGTCGACGCCGAGGTACCCGAACCGGGTCAGCGCGGAGATCTCGGGGAAGATCTCGCGCGACGGTTCGGGCCACGCGCCGGCCCCGCCGAAGCCGGTGAAGTGGAAGAGCACCACCGCCAGCGCGGCCAGAAAGCGCAGCAGGTCGATTTCACTGAGCCGTTCCCGTCCGGTCACCGCGGAACCCTCTCGATGACGGGTGGCCACCTCGGTACCGGGACGTGAACGGCCGGTGGAACCGAGACCTCGATCTCTCGAAGCCGGGCCGCCATGGGACCGCCGCACCGGTGCGGACACGGCCTCGGCGGGCGCTCCGGATCAGTAGGATACGGATGCACTTCCGAGTCCCGGTGACTCCGGACGAATGGGTGGTCCTCGATGACATCTCGCCGCGCCCGACGCGGCGCGGCGACGTTCGTGCTGTGCCTGAGCCTGGTGGCGGTGGCGGCCGCGACCGGCTGCTCGCCGGTCGGCGGTCCGGTGCACCGCTCGGCGGCGGCGGACGGCCCCGGACAGGGCGGCGGGCGGGCCGCCGGGCCCTCGGTGGTGATGTTCCTCGGGGACAGCTACACGGTCGGGGACGGGCGCGTCCAGCCGGAGTTCACCTACGCGTCCGCGACGGCGCGGCTGCTCGGCTGGCAGGTCGTCGTCGGCGGGCGGGCCGGCACCGGGTTCGTCGTGAAGCGCCGGGACGCGTTCCTCGGGCTGTTCGAGAGCCAGCTCGGCTGGCGTCCCGCGCCCGACATGCTCATCGTGTCCGGCGGCCACAACGACTTCCGCGTCCCCGCACCGCAGGTCGCCGCCGCCGCGCACGTGCTGCTCGAACGCGCCGGGCAGCGCTGGCCAGGCACGCACATCGTGCTGATGGGGCCGCTCTGGGGGACGGGGACGCCGCCGCAGGGGGCGATCGCCGTCCGGGACGCGCTGCGGAACCTCGCCGGGCAGCTCGGCGTCCCGTTCGTCGACCCGATCGGTGAGCAGTGGATCACCGGCGACACGCTGACCGGCGTCGGCAACGCGCCGCAGTACATCAAACGGGACCGCACCCACCCGAACGAGTCGGGCCACCGGTACGTGGCGACCCGCCTCGCCGGGGACCTGCGGCGGCTCGGCCTCGCGCAGCCGTCCCGCAGGAAGTGACCGGCCGTCCCGCGGGGAACCGGGGGTGCGGCTGTCTCTTA
>NZ_SMLC01000167.1 GCF_004349245.1 Actinomadura sp. 6K520 | reverse complement strand
CGCACCCACCGCGCCCCAGCCGACCGTGCCGGAGAAGCAGGCGCCGGAGAAGGGGGCGCCGGCGCAACCGCCCGTCCACGGCGGCCCGTCCGGCGAGATGGGCGGCGACGCCGAGAGCGGCGGCGCGTCCGTGCCCGGCCAGGACGCGGACCGGCAGGACGACACCGGCGGGGCGCTCGACATCGGCTGGCCGCAGGGCCTCGCGGCCGCCTCGCTGCTCGCCGCCGGGCTGGTCGTCGCGCTCGGCCGGCGGCGCCGCGTCCAGCTGTGGCACCGGGCGTTCGGAAGGATGATCGTCCGGCCGGAGGGGGCGGCGGCCGAGGCGGAGCAGGCGCTGCGGCTCGGCGCCGACGACGAGTCGGCGCGGCTGCTCGACCTCGGGCTGCGGCACCTGTCGAAGTCGATGGCGGCGGGCGGCCGCACGCTCCCGACCATCTACGGCGTGCATCTCGGCAGCCCGCACACCGGGCCGGGCAGCCTCGACCTGTGGATCGCGCCCGCCGACCGCAATCCCCCCGCGCCGTGGCAGGCGTTCGACGACGGCCAGGTGTGGCGGCTGCACAGCGAGGCGCTGCCGGAACTGGAGGCCGCCGACCTCGGCGACGTCCTCGCGCCCTACCCCGGCCTCGTGTCGATCGGCACGAACGACAACGGCCGGATCCTGGTCGACCTGGAGGCCGCGCACGGGCTCATCGCGCTGCGCGGCCCCGACGACGTCCGCCGGGCGGCGCTGTCGGCGATCGCGATGGAGCTGGCCACCAACCGCTGGTCCGACCACATGCGGATCACGCTCGTCGGGTTCGACGGGGAACTGGGCGAGGGCCTGGCGGAGATCGCGCCGGACCGGGTCCGGGCCGTGCCGACGCTCGCGGACGCGCTGCCCGAGCTGGAGGGACGCGCCGAGGAGGTACGGCAGGCGCTGGCCGCGTCCGGCGTCGACTCGGTGCTCACCGGGCGCTGCCGCGGCGTGTTCGGCGAGGCGTGGATGCCGCACTATCTGATCATGGCCGCCCGGCCGTCGGAACGGGAGGCGGACCGGCTCGTCGCGCTCGCCCGCACCGGGACCCGGATGGCCGCCGGCTATCTCGTCCCCGGCGACGTGCAGGGCGCCACCTGGACGTGGGACGTCGACGAGGGCGGCCGCCTCCAGGCGGGCGTGCTCGGCTTCGACGTGGCCGCGCAGCTCGTCGCCGACGACGACTACCGCGGCGTGTTCGAGCTGTTCCGGGCGGCGGGCCGGCTCGACTCCGTCGAGCTGCCGGGCCTCGCCGGCGGGGCGGAACCGCCGAGCGCGCACGAGTCGTCGGTCGACATCCGGCTGCTCGGCCCGATCGAGGTCGAGGCGCCGGGGCCCATGGACGACGACCGCCGCGCGCTGTGCACCGAGCTCCTGGTGTACCTGGCGGCGCACCCGGAGGGCGTCCACCCCACGGTCCTGTCCGGGGCGATCTGGCCGCGCGGGGTGACCCCCGAGGTCCGCGACGCGTGCGTGGCGCGCGTGTCGGACTGGCTCGGCCGGGACGCGCGGGGCCGCCCGAACCTCTACACCGACGAGCGCGGCCGGATCCGGCTCGGCTCGGAGGTGCGGGTCGACCTCAACGTGTTCCGCTGGCTGGTGTGGCGGTCGGCGGCGGAGCCCGGGTCGGAGACGGCCTACATGGCCTACGCGCTCGACCTGGTCCGCGGCCCGCTCCTCGCCGACCGCCCGCGCGGCCGGTACGCGTGGCTGGCCGACCACGACCTGGAGTACGAGGCTTCCGCGCGGGTCATGGACGTGGCGCACCGGCTCGTCGTGCTGCGGCTGGACGAGGGAGACGCCCGCGGCGCGGTGAGCGCGGCGCGCGCCGGCCTGCGGCTCGCCCCCGAGGACGAGGGCATGTGGCGCGACCTGCTCCGCGCGACCCACGCGACCGGTGACGTGGCCCAGCTGCGGGTGGTCGTGGACGAGCTGCGCGCCCGCGTCGGACGCGACCCGTACCTCGACCGGCTCCAGCCGGAGACGGAGTCGCTGGTGGAGGAGCTGCTCCCCGACTGGCACAGCGTCAGCATCCGCTGACGCGGCCCCGCGGCCTCCCGTGGGCGGGCGGCTACCGGTAAAGGCCGGTGCCGCCCAGCGAGAACCGGCCGGGCTGCGGATGGACGGCCAGGCCCGCCGGGCGCACCCCGACGCGGACCCTTCGCACGACCTGTCCCGTCCGGGTGGACACGGTGTAGACGAGGCCGCGGGGGTCGGCGAGCCACAGCGCCGTCCCGTCCCGCGACATCCCGCCCGGGATCGGTGTGCCGCCGCCGGGCAGCGGCCAGCGGGAGGCGACCCGCCGGGTGCCGAACCGGACGGTGGTGAGCGTCCCGCTGCCGACCACGAACAGGCGGCGCGCGTCCCGGCTGACCGACAGGCCCCGCGCGCCCGGCCCGGTGCGGACGAACCCCCGCACGGCGAACCGGCCGGCGTCCACGAGCCAGACGCCGCCCCGCACCGGGTCGGCCACGTAGAACAGGGTCCCGTCCGGCGACAGCCGCAGATCGCCGGGCCGCGCCCCCGCCGGGAGCCGGACCGTCCCGGAGACGCGGCCGCTCGCGAGGTCCACGCGGGCGAGCGCACCGGCGGGACCGCACGTCGCCACCAGCGCCGACCCGTCCGGCGTGAAGTCGGCGTACCCGGCGGCGCACGGCAGCGGAACCGACCCCTTGCGCCGCATCGTGTGCGGGTCGCGCACGTCGACGCGGTGCGGCCGGTGGGCGAGGACCAGCGCGTGCCGCCCGTCCGGGGAGAAGTACAGCGCGGCCGGGGCCCCGGCCCGCACCGGGCGGCCGCGCACGCCGCCGCGCGGCCCGAACGGGACGAGCGTGCCGTGCGCGGGGCCGGCGGCCCAGAGGCGCCGCAGGTCCCAGGACGGCACGACCCGCGAGGCCGCCGCGCCGGTGTGCAGCCGCCCGACGGTCCGGAGCGTGCGCGGGTCGATGACGTCGACGGCCCGCCCGTGCGCGACGTAGAGCCGCGCGGGCATGCCCCGCGCGTGCGGAGCGATCATCCCGGGCCCGGTGGCGGCGTAGACGTGCCCGCCCGCGGGTGCCACCGGAACTCCGCCGCCGGACGGCCCGGGGCCGGGGGAGGGGTCACCGCGTCCGCGCGCGTCGGTGTCGGGGCGCGCGCTCAGGTACGGCGCGGGGCCGCCGAGGCCCACGACGGGGCCGTCCGGGGGCCCCTCCCCGGGGCGGTGGAACGGGACCGGCGACTCGCACCCGGCCAGGAGACCGCAGGTCAGCACGGTGCATGTCAGTACGGCGGACGGGAGCGCGGCCCGTGATCGTCCTGCTTGGCGTCCCTGCACGGTCTCCCCCTCACACGGCGGGGACCCTACCGGGGGGCGACCGTCGGTGTCCGGTCAACCGCGAAACGTGTTCGCGCCGGCGGCGGGACGGCGGGACGGCGCTAGTCGGACTTGCCGAAGCCGATGCCGAACTCGCGGTACACGCGCTCCCAGAAGCCGTCGCGCAGCCAGGTGCGGGCCTCCTGGTAGGGGCGCAGCGACGAGCCCAGTTCCTTCTCGGCCTCGATCAGCAGTTCCTTGTCGATGACGGGCGGCAGGATCGGGCCGGGCAGCAGGTCGCGGATGTTGTCCCGCCCCCGCTCGAAGATCCACTTCTGCGCGACGTGCTCGCCTATCTCCAGCATGTGGTCGCGGTCGGGCCCGAGCTTGCCGTCGCTCGTGGCGGGAGCGGAGTTCATCGACGCCGCCACCGTCGCGGGCGTCGCACCGGCGGGGACCGTCACGGCGGTGCGGACGGTGCCGGGCGGCGGCTTCACCGCCGGGGGGCGTCCCGCGAACACCTGCGACGGCGACGGGACGGGGCTGGTGCGCTGCGCGGCGGCCGCGGCGTCCCGGACGGCGGCGGCGCTCCCGGGCGCGGGGACCGGCAGGACCTTCGCCTTGGTGAAGTAGGGACGCAGGAAGTCGGCGGGCAGCACCTCGACCGTGTCCGACTCCCACACCAGCCACTCGGCCTGGTTCGAGCCGTGCGTCGGCTCGACCCCCCACAGGTGCACGCGGACGCCGTAGCGCTGGGCGGCCTCCACGGCGGGCAGCATGTCCTCGTCGCCTGCGAGCAGTACCGCGTCGGTGATGGCGCGGTGCCGGGCGAGGGCCTCCAGGTCGGCGCGGAGCTGGGCGTCCACGCCCTTCTGCTGGCCCTGGGCGTTCAGGTTCCCGAGCCGCAGCTTCACCAGCGGCAGGTTCGCGATGACGCGCTGGTCGACGGTCGGCTGCCGCTTCGGCGCGGCGTCGAACCAGTACACCCGCAGCAGTTCACCGAGTAGCTGGTCGTCGGCGTGGCTGGTCAGCGCCTTGATCAGTTTCTCCGCGGCGACGCGGTACTCGCGCCTGGACCCGCAGCTGAGCAGCAGGGCACCGGAGGCCGCGTAAAGGTATCCCGCGTCGACGAAAATCGCGTACCGCGCGGGCTGTGGAACGAACTCCGAGGTGGCCATGGCCTTCCACCTTATTCGTGCCGGGCCGCCGCCGGGTGTGAACCACGGTGACAACGTCGCGTCCGCGGCCCGGCGGGCGGCCCGCCCGGTGCTCCACCTGCACCGGCCGGTGCAGGTGGCGGCGCCGGTGGCGGCGGGGTCAGCGCGGCAGGGCGCTGGCCCGCCACGCGCCCGCGCCGCGCGGCCGGAGGTCGTGCGCGGGCGCCGCGCGGACCAGCCGGGAGCGGTCCGACCAGCGCGACGGCCGGGCCCCGCCCGCGCCCGGCCCGCCGCCGTCCCGGGCGGCGGCGGCCGCCCGCGCGCGGGCGGTCAGCACGGCCACGAGCGCCGCGATCTCCGCCGGGCCCGGGTCGCCCCGGACGATCTGGAGGAAGGGCTTGTCGTCAGCGGTCACGGATTCTCCTGACCTCCTGGGAGGGTCGGGTCAGAGCGGGATGTTCCCATGCTTCTTGGGCGGCAGCGTCTGCCGCTTCTCGCGCAGCGCCCGCAGCGCCCGCACGACCTGCCCGCGCGTCTCCGAAGGCTTGATCACGTTGTCGATGTAGCCGCGCTCGGCCGCGATGTAGGGGTTGGCGAGGGTGTCCTCGTACTCGGTGATCAGCTCGGCGCGGCGGGCGTCCGGGTCGTCCGCGGCGGCCAGCTCCCGCCGGTACAGGATGTTGACCGCGCCCTGCGCGCCCATCACGGCGATCTGCGCGGTCGGCCACGCGAGGTTGATGTCGGCGCCGAGGTGCTTGGAGCCCATGACGTCGTAGGCGCCGCCGTACGCCTTCCGCGTGATGATCGTGACGAGTGGGACGGTCGCCTCCGCGTAGGCGTACAGCAGCTTCGCGCCGCGCCGGATGATCCCGTTCCACTCCTGGTCGGTGCCGGGCAGGAAGCCGGGGACGTCCACGAACGTCAGCACCGGCACGTTGAACGCGTCGCACGTCCGCACGAACCGCGCGGCCTTCTCCGACGCGTCGATGTCGAGCGTCCCGGCGAGCTGCATCGGCTGGTTGGCGACGATGCCGACCGAGTGGCCCTCGACCCGCCCGAACCCGACGATGATGTTCGGCGCGTACAGCTCCTGGACCTCCAGGAACTCGCCGTCGTCCACGACGTGCTCGATGACGGTGCGCATCTCGTACGGCTGGTTCGGCGAGTCGGGGACGAGGGTGTCCAGCTCCTCGACGAGCTCCGCGGGGTCGACCGGGACGTCGAACGCGGGCGCGTCGGAGAGGTTGTTGGACGGCAGGTAGGACAGCAGCGCCTTCACGTACTCGATCGCGTCGTCCTCGTCCGCGCCCCGGTAGTGGGCGACACCGGACTTGGAGTTGTGCGAGTGCGCCCCGCCGAGCTCCTCGAACGTGACCTCCTCACCGGTCACCGTCTTGATCACGTCGGGCCCGGTGATGAACATGTGCGAGGTCTGGTCGACCATGACGATGAAATCGGTGATCGCCGGGGAGTACACGGCGCCGCCCGCGCACGGCCCCATGACCAGCGAGATCTGCGGGATCACGCCGGACGCGTGCACGTTCCGCTTGAAGATCTCGGCGTACAGGCCGAGCGCGACCACGCCCTCCTGGATCCGCGCGCCGCCGGAGTCGTTGATCCCGATCACCGGGCAGCCGGTCTTGACCGCGTGGTCCATGACCTTGCAGATCTTCTCGCCGAAGACCTCGCCGAGGGAGCCGCCGGAGACGGTGAAGTCCTGGCTGAACACGGCGACGGGGCGCCCGTCCACCGTGCCGTGGCCGGTGACGACGCCGTCGCCGTAGGGGCGGTTCTTCTCCATCCCGAAGTTCGTGGAGCGGTGCCGCGCCATCTCGTCGAACTCGACGAACGAGCCGGGGTCGAGCAGCGCGTCGATCCGCTCCCGGGCCGTCATCTTGCCCTTGGCGTGCTGCTTCTCGACGGCGCGCGCCGAGCCGGCGTGCACGGCCTCGTACCTGCGCCGTTCCAGATCCGCGATCTTTCCCGCCGTGGTGTGGACGTCGTACTCCACCGGGGGTTCAGGGGCTTCCGTCGCCATGCGGGCCAGGGTAACCGGACACTGATGGCGCGGATGCGGGCGGGGGCCGCTCACCGGGTCTGGTTACGCTGGGGCGGGTGGCTACGAAGACGCGTGAGACCTTCCGGCAGGACCTGCCCGAACCGCTCCGCCGCGATGTGCGGCTGCTCGGCGCGATGCTGGGCGACGGACTTGTGGAATACGGCGGCCAGGGGCTGCTCGACGACGTCGAACGGCTCCGCCACGCGGTGATCGCCGCCCGCCGCGGCGAGACGACCGGCGCGGAGGTCGCCGCCATCGTCGACGGCTACCCGCTGGAACGTGCCGAGCAGGTCGCCCGCGCGTTCACCGTCTACTTCCACCTGACGAACCTCGCGGAGGAGCACCACCGCATCCGGACGCTGCGGGAGCGCGACACCGGCGACACCGTGCCCGGTTCGGTCGCGGCCACCGTCCAGCACATCCGCGCCTCCGGGGACGGCGACCTGGCAGACCTCGTCGAGGGCCTGGAGTTCCGTCCCGTCTTCACCGCCCACCCGACCGAGGCCCGGCGCCGCGCCGTCGTCACCGCCATCCAGCGCGTCAGCGACCTGATGACGCGGCTGGACGGCGCGCCCGGCGCGTCCGAGCGGGCGGAGATCGAGCGCAGCCTGCGCGAGGAGATCGACCTGCTGTGGCGGACGGCCCTGCGCCGCGGCACCCAGCTCGACCCGCTGGACGAGGTCCGCACCGCGATGGCCGCGTTCGACGAGACGCTCTTCCGGGTCGTCCCGCACATCTACCGGGCCCTCGACCGCGCGCTCGACGGGGAGCGCACCGGCACCCGCCCGCCGAAGGCCCGCCCCTATGTGCGGTTCGGCAGCTGGATCGGCGGCGACCGCGACGGCAACCCGTACGTCACGGCGCAGGTCACCCGGGACGCGGTCATGATCCAGGCCGACCACATCCTGCGCGCGCTGGAGAACGCCTGCGGGCGCGTCGGCCGCGAGCTGACCGTCCACGAGACGACCACGCCCGCGTCGGCGGAGCTCCGCGACCTCCTCGCCGCCGCCCGCACCGCGCATCCCCGGCTGCTCGCCGAGATCGCCAAGCGGTCACCCGGCGAACCGCACCGCCAGGTCCTGCTGCACGCGGCGGCGCGGATCGCCGCGACCCGCGAACGCGACGCCGACCTCGCCTACGGCTCCCCGGACGAGCTGCTGGCCGACCTGCGCACCGTCCAGGACTCCCTGGCCGGGGCGGGCGCGGCCCGGCAGGCGTACGGGCGCGTCCAGCAGCTCGTCTGGCAGGTCGAGACGTTCGGCTTCCACCTGGCGGAACTGGAGATCCGGCAGCACTCCGAGCTGCACGAGACGGCGCTGCGGGAACTGGGCGCGGGCGGGCCGCGGTCGGAGATGACCGAGGAGATCCTCGAAACCCTCCGCGTCGTCGCGTGGATCCAGGGCCGCTTCGGCGTCCGCGCCTGCCACCGCTACATCGTCTCGTTCACCCGCTCCGCGGAGGACGTCGCCAACGTCCACGAGCTCGCCGCGTCCCTCGGCGACCAGGCGCCCGTCCTCGACGTCATCCCCCTCTTCGAGACCGGCGAGGACCTCGAACGCGCCCCGTCCGTCCTCGACGGGATGCTGGAGATCCCGGCCGTCCGCCGCCGCCTGGCCGACACCGGGCGCCGGCTGGAGGTCATGCTCGGCTACTCCGACTCGGCCAAGCAGCTCGGCCCGGCCAGCGCGACCCTCCGCCTCTACGACACGCAGGAGGCGCTCGCCGCGTGGGCGGCCCGCAACGACATCAGGCTGACGCTGTTCCACGGCCGCGGCGGCTCGCTCGGCCGCGGCGGCGGCCCCGCCAACCGCGCGATCCTGGCGCAGGCGCCGGGCTCGGTCGCGGGCCGCTTCAAGGTCACCGAGCAGGGCGAGGTCATCTTCGCCCGCTACGGCCGGCGCGAGATCGCCGGGCGGCACGTCGAGCAGGTCACCAGCGCGGTGCTGCTCGCCTCGACCGGCGAGGTCCAGGACCGCGCCCGCGCCGCCGCCGCCCGCTACCGCCCGCTGGCCGACGAGATCAGCGAGGCCGCGCGGGCGGCGTTCCGCGCGCTCATCGAGACCGACGGCTTCGCCGCCTGGTTCTCCCGGGTCAGCCCGCTGGAGGAGATCTCGGAGCTGCGCATCGGCTCCCGCCCGGCCCGCCGCAAGGCCGCCCGCGGCCTGGAGGACCTGCGCGCGATCCCGTGGGTCTTCGCCTGGACGCAGACCCGCGTCAACCTCCCCGGCTGGTACGGCCTGGGCAGCGGCCTCGCCGCCGTCTCCGCCGACGGCGAAGACCTCACGGAACTCCGCGACGCCTACGAGTCCTGGCCCCTCTTCAACACGCTGCTGGACAACGCCGAGATGAGCCTGGCCAAGTCCGACCGCGCGATCGCCGAACGCTACCTGGCCCTGGGCGGCCGCCCCGACCTCTCCGAGACCGTCCTGACCGAATACGACCGCACCCGCCGCCTGGTCCTGGCGGTGACGGACCACGACCGCCTCCTGGAGAACCGCCGCGTCCTCTCCCGGGCCGTCGAACTGCGCAACCCGTACGTGGACGCCCTCTCCCATTTGCAGCTCCGCGCGCTCACGGCTCTCCGCGCGGGCGTCGCGGACGAGGAGGAGCGCGCCCACCTGGAGACGCTGCTCCTCCTGTCCGTCAACGGGGTGGCCGCCGGCCTGCAGAACACCGGCTGACCCGGCCGGCCCGGCCCGGTCAGGACGGCCACTCGGGCCTGCGCTTCTCGTTGAAGGCGGCGATGCCCTCGCGGCGGTCGGCGGAGGCCGCGGCGGTGCGCCAGGCGTTCTCCTCCAGGTCGAGCCCCGCGTCGAGGCCGACGCCGCCGCCCTGGCGGAGGGCGCGCTTGGCGGCGCGGACGGCCACCGGGGAGTTCCGCGCGATCGTGCCGGCCAGCGCCAGGGCCTCGTCGCGCGCCGCGCCCGCGGGGACCTTGCGGTCGGCGAGCCCGAATTCGAGGGCCTCGTCGACGCTCAGCCGGCGGCCGGTGAAGACCAGGTCGGCGGCCCTGGCGGGGCCGAGGCGGCGCAGGGCGAGCTGCGTCCCGCCGCCGCCGGGGACGAGGCCCACGCTCACCTCGGGCAGCCCGAACACGGCCGTCTCGTCCGCGACGATCAGGTCGGCGGACAAGGCGAACTCGCAGCCGCCGCCGAGCGCGAACCCGTGCACGGCGGCGATGACCGGCTGCGGCAGGTTGAGGACGCCGCCGAACGCGGCCCGGAAGACCGGGCGCTGGGCCATGATCTCCGCGTCGGTCATTTCGTTGCGCTCCTTGAGGTCGGCGCCGACGCAGAACGCCCGCTCGCCGGCGGCGCTCAGCACCGCCGCGCGGACCGAGGCGTCCGCCGCCACCTCCGCGCACACGGCCGCGAGCCGCCGCGCCATCGCCGTCGACAGGGCGTTGAGGGCTTCCGCCCGGTCCAGCACGATCTCCGCGACATGCCCGTCGCGCCGCAAGGTCACACCATCCATGGACGGCACCCTAACGAGCCCGGGACGCGTTGCCGGACGCCCGTCCCCGGGCTCGGGCGGGACGTGGGGTTTGATGGGTGGGTGAGTGATTCGGCTTATGGGGATCTTGAGCGGCCGCCGCTGCACGAGGCGGCCCTGCGGCGGGCGCTCGTCCGGGAGGGCGGGCTGTGGCGGGAGATCCGCGTCGTGGCGGAGACGGGCTCGACCAACGCCGACCTCGCGGTGCGGGCGGGTGCCGGTGCGCCCGAGGGCACCGTGCTGGTCACGGAGATGCAGACGGCGGGCCGCGGCCGGCAGGGCCGGTCGTGGTCGGCGCCGCCGCGGTCCGGGCTGATGTTCTCGATGCTGCTGCGGCCGGCGGTGCCGGTGCCGGCGCTCGGGTGGGCGCCGCTGCTGACCGGCGTCGCCGTCGCGACCGCCGTCCGGCGCATGACGGCGTGGGCGGAGGAGGGGGCGGGGTTCCTCGCCGGCGGCGACGTCGCCGTGGACGCGCGGCTCAAGTGGCCGAACGACGTGCTGGTCGGGGAGCGGAAGCTCGCGGGGATCCTCGCCGAGAAGATCGACGGGGGCCTCGTCATCGGGGTGGGGCTGAACGTGGGGCTGCGGGAGGCGGAGCTGCCGGTGCGGACGGCGACGTCCCTCGCGATCGAGGGTGCGCCGCTGAGCGACCGGGCGCCGCTGCTGCGCGCGATCCTGCGCGAGTTCGCGACCTGGTACCGGGAGTGGACGGCGCTCGGCGGTGATCCGGAGAGCAGCGGGCTGCGTACCGCGTACAAGGACCTGTGCACCACGCTCGGCCGCGGGGTGCGGGTGGAGCTGCCCGGCGGGCGGACGCTGGCCGGGACGGCGCGGGACGTGGACGGGACGGGGCGTCTGGTGGTGGCGGGGACCGGCGGGGACAGCGCGGTGAGCGCGGGCGACGTGGTGCACGTCAGGTGAACGGGGAACGGCGATCCACGGTCCGGACGTTGACCGTCATGCTGATCTGCGACGATATGTCCCGGTACCGATCCATGACGGCGGTGTCCCGGTCCGGGGCGGCGGCGGGCTGAGGGGCGGAAGATGGCGGCCGGATTGCCGGATCCGAAGGAGATCGAAGAGCTCCTGCTCGGGGGCGAGCTGTGCTACACCCGGGTCGACGCCGTCCGCTTGGCGGGGGTGTCGCGGGAGTTCTCCGGGAAGGTCTGGCGGGCGTTCGGCTACCCGTCGATGCCGGACGACGCCGTCGCCTACACCGCGGGCGACGTCGCGGCGCTGGAGCGCCTCGGCCGCCTCGTCGCCGACGGGATCCTGGACGAGGACGGGGTGATCCGGCTGGTCCGCGCCTTCGGGCAGACCATGAGCCGGCTCGCCGAATGGCAGGTCAGCCTGCTGCGCAGCATGCTGCCGCAGGAACCGGGCGAGGCGCCGTCCGCGGAGGCGGTCGAGACGATCGTCGACATCGCGCAGAAGCACATCGGGGAGTTCGAGCCGCTGGTCGTGCACGCCTGGCGGCGGCAGCTCGCGGCGGCGGGGACCCGGGCGCTCGGCACGGCGGCGACGCGGCAGAACGGCGACCCGGCCGGGCGGCCCATGACCACGGTCGGGTTCGCGGACATGGTGTCGTTCACGCAGGTCAGCCGGGAGCTTGAGGAGATCGAGCTGGCCCGGGTGGTGGAGTGGTTCGAGGAGACCGCCGCCGACATCGTCGCCTCGCTGGGCGGCCGGCTGGTGAAGACGCTCGGCGACGAGGTGCTGTTCAGCGCGGAGACGCCGGAGGTCGGCGCGGAGATCGCGCTGACGGTGGCGGCGGCCATCCAGGACGAGACCGAGGTGCCCGACGTCCGGGTCGGCGTGGCGCACGGGCCGGTGCTGCCGCTGATGGGCGACGTGTTCGGCACGACCGTCAACCTCGCGGCGCGGCTCACCTCCCTGGCGCGTCCCGGCTCGGTCGTGATCGACGGCGAGCTGGCGGCGCGGCTGGAGAAGCGGCCGGCCTACGAGGTGACACGGATCGTGCGGCGCCCGGTCCGCGGGCTCGGCATCATCCAGCCGTACGTGCTGCGCCGCAATCCCGCGGCCGATCCCGCGGGCCCGGCGGCGACCTAGCGGTCCGGGGGGCAGCGGTCAGACGGGTGCGTTGCCGTCCTCACCGGGGTACCCGGTGAGCCGCTGCTTGTAGTTCTGCTCGCCGAGCTCCCGGACGAGGCTCAGCTCGGTCTCCAGGTAGTCGATGTGCTCCTCCTCGTCGGCGAGGATGTCCTCGAAGATCCGCGCGGAGGTGACGTCGCCGCGGGAGCGCATCAGTTCGATGCCCGGACGCAGCCTGGCCACGGCCTCCATCTCGATGACGAGGTCCGCTTCGAGCTGCTCCACGATCGTCTGCCCGATCCGCAGGACGCCGATCTTCTGGTAGTTGGGGAGTCCTTCCAGGAACAGGATCCGGTCGGTCAGCCGCTCCGCGTGCCGCATCTCGTCGAACGATTCGTCGCGGGTGTGCTTGGCGATGCGGGTGAAGCCCCAGTGCTCCTGCATCTTCGAGTGCAGGAAGTACTGGTTGATCGCCGTGAGCTCCGCGGTGAGCTGCTCGTTGAGCAGCGCGATGATGTCCTTGTCGCCTTCCATGGCCTCCATGCTTCCATGGTCGGCGGGTTCTCGACAGCACTGACCCCCGCGATGGCGTCCTCCGCCCCTCGCGGGCGGCGCCATGCGGGTGTCCGGCGGCGGTTCAGGCGGCGGTCTGCGGAGCGGCCCCTCCCTCGGCGACGTCGGGAATGATCTGCGGAGCGGGCGGCGCCTCCGGGACGGCGGCCAGGGGCAGCGGGCCGCCGGTGAGGGCGTCCGCGAGCTCGCCGGCCGTGCGGTACTCGCTGACCATCGCGTGGATGCGCTTGGTGCACATGCCGCACCCGGGCTTGAAGCCGCAGGCGGCCTTGACCTCTTTGGCGGTCGTGCAGCCGTCCGCCAGGCAACCGTGAACGTCGTCCTCCGTGACGACGTTGCAGATGCACACGTACATCGGCTTCGCGGACCTTTCGTGCGGCGCTGGACCCACTCCTCGTGCCCCACCTGGGAGCTTAGGGCACCCTCATTAAGGTAAGGCTCCCCTAAGGTAGCTCAGCCATGTCCGTTCTGGCCAGAGGCATCCCAATCCGTGCCGGTGTGATCTAAAGCGCAGCGGGAAAGGCTCTCCCGTGCGCCGCCGCGTCCGAGACGGCGGCGCGTCATGACGAGGAGCGGGACAGTGGCGCAGATCTGGCCAGGGGACGCCTACCCGCTCGGGGCCCGGTTCGACGGGGCCGGCACGAACTTCGCCGTCTTCTCCGAGGTGGCGGAGCGGGTGGAGCTGTGCCTGTTCGACGGGCCGGCCGGCGACGGCGAGGAGATCCGGATCGACCTCCCGGAGGTGGACGCCTTCGTGTGGCACGGGTACCTGCCGGGCATCATGCCGGGGCGCAGGTACGGCTACCGGGTGCACGGACCGTACGACCCGCCGCGGGGGCAGCGGTGCAACCCGGCGAAGATGCTTCTCGACCCGTACGCGCAGGCCATCGAGGGCGCGGTCGACTGGGACGAGGCGTGCTTCGGCTACAACTTCGGCGACCCGTGGTCCCTGAACGACGCCGACTCGGCCGGGCACACGATGCGGTCGGTGGTCGTCAGCCCGTACTTCGACTGGGGCGACGACCGCCCGCCGCGGATCCCGTACCACGAGACGGTCATCTACGAGGCCCACGTCAAGGGGCTCACCGCCCGGCACCCGGACATCCCTCCCGGGCTGCGCGGCACCTACGCGGGCCTCGCGCACCCCGTGATCATCGATCACCTGCGCTCGATCGGGGTGACGGCGGTGGAGCTGATGCCCGTCCACCAGTTCGTCCACGACGACGCGCTGACGAGCCGCGGGCTGCGCAACTACTGGGGCTACAACACCATCGGCTTCTTCGCCCCGCACAACGAGTACTCGTCGTCGGGCCACCGGGGCGAGCAGGTGCTGGAGTTCAAGGCGATGGTGAAGGCGCTGCACGAGGCCGGCATCGAGGTGATCCTGGACGTCGTCTACAACCACACCGCCGAGGGCAACCACCTGGGCCCGACGCTGTCGTTCCGCGGCCTCGACAACGCCTCGTACTACCGGCTCACCGAGGACGACCGCCGCTACTACATGGACACGACGGGCACCGGGAACAGCCTGCTGATGCGCAGCCCGCACGTGCTGCAGATGATCATGGACTCGCTGCGGTACTGGGTGACCGAGATGCACGTGGACGGGTTCCGCTTCGACCTCGCGGCGACGCTCGCCCGCGAGCTGCACGCGGTCGACCGGCTGGCGGCGTTCTTCGACCTCGTCCAGCAGGACCCGGTCGTCTCCCAGGTGAAGCTGATCGCCGAGCCGTGGGACATCGGCGAGGGCGGCTACCAGGTCGGCAACTTCCCGCCGCTGTGGACGGAGTGGAACGGCCAGTACCGCGACAGCGTGCGCGACTTCTGGCGCGGGGAGCCGGGCGCGCTGCCCGACTTCGCGTCCCGGCTGACGGGGTCGTCCGACCTGTACGCCGACGACGGCCGCCGCCCGATCGCCTCGATCAACTTCGTGACGTGCCACGACGGGTTCACGCTGCACGACCTCGTCTCCTACGACGGGAAGCACAACGAGGCCAACGGCGAGGGGAACCGGGACGGCACCGACGACAACCGGTCGTGGAACCACGGCCATGAAGGGCCGACCGACGACCTGGACGTCCTCGCGCTGCGCGAGCGGCAGAAGCGCAACCACCTGACCACGCTGTTCCTGTCGCAGGGCGTGCCGATGCTGCTGCACGGCGACGAGATGGGCCGGACGCAGGACGGCAACAACAACGCCTACTGCCAGGACAACGAGCTCTCGTGGGTCGACTGGACCGGGCTGCGCCAGGGCATGTTCCCCGACGAGCGCGGCCCGCTGCTCGACTTCGTCCAGCGGCTGTCCCGGCTGCGGACGGAGCATCCGGTGTTCCGGCGGCGGCGCTTCTTCCTCGGCAACCGGCGGCAGAAGGGCGGCCCGGCTGCGAAAGCCGGTTCGGGGGCCGGTTCGGGGCCGGGC
>NZ_SMLC01000166.1 GCF_004349245.1 Actinomadura sp. 6K520 | reverse complement strand
GGCCTCGGACGGGTCGGGGATGACGGGGGGCTTCTTGCCGTGCTTCGGGCCCAGCCAGCCGCGGCGGCTGGGCAGGGTGAGGGCGCTGATCACGCCGCCGATGAGGACGAGGGCGGCGCCGAGGATGAGGCCCGAGGAGGTGCCGTCGCGGAACGTCTCCAGTTCCGCGGCGTCCGCGCCCTCGTCGGGGACGGCGTGGATGAGCAGGCCGACGATGGCGATGCCGAACGCGCCGGACGCCTCCCGGATGACGTTGATGACGCCGCTGGCCACCCCGGCCCGCCGCTCCGGGACGGCCTTGAGCACGTACATCACCAGGGGCATGCCCAGGGCCGCGCCGATGCCGACGAGCATGACGCCCGGCATGAGCTCGGCGTAGCCGTCGCCGGTCTGGAGGGTGGAGAACAGGAACATGCCGAGGCCCATCAGGGCCATGCCGAAGCCGATCGCGGGGCGCGGGCCGACCTTGGTGGCGAGCAGGAACGCGAACGGGGTCAGCACCATGATCGCGATGGCGGGGGGCAGCATGACCAGGCCCGCCTCGGGGGGCGAGAAGCCCAGGAAGCGCTGGAGGAACGGCTGCGAGTAGAACATCATGCCGTTGAAGCCGATGCCGTAGAGCATCTGCGACATCAGCCCGCCGGTGAACACCCGGTTGCGGAAGAACCGCAGGTCGATCATGGGGTCGGGGGCCCAGCTCTCCACCAGGATGAAGCAGGCCAGGGCGATCCCGCCGAGGGCGAAGACGCTGAGCACCGACGGGTTGCCCCACCCGTGCCGGTTACCGGACTCCAGCCCGTAGATGAACGCGAACAGCATCGTCGCGGAGATCAGCACGCCGGGCAGGTCGATGCGGGCGTGCGTGTTCTCGCCCTTCGAGGTGAGGACGAACAGCCCGAGGACGGTCACCAGGATGCCGGGCACGATGTTGATGAGGAAGATCCAGCCCCAGTGCCAGTGCTGGACGATCACGCCGCCGATCGTGGGGCCGAGCGCGGTCGCGCTGGACGCGGCGCCGATGAACGCGATGTTGCCGATGGAGCGCTGCTTGTCGTTGCGTCCGACGGTGACCATCACCTGCGTGGCCGGCAGCACCAGCGCGGCCCCGGCGCCCTGCACGATGCGGGCGAGGATGAGCACCTCGGAGCTCTGCGCGAGCCCGCAGACGGCCGACGCGGCGGTGAAGACGATCATGCCGGAGGTGAACGTGACGCGGCAGCCGAAGACGTCCGCGAGCCGCCCGCCCATGATCATCAGGCAGGAGAACATCAGGATGTACCCGGTGGCGACCCAGTCCTTGGCGGAGGACGACATGTCCAGGTCCGCCATGATCGTGGGCAGCGCCGTGAAGACCACCGTGTTGTCCATGGTGGTCATGAACGCGCTGACGGCCACGACCGCCAGCGCCCATCGGTACCGGCCCCGGGTCACTGTGCGTACGGCTTGAATTCCCCACAGTCAGGAAATCGCCGCTTCCCCCTAAAGCGCTCGTCGCTATTGTTACTATTGGTTCGCAGTTCGTTACTCAGCCCTGACTGTGCGCCAAGGTGCCTCAACTATCCCATCAGGCCACAATGGTTACTCCCGAGTCTTGTCATCACCGTGACAAGTAGCGGATGAGAAAAGTGGTCTGGATGCGCATCATGAGTTGGTCATCGTAGGACAAAGTGGGTCCCTCCGCTTCGCTGAACGATCCCGGTTTTGGGGGGAACCCACCGTATGCAGAGCAACGATCGTTCCGGAGCCGCGCGAGCCAACGCGCAGGACGAGACTCGGATCAGTGAGGATTCGATCCGCCGGCACCTGATCGAGCAGATCGCGCGTCGCTCCAGGACCACCGTCGCCGATATCGACCCCGACCGGCCGCTCGAAGAGTTCGGGCTGGCGTCCCGGGACGCGGTCGCGATCGCCGGCGAGCTCGAGCAGATGCTGGGGCGCGCCCTTCCCGCCACCCTCGTCTGGGAACATCCGACGATCAACAAGCTCTCCCTGGCGCTCGCGGGCGGTCCTGCCGAGGCCGCGGAACCGGCACCGGCGGCCGTGCCGCGGGAGGCCGCGAACGACGAGCCGATCGCCGTCGTCGGCATCGGCTGCCGCTTCCCCGGCGGCGGACGCGACCTCACCGGGCCCGAAGAATACTGGCGGTTCCTGACCGGTCGGGGCGACGCGGTCCGCGAGGTGCCGGACGGCCGCTGGGACCCCTTCGACGACGGATCACCCGAGGTCGGAGACCTGCTCGCCCGCACGACCCGGCTCGGCGGCTTCCTCGACGACATCGCCGGGTTCGACGCCGCGTTCTTCGGGATCACCCCGCGCGAGGCCGCGGTGATGGACCCGCAGCAGCGCCTCGTCCTGGAGGTCGCGTGGGAGGCGTTCGAGCACGCCGGCATCGGCCCGGCGGCGCTGCGCGGCAGCCGCACCGGCGTGTTCGTCGGCGTGTCCGCGCCGGAGTACGCGGCGTTCACCGCGTCCGACCTCGCGTCCCTCGAACCGTTCACGGCCACCGGCGCGGCGCTCAGCATCATCGCGAACCGGCTGTCGTACCTGCTGGACCTGCGCGGCCCCAGCATGATCGTCGACACGGCGTGCTCGTCGTCGCTGGTGTCCACGCACCTCGCCGTGCAGGCGCTCCGCAGCGGCGAGGCGGACGTGGCGCTCGCCGGCGGCGTGAACGTGCTGCTGTCGCCGACCGTCACGATGACGTTCGACCTCGCGGGTGGGACGGCCTCGGACGGGCACTGCAAGGCGTTCGACGCGTCCGCCGACGGGATGGTCCGCGCGGAGGGCTGCGGCGCCGTCGTCCTGAAGCGGCTGTCCGACGCGGTCCGGGACGGCGACCGGATCATGGCCGTCGTCAAGGGGTCCGGCGTCAACTCCGACGGGCGGTCCAACGGCCTCGTCGCGCCCAACTCCGACGCGCAGCGCGCCCTGCTCCGCGACGTGTACGGGAGCGCGGGCATCGACACCCGCGAGGTCGACTACGTCGAGGCCCACGGGACGGGCACGTTCCTGGGCGACCCGATCGAGGCGAAGGCGGTCGGCGAGGTCCTCGGCGCCGGACGCGAACCCGGCGAGCCCCTTCTGCTCGGCTCCGCGAAGTCGAACCTCGGGCACATGGAGTCGGCGGCGGGCATAGCCGGGTTCATCAAGGCCGTCCTCGCGCTGCATCACGGTGTCATCCCGCCTAGCGCGCACTACAAGGAACCCAACCCGCACATCCCGTTCGACGAACTGCGTCTCGCGGTCGTCGCGGAAGAGACGCCGTGGCCACGGCGGGGGCATCCCGCACGGGCCGGTGTGTCCGGGTTCGGGTTCGGTGGGACGAACGCACACGTCGTCCTGGAAGAGGCTCCCGCGCAGGAGCCGATCGTCCAGCCGGCCGTCGTCCGGACGTTCCCGCTGTCCGACACGAGCGACGACCGGGTACGCGACCATGCCGCCGCTCTGGCCGAGTGGCTCCCGACCCAGGACGTGCCACTCCCCGACCTCGCGCGCACCCTGCACCGGCGCGCCGGCCGCGGCCGGGCCCGCGCCGCCGTCGCCGCCCGGGACCGCGCGGGGCTCGTCGAAGGGCTGACCGCCCTCGCCGAGGGCCGGCCCCACCCCGGTGTGGTGACGGGCACGGCGCTCGGCTCCCCGGGCCGCCCCGTGTGGGTGTTCTCCGGGTACGGCGCGCAGCGCGCCGGGATGGCGCAGCGGCTCCTTGAGGAGGAGCCCGCGTTCGCCGAGGCCATCGACGACCTGGACGGCCTGTTCGTCGAGGAGGGCGGCCCCGACCTGTGGGCGCTCCTCGAAGAGGGCGGCAAGCCGGACGGGCCGGTCGTCACGATGCCGGTGCTGTTCGCGATCCAGATCGGCCTGGCCCGGATGTGGAAGTCGTACGGCGTCACCCCGGGCGCGGTCATCGGCCACTCGATGGGCGAGGTCGCCGCCGCGGTCGTCGCGGGCGCGCTCACGCTGGAGGACGGCGTCCGCGTCATCTGCCGCCGGTCCCGCCTGCTGACCCGGCTCGTCGGCGGCGGCGCGATGGCCGTCCTCGGCGCGTCCGCCGGCGAGGTCGCCCGGCTGGGCGAGGGCCTGCCCGAGGTGTACGCGGCCGTGCACTCCTCGCCGAAGCAGACCGTCGTCACCGGGGACGCCGACCAGGTCGCCGAGATCGTCAAGCGCGCCGAGGCGGAGGGCCGCCTCGCCCGGATGGTCCAGGCCGAGGGCGCCGGGCACTCGCCCCAGGTCGACCCGCTCCTCCCCGAACTGCGCGAGGTGCTCGCCGAGGTGGGCGCCGAACGCGGCACGCCCCTCGCCGAAGGCATCAAGCTCTACACGACCGCCCTGGACGACCCCCGCGCCCTCCTCGGCGCGGAGTCCGGGCTCGGGGTCGGGCACTGGGCGGCGAACCTGCGGAACGCGGTCCGGCTGACCGACGCGGTGGCGGCCGCCGCCGAGGACGGCTTCCGGACGTTCATCGAGGTCAACGCGCATCCGATCCTCGCGCACGCGGTCGGGGAGACCCTTGAGGGGACGGGCGCGCTCGTCACCCACACGCTGAAGCGGGCCCGCAAGGGCCAGGAGACCGACGACACCCTCACCTTCCACGCGCAGCTCGCCACCCTGGCGGCGCACGGCCACCCGGTCGCCCGGCCCGCGGACGGCCGCATCATCGACGTTCCGCGGTCGCCGTGGCGGCACGAGCGGCACTGGGTCGACCTGTCGGCGCGCAGGTCCGGCGGACGCGACGAACACCCCCTGCTCGGTGCGTACGCGGAGTTCCCCGGCGAGGAGCGGCACGCGTGGCGCGCCGACGTCGGGCTCGCCGCCCAGCCGTGGCTGGACGGGACCGCCGTGCACGGCCTGCGCACGCTGCCGGTCTCCGCGTTCGCCGAGATGGCGCTCGCGGCCGGGGCGTCGGCGCTGGGCACGGAGGACGTCCGCCTCAACAGCCTGTGGATCGAGCGGCCGCTCGCGCTCGCCGACCACACGACCGTGACGACGACGTTCACCGATGCCGAGCAGCGCGCGGAGGTGCACGCACTGACACCCGCGGGCACCTGGGTGCGGCTGGCCAGCGCGGACGTGGGCGAAGACCACCGCGCCGCGGCGGAGCCCGCGCACGGCCCGGCGGTGGAGGTCGCCGGAGCCGAGCGCGGCAGCCGGCACTACCGGCTGCACCCCGAGGTGTTCCACCGGTGCCTCGCCGTCCTGTCCGACGAGGCCGCGGCGCAGCTCGGCGAGGGCGTGTGGCAGGCCGAGACCATCGGCAGCCTGCGCGTGTTCGGCCCGACGCACCGCGGCGGGCACGTGCGGGCGGCGGTGTCCCGGGACGAGGAGGGCACGACGGGTTCGGTCGCGCTCCTCGCGGCGGACGGGCAGGTCCTCGCGGAGGCCACGGGCATCGCGCTCCGCCGCGTCGAGCGCCACGACGTACCGGTGACCGTCGCCGACAAGCTCGTCGAACTCGTCTGGGACGAGGCGCCGCTCCCCGACGCGGAAGCCTCGCGGGACACCTGGCTGATCCTGTCGGACGAGGACGACGCGCTCGCCGGCGCGGCGGCCGCCGAACTGGAGCGGCGCGGGCGGCGGGTCGTCCGGCACCGGCTGACGGCCCGCCCGCCGGACGGCCACCCCGTCATGGACGAGTCCGTCGACGGGGTCGTCCTCGTCCCCTCCGCGGGCGTCGTGGACGAAGACCTCGTCCTGACCGTCGCCGGTGTGAGCCGCTCGCTGCCCGACGGCCCCCGGCTGTACGTCGCGACGC
The DNA here is from genome assembly GCF_004349245.1 of Actinomadura sp. 6K520. Classification (GTDB taxonomy): domain Bacteria; phylum Actinomycetota; class Actinomycetes; order Streptosporangiales; family Streptosporangiaceae; genus Spirillospora. The sequence goes on along the minus strand of NZ_SMLC01000166.1, from coordinate 9,355 downwards.
ACCGGGCCGTCGCCGTGCGGGACGGCGAGCAGGGCGAGCCCGGGCACGGATTCGTCAGCGCGCTCACGCGGGTCCTGGCGTTCGAGCGCACCGTCCAGCGGGCCACGCACGTGGACGTCGACCGTCCCGCGGACCTGGTCGCGGAGCTTCTCGCGGACGACGGCGCGCGGGAGGTCGCCTGGCGCGGCGGCACCCGGCACGTGGCGCGCCTCGCGCAGGCCGCCCTCCCCGAGCCGGCCGCGCGGCCCGGCCGCGCCGTGCGGCGCGGCGGCGCCTACGTGATCACCGGCGGGTACGGCGGCATCGGCCTCGTCACCGCGCGGCTGCTCGCCGAGCGCGGCGCGGGACGCATCGTCCTGTCCGGGCGCGGCGGCCCCGACGCCGACGCCGAGAAGGTGATCGCCCGCCTCCGGGAGGGCGGCGTGGACGTCGGCGTCGTCCTCGGCGACATCGCCGAGCCCGGCACGGCCGAACGGCTCGTCCGGGTCGCGCAGGAGGGCGGTGTCCGGCTCCGCGGCATCGTGCACGGGGCGGGCGCCATCGACGACCGGCTGATCGCCGACCTCGGCCCCGACGATCTCCACAGGGTGTGGACGGCGAAGGTCGAGGGCGCGCGGCGGCTCAGCGAGGCCACCTGGGACCTCGGCCTCGACTGGCTCGTCATGCACTCGTCGGCCGCCGCGCTGCTCGGCTCGCCCGGCCAGGCCGCCTACGCCGCCGCGAACGCCGCGATCGACGCGCTGATGGCGTACCGGCGCGCCCACGGACGCCCCGGAACCACCATCAACTGGGGCACCTGGTCGCAGGTCGGCGGGGCCGCCGAGACGTCGGTCACCGTCATCGACCCGATCAGCCCGGCGGAGGGCGCGGAGGCGCTGGAGACGCTGCTCGTGCACGGCATGCCCGCGACGGGCGTGCTCCGCTTCGACCCCGGCACGGCGGTCGGGCTGTTCCCCGAGATCCGCGACATGCCGTACTTCGCCGCGCTGACCGAGGCGGCCGACGCGCACGGGGACGCCGGCGCGGGCGACTGGCCCGGCGTCGAGGCGCTGCGGGACCTCGACCCCGCCGCCGCCCGCCGGATGATCGCCGCGCAGGTCAGGTACCGGATCGCCGCCGTGCTCGGCTTCGACCCCGAGCGCCTCGATCCCGCCGTCCCGCTCACCGACCTCGGCCTCGACTCCCTCGTCGCGGTGCGGATCAAGAGCGGTGTCGAGCACGACCTCGGGCTGACCGTCCCCGCGTCGGTGCTGCTGCAGGGCGCGAGCGTCAACGTCTTCGAGGAGTGGGCGGCCGGCGAGCTGGGGCTTTCGGAGGCTCCGGCGCCCGCCTCCACCGGCACCGCGGTCTCCAACGCCGAAACCGGCTACGTCATGCCGCGCGACGCCGCCGAGCGCCTCGCCGTCCGCATCTTCGAGGACGTCCTCGGCCTGGACCGCGTCGGCGTCACGGCCGACTTCTTCCAGGAGCTGGGCGGGCAGGACCACCAGGCGGACGAGATCGTCGCGCGGGTCGCCGCCGAACTCGGCGCCGACGTCACCCGCGGCGAGCTGTTCGAGGTGCCCACGGCGGAGCACGTCGCCGAGTTCGTCCGGGCCGCCGACGAAGAAGCCGCGCGGCAGACCGTACGGCCCCTCAAAACAGGTCTTTCCGGGGGGCGTGGGGGGTCGTCCCCCGACAATGGGGCGTCCGGCGACCGGCGGCCGATCTTCATCGCGCACCCGGCGGGCGGCACCACCGCCTGCTACCGCCAGCTCGTCGACCTGCTCGGCGCGGACCAGCCCGTCTATGGCCTGGAGCGGTTCGAGGACGCGCCGTCCGTGGAGGAACGCGCCGCCCGCTACGTCCAGCACCTCCTGGAGGCGCAGCCGGAGGGCGCGTTCCGGCTCGGCGGCTGGTCGTTCGGCGGCGTCCTCGCCTACGAGACGGCGCGGCAGCTCACCGCCGCCGGACGCGAGGTCGAGTTCGTCGCGCTGTTCGACGCGGGCCTCCCGCTCGCGGTGGACGACGAGTCCGACACGCTCGCCCGCCGGTTCTCCGCGTTCGCCGACTACATCAACGAGACCTACGGCCTGGACGTCACCCTCACCTACGAGGAGCTGTCCGGGCTGGACGAGGAAGCGCAGTTCGCGCTGGTCATGGAGCGTGCGGCCCCTCTCGTGGACCACATCCCGCCCGCGGCCCTCACGCACCAGCTCACGTCGCACCAGGACACCCGATCCCTGGAGGCGTACCAGCCCGAGCCGTACGACGGCCGCGTCATCCTCTACTACGCGCCCGAGGAGACCCCCTGGGCCGTCCGCGATGCCCGCTACGTGCTCGACGGCACGAACGGCTTCGGCGGGCTCTGCTCCGACCTCGAGATCGTCACGATTCCCGGGGCGCACCACCTCAACCTGCTGGACCCGCCCGGTGTGGAGGCGCTCGCCGCGCACCTGGAGGGCCGGCTCGCCGGGCGGCGGGAGCACGACGCCGTCCCCGCCCCGACGGCCCCCTGAGGGCCGGACAACGAACCCCGTCGTTCCACGGAGGACACCCCCATGGCCCAGAACGGCTCGTCCCACGACCTGCTCGACGCCGTACGATCCGGCGCGAGCGGCCCCGAGCTGCAGGAGATCGACCTGCCGACCCGCTTCCGCGCCGCGTTCACCCGGAAGGACGAGGTCGGGATCTTCGAGGGCGAGACCGACAAGGACGTGCGCCGCTCACTGCACGTCGGCGAGGTCGAGATGCCCGAGCTCGCCCCCGACGAGGTCGTCGTCGCGGTGATGTCGGCCTCGATCAACTTCAACACCGTGTGGTCGGCGATCTTCGAGCCCGTCCCGACGTTCGCGTTCCTGGAGAAGTTCGGCCGGCAGGGCTGGTACGGCGCCCGGCACGACCTGCCGTACCACATCCTCGGGTCGGACGGTTCGGGCGTCATCGTGCGGACCGGCAGCGGCGTGAAGAGCTGGAAGGTCGGCGACAAGGTCGTGCTGTCCCCGTCGTACGTCGACGAGGAGGACCACGGCTCCTACGACGACGGCATGATGAGCGAGACGCAGCTCGCGTGGGGCTTCGAGACGAACTTCGGGTCCCTCGGCGAGTACTGCATCGTCAAGGCGAACCAGCTCATCCGCAAGCCCGCCCACCTCTCGTGGGAGGAGGCGGGGTGCGTCACGCTCTGCGGCGGCACCGCCTACCGGATGCTCGTCGGGAACCACGGCGCCCGCATGAAGCAGGGCGACGTCGTCCTGGTCTGGGGCGCGACCGGCGGCCTCGGCTCGTTCGCGACGCAGCTCGTGAAGAACGGCGGCGGCATCCCGGTCGGGGTCGTCTCGTCGGAGGAGAAGGCCGAGCTCGTCCGCGCGCAGGGCTGCGAGCACGTCATCAACCGCAACGACCTGAACCTCGGCGAGCAGGGCCTGCGCCACCCCAAGGCCGGCCGCATGCTGGGCGAGGCGATCCGCCGCCTCGTCGGCGAGGACCCCGGCATCGTCTTCGAGTACCTCGGCCGCGAGACGTTCGGCGCGTCGGTGTACGTCGCCAAGCGCGGCGGCAAGGTCATCACGTGCGGCTCGTCCACGGGCTACAAGCACGAGTACGACAACCGCTTCCTCTGGATGCGGCTGAAGAGCATCATCGGCTCGCACGGGTTCAACTACCACGAGGCCGTCGAGGTCAACCGCCTCGTGGGCCTCGGCATGATCCACCCGACGCTGTCGAAGGTCTTCCCGCTGGACGAGGCGGGCGAGGCGACCCGCGCGGTGCAGACCAACCAGCACGTCGGCAAGGTCGCCGTCCTCTGCGGCGCCACGGGCGAGGGGCAGGGCGTGGACGACCCGGTCCTCCGCGAGCGCGTCGGCGAGGAGAAGCTGAACCTCTACCGCCGCTGAGCCTCCCCGCGCGCGGGACGGGCCTCCCCCAGGCCCGTCCCGACGGCGCCCGGTCGGATGACGGCCGTCAGCGGGCGGGGCGGGAGCCTCGGCGGCGGCCCAGCCGGACCCCGCTGAGGACGAGGGCGCCCAGGAACACCAGAACCCCGATGATCAGCAGGTAGAACAGGCCCTCGATGACGAAGCCGATGATGCCGAGGGCGACCGCAACGAGGAGGAGGAACAGGAACAGCGCCACGGTGATCACTCCTTGGGCGGGTCAGCGGCGCGCGAGCCGGCGTTCGTTCGGGGCCGCCCGGTAAGGCATGTCGTAGTAGTCGAAGACCGCCTGCTCATCGCCTGCGAGAAGCTCTCCGTCCGTACCGATCGCGGGGGCGTTCCTGATCTGCTTCTTCGCGTGCGCGACGCGGATGTGGTCCGGCCCGACCATCGCCCCGGCGAGCGGGGCGAACACGAGGCGCTGCCTGGTCGGCATGCCGGTCTTGATGGTGGCGAAGGAGGGCTGGTCGGTCGCCGTGTCGACGTAGATGGCCTCCAGCTGACCGATCTTGCTCCCGCCCTCGTCGATCACATCGCGGCCGCGCCACTCCCGGATGTCCTCGATCTCGAACATGTCTCTTCCAGCCGTTCGGTCCCGTCCCGGTCTGCCAGGAGATCTACCCGCCGCACGGAAGATATGTCTCCGGCCGTGAACCCCGCGCCGACCAACGCGCCCATGACGGCCGCCCGACCTGTCGCTTGTTCACCAGGAACCAGACCGAAGCTGGACGAATCTCGACCTAGACTTTGCTCCCGGGCACGCCACGGGTCATGATTTGCCTCACACTAGACTCATAAGTAAGTAATTACCCCGTGTGAATGGCGCGCAACACAGGGGGACGAGTGCTGGGAGGTTCTGTGGCGGACGACGGTTCCACCACGACTGGGCGCCCGTGGCCCGATCTGCCGAGGGAACTGGCCGAACACATGCGGCCGCACCTCGACGAGGTGGCAGACGACATGATCCAGGAGATCCAGACGCGCGTCAGGGAGTACGACCGTCCGGGAGACGGCTCCTACTCGGGGACACTGCGGCTCGCCGTCGAGCGGGTGCTCCACTACTTCGTGGACCGGGTCGCCGACCCGGGCCACGACCCCGCCCCGGTGGTGGACTTCTTCCGCGCCATCGGCCGGGGCGAGGCCGGGGAGGGACGCAGCCTCGACGCCATGCAGAGCGCGATGCGCGTCGGCGGCATGATCGCGTGGCGGCGGCTCACCGAGGGCGCCGACGTCCTGGACGTCTCGCCGCGCACGCTCGGCGCCGTCGGCGAGGTGCTGATGGAGTTCCAGAACGAGCTGGCGCACGCGGCGGCCGAGGGGTTCTCCCAGGCCAAGGCCGCGGTCGCCGGCGAGATGCAGCGCCGCCGTAAGCGCCTGCTCGACCTGCTGTTCGCCGACCCGCCCGCCGCGCAGGAGGCCATCGCCGACCTCGCCGCCGCCGCGCACTGGCCGATCCCCCGGACGGTCGCCGCGGTCGCCCTCGGCCGCCACAACCAGGACGCCCGGCAGCCCGCGTTCCCGCCCGACGTCCTGGCCGACCTCACCCGCCGCACGCCGAGCCTGATCATCCCCGACCCCGACGGGCCCGGCCGCGCCAAGCTCATCGACCGCGCCCTGGCCGGGACGCTCGCCGTCGTCGGCCCGACCGTCCCGCTGATGGAGGCGGCGCGTTCGATCCAGTGGGCCCGCAAGACGCTCTGCCTCGTCCAGCGCGGCGTGATCGAGGCCGACAGCGGCGTGATCCGCAGCGTGGAGCACATGTCCACGCTGATCCTCTTCCAGGACGAGGGGCTCATCACCTCGCTGGCGGACCTGCGCCTGGCGCCGCTCGCCCACCTGCGGCCGAGCCAGCAGGACCGGCTCGCCGAGACGCTGCTCGCGTGGCTGCAGTCGGGCCGCAACGCCAACGAGGTCGCGATGCGGCTGCACGTCCACCCGCAGACGGTCCGCTACCGGCTGCGCCAGCTGGAGGAGCTGTTCGGCGACCAGCTCCTCGACCCGGACCTGCGGTTCGACCTGGAGATCGTGCTGCGCGCCCGCGCGCTGCTGGCCGACAACGCGGGCGAGCGCATGATCCAGCCGCCCCGCGAGGCCGTCGGCGACTCCGGCGAGGTCGTCACCTTCCGCCGCGGCTGACCCGGACGCCCCTCAGCCGGGCCCGGCACGACGGCCGGGCCCGGCCCGGCCCGCGCGGAGGCGCTCGGCGGTGGCGACGCGCTCGGCCAGCCGGGTCTGCGCGTCGCAGAGCAGCCACAGTTCGCCCTCGTCCGCCGCGACGATCTCGTCCAGGCAGCCGTTGAGCAGCTGGTAGTCCGACAGGGGGGTCATGCGGGTGGCTCGCAGGCCGTGGTCCGAGCGTTCGCCGTGCCAGCCGGGCATGCACTTGATCACCGACATCGCGCGAGCTCCTTCGGTGGGCCTATGGTAGGTCCACCATAGGGCGACCAAGCGCCGGTCACAACGCGTTCGGCACATCCCCAAGAGGATGCCGCCCGCCGTGGCATCGGTACGGTGTGAGGTCAACGCAACCACCGGGAGCAGGATCTGGTATGCCGCGTCCCCCCACGAAGGCACAGGCGATCAGCAACGCGCTGGCCGCCCGGATCGTCGAGGACGAACTGGCGCCCGGCACGTGGCTGCCGCCCGAGCGGGAGCTGGCGCGCGAGTACGCGGCCGACCGCTCGACCGTCCGGCGGGCGCTGCGGATTCTGGCCGAGCAGGGGCTCGTCCGGCTGCGGCCCGGCGCCGGCACGCAGGTGCGGACGTCGGAGCGGGTGCGGCGCGCGGCGGCCGACATCACGCGGCAGGTCGGGGCGTGGCGCGGGTTCCACGTGTCCGCGCGGCGGGACGGCCGGACGCCGTTCACCCGGACGACCGTCGCCGAGATCGAGGCCGGCGAGCGGCTCGCCGCGCGCCTGGACGTGCCGCCCGGCACGCGGGTGCTGGAGCGGGCGCGGGTCCAGGGGGTCGAGGGAGAGCCGCCCGTCCAGACGGCGACGACCTGGGTGATCCCGGAGATCGTGGAGCGGATCCCGGTGCTGCGCGAGGTCGACACGGGTCCGGGCGGCATCTACTCGCGGCTGGAGGAGATCGGCCACCGGATCACCTTCGAGGAGTCGGTGACCTGCCGGCTGCCCCGCGCGGCGGAGCAGCGGACGCTGGAGATCGGGCCCGACCAGCCCGTCCTCACGCTGTGGCGCCGCGCCTACGACCAGCAGGGCCGCGTCGTCGAGGTCACCCACCGGGTGGTGGTCGGCGACCGGCACGAACTCGTCTACCGCTACGGTTCGGGAGCCTGAGCATGCATGAGGAGCAGGAGCCCGCGGTCCGCCGGGTCGGCACGCGGGTGGTCTACGAGAACCCGTGGATGGTCGTCCGGGAGGACGCGGTCGAGCGGCTGGACGGCTCGCGCGGCATCTACGGCGTCGTGGACAAACCCGACTTCGTCCTCGTCATCCCCGTCGAGCGGGACGGCTTCCACCTGGTCGAGGAGTACCGGTACCCGGTCGGGAAACGCACCTGGAGCTTCCCGCAGGGCTCCCTCCCCGGGCGGCGGGACGCCGACCCGGAGGAGCTGGCACGCCTCGAACTCGCGCAGGAGACCGGCCTGCGCGCCGGGACGCTGCGGCACCTCGGCTACCTGCACTGCTCGCACGGGACGAGCGGGCAGGGCTTCAACATCTTCGTCGCGTCCGACCTGACGGCCGGGGAGACCGACCGGGAACCCGAGGAGCAGGACATGCGGCAGAAATGGGTGTCCCGGGCCGAGTTCAAGGCGCTGGTGCGGGAGGGCCGGATCACCGACGACTCGACCCTCGCCGCCTACGCCCTGCTCATCATGGACGACCAGGCAAAGGGGGAGGCATGGGGGGAGTCAAGGGGGGAGAGGACGAGCTGACGCAGGTCGCGCTCTCGTCCACCGGGCGGCGCTCCAGGATGTCGCGGGCCCTGCTCCGCCCGCGGTTGGCGGCCATGGCGGGCTCGTCCTCCGCCAGGTCCGCCGCGATGGCGCGCAGCGCGCAGGACCGGTGCGGCTCGGGCAGCCGGTTCAGCGCCGGGACGGCGTCGGCCGACAGACCCCACAGGTAGTGGACGTCGACCTTGCCCGTCTCCTCGTACCGGTGGACGTTGCGGTCGGCGATGAACCCGTCCGGGTCGACGGCCACGAGGGCGAGCATCGCGGCGGCGCCGGTGACCGCGACCGCCCGCGGCAGCCAGGCGACCCGTCCCCGCACGACGCCCGCGACGGCGACGAGCACCACCACGCCGCCGAGCCACAGCTCGAACGCGTGCACCCACAGCCGCAGCCGCGTCCAGCCGAACGTCTCCTCGTACAGGTAGAGGCGCCGCAGCGCGACCGCGACGACGACGAGGGTCAGCGCGCACAGCAGCCCGAGCAGGGCGCGGACGGCGACGCGGTCGGCGCGTCCCGCCGCCGGCGCGTACCGCGTGGCGACGGCGACGACCGCGAGGACGAGGACCGTCACGACGACGAGCTGGAAGAAGCCCTGCCGCGCGTATTCGGCGTAGGTGAGGCCCGTCGAGCGGAGCAGCGCGTCCTTGTCGTCGGCGAGGAAGACCCGGGCCTGGATCGCGCTGAACACGAGGAACAGCAGGTCCAGCGCGGCGATCGGCACGGCCCAGGACCAGCGTCCGGCGGGCCTGCCGGGCTCGGGCGTCAGCAGCCGCAGCGGCGGCGGCGCCTGCCCGAGGTACGCGGCGGCGCAGGCCAGCAGCAGCGTCGCGGCGCCCGCCGCCGCGTACAGGACGACGGAGGCGACCGAGATGTCGGGGACGAGCCCGGCGGCGAGGCTGCCGAACGCCGCGTCCGCCCCGGCGAACAGGCCGCCGAACACCGCCAGCAGCACGGCGACGAGCAACCCCGTCCGGATGACCGGCCAGGCGTTGCCCCGGCGCGGCGACGCCGCGCGGTAGAGGCCGCGCGCCGCCCACGGCAGCGTGTAGCCGGCCGCCGGCACCACCGCGAGCCCGCCGCCGAGGACCTCCGCCCAGGACCGCCCGCCGCACACCGCGTACGAGCCGGCGGCGACGGCGAGCAGTAACGCCGGGACGACGATCCAGTCCGCGTCGCGGACGGCCGCGGTCGCCGACAGGCACAGGGCGAGCAGCAGGAACACGCCCCCGGTTCGGTTGAACCGGGAGCCGCCCTTGGCGGGGGAGCGCCGGACGAGACGTCCCGCGGACCACGCCGAGGCCCCCGTCACGTACGCGACGGCCACGGCGGTGATGACGACCCCGACGCCGAGCCGCCCGCCGCGCAGCGACGGCCCGACGGCGACGGCGCCGATCAGCCCGGCGATGGCCGCGCCGGCGACCAGTGCGGGGGCCATCGGCAGCGGCGGCCGCTTCCAGGCCGCGATGGCCTTGTCCAGTTTGGTGGGCGTGTAGACGACGGGGGGCGGCGGCGCGAACGCCCGCGG
>NZ_SMLC01000165.1 GCF_004349245.1 Actinomadura sp. 6K520 | reverse complement strand
CTCTTGGGGCGGTGGGTGGGCGGCGTCGGTGATGCGGTCGTAGAGGTGCCGCATGATCGCGTCGGGTTGGCTGCCGGACCAGGCGCTCAGTCTCATGGTGAGTTGTGCGAGGTCGGCGAGTGCGTGTTCGTTGGTGGCCAGGCCGTTGCCGGCGGCGCGTTTGAGTCGGACGGCGATGTCGATGATCGTCTGTTCGGCCTCGGCGGCGGTGATGACGATCCCGGCGGTGCGGGTGGGCAGCGGCAGGAGCGAATCGGCCGGTTCGAGTTCGGCTGCGGTGATCTGCAGGGCTTGGTTGACGCCCGGGATTCGTACGGTGCATTGGGCTTGGCCGTCCGGTGTCGCGGCGAGGGCGGTGATGAACCCCCGCCACAGCGGGTGGCCCGCATTGTCGCCGGTGGCGGTGGGTGGTTGTCGGGGTTGGACCTGGGCGCCGAGCCGGAAGGAGTACTCGGGTGCGTGGTCGGGGCCGCCGCGGTCGATGCGCTGCTGGTGGAGTTCGGCGAGGGTGTCGTGGATGTCGAGGTCGCGGCGGTCGGCGTAGCGGGCGAGTTGCTGGAGGAAGGAGTCGATGAGCCGTTCGGCCAGCGTGGGGTCGGCTCGGTGGCTGTGGATGTGGTCGGGCAGGAGCCGGTACTGGTAGCTGTCGAGTGCGGCGGCGACGGCCTCATCGTGGTCGGGCATGCAGTACCTCCAAGTCATGGGTTCCGGGCGATGGATGTGTGGTGGTCACAACTGCCGGGGACGTGTGCTCGGTCGCGGAGGGGCTGGGCGGCTGGGCGAGGGTGCGTGAGGTTGTTCGCGGGCCAGGCTGGCGGCGATGTCGTTGGGGAACGCGGCCGCTGCCCGGCGAGCAGCCGAGGACGGCTGGTTCAGCGCGCGGATTTCGCGGGCTTGGTGCCGAAGGTGGTGCAGCACGTGGTCGGGTTTGGTGCCCGCCCAGGTGGCCAGTGCGGCCGACAGTTCGGCCAGGTCCGCCAGCACCTGCGGGTCAGCCCCGGTTTCACTGCCCTGTGCTGGCAGGGCGGTGACGAGGTCGATGATGAGGTCTTCGACCTCCAGAGCTGAGAAGGCCGTCCCGCGGGTGCGGGTCATCAGCGGGCTCAGGCGGGTGGCCGGCTCCAGCATGGAGGTGAGGGTGTGCTGCGGGTCGACGAGGCCGGGAATGCGCAGCCTGCATTCGATCTCCTCCTGCCTGGGACCGGATGACTTGAGTTCGGTGATGAAGCCGCGGTGGTGTTCGGCGGCGTGGTCGCGGAATTGGACTTCGGTGTTGAGGCGGAAGCTGTAGCGGGGATTGGTCAGGGCGCCGCCGCGGTCGATGCGGGCCTGGACCAGGGCGTCGAGGAGGTCGACTACGTCCAGGTGGTTGCCTTCGCCGTAGTTGATGAGGTCGATGACCAGGGAGTGCAGGAGTCCTTCGGCTTCGGCGTGGTCGGTGCGGTGGCCGTTGGCCAGGTCGCCGAACAGGTGCTGTTCATAGGCGTCCAAGGCCAGCGCGGTGGCCTCCATACGTTCGGTCATGCGGTTCTCCAGTCAGCGGCTCGGACCACCAGAAGCGGCGTCATGCGTCGACCAGGTCCGGGTCATCGGGGTCGAGGCCGAGCCAGCCGGCGGGGACGGGGATGGTGCGGGCTTGGTGCGGGGTGAGGTGTTCGTTCTCGGTGCATTGGTAGAAGGGGCCGCGGGGGCCGAGGAGGACGGGGATGTGGTGGTCGAGGTGGTCGCGGTACCACAGGGCCATGCCGGTGGCGCCTTGCAGCCGCATCGACTCCCAGGAGAACCACAGGGCGGTGAGGCGGGAGATGGCCTCGCCGTGGCGCCACCATTGCGCGCACCAGCGGAACTCCCCGCCCAGGGTGCGGCGGTACATCGGGACGAAGTGCCCGGTCACCCAGGCGGTGACGTCCGGGTACAGCGATTCGGGACGCTTGCTTTGCGTCGTGGATGGTTCGGGCTTGGGCATGAAGCCTCCAAAGCTGCGGATCGGTGCATTCGAAGGCCCCTTTCTCGTGGAAGCGGATTTACGGCGTGGGCGGGTTACGGCGTGGGCGGGTTGTCTGGGCGGTTGTAGTGGCGGCGGGCGGCCTCGGCGATGGCGCTGTCGGCGGTCTTGATGGCGTTGGTGATGGCGGCGGCGTGCGGGCCGGCGTACCAGGGCCGCAGCCGGATGAGCGCGGGTTTGGTGCCGGTCGCGAGCAGGAGGGCGGTGCCGGTGGGCAGGGCGCGGATGTCGGCGGCTTCGAGGATTTCCTGGCGGCGCAGGGAGATCTGTTCGCTGGCGCGTCCGTCGCTGTAGGTGATGGAGCGGACGGGGACGTCGTGTTGGCCGATGAGGGTGGCCAGGTCGCGGACCAGGCGGGGGGAGTCGATGCCGGCGCCGATGAGTTTGCGGGTCGCGGCGCCCCACAGCGCGGCCATGCCGGGTTCGCCCCAGACGGTCACGCCTTGCTCGTAGCTTTGCAGGATGGTGACGGGGATGATGCCGCGCGAGCCGAGGTGGGAGTACAGCTGGGGCAGGTCGGCGATGCGGCAGATGTTGGCGGCCTCGTCGAGGGCGACGATGAGGGGCGGGTCGAGGCGTCCGCCGGCTTGTTCGGCGCGGCGTTCGGCGGCGCGCATGGTGGTGTCGGTGAGCGCGGCGATCAACGGCGCGGCGGCCGACAGCGATTTGGACAGCAGGTAGAGGGTGTCGAGTGAGGTGGCGAAGGCGTCGGGGTCGAAGACGGGCAGGTCGCGGTTCGGGGTGACCCAGGCCAGGATTTCCTGGTCGCGCAGGGCTTTGGCGGCGGTGCGGGCGGTCTGGTAGATCCCGTCACGGGTCTCGACGGCGCCGTTCTGGGTGCCTTTGAGGGAGGAAGCCATCAGATGGAACCCCGCCTCCTGCAGCAACTCGATGGGAGTGGGGACGGCGGGCTCATCCAGCCACCCGGCCACATGGTGCAGCGAGCGGCCGGAGGTCGCGGCGGCCAAAAAGAGCGCGCAGAGCAGGTCTTGGGCGGCCGGTCCCCACAGGTCCTTCTTCTGGCCGTCGTCGACGGTGAGGACGAAGTGCCCGGCCAGGCGGTGCGCGTCCTCGACGGTGCACAGCCCGGCCAGGGGGTTCCACCACCACGATTGCGGCTGGTAGGTGATGTGCTGCGGGTCGAACAGCCAGGTCGTGCCGCCGGTGCGGTCGGCGCGGACGGCGGCGATCGCCGACCACAGGTCGGCCTTGTTGCTGGTGGCGATCACCGGCCCCGGCGCCGAGAGGACGTGCGGGATGGACTGGGTGGTGGTCTTGCCCGACCGCGGCGCCATGAACGCCACCACCGTGTCCTCGAAAGAAGCGAACAGCGTGGGGCCACTGCGGTCACCCGGGAGCAGGACATCTCCCAGGACCAGGCCGACATCGCTGGGCTCCAGGTCGCCGGGGTCGGATTGGGCGAGTGAACGCCGCAGCGCGATTGCCTTCTCGGCGGTCGCCCCGGGCTGCAGGGCGGTGAGACCGGGGTTGTCGGCGAGCGCAGCGACGGGGTCCCCGGGCTGTGCGAAACGTTCCGCGATCCGCAACCAGACCGCGCAACCCCCGTACACCAGCGCGGCGACCAACAGAACGAGGATGAGCAACACCAGCGGTGTCGGCGTCCCCGGCCACGCCACATCGGTTTCTCCCCGGATGAGGGCGACGGCGAAGTCAGACCCGAACGGCATGACCGACCCGCCGGTGGCCGTAGTGCAGAGCTTGGCGGCGGCCCACACCACCCACAGCCCGACGATGGGCATCCAGCAGGCGGCGAGCACCAGCCAGGCGGCGCCCGCGTTGGAGTGCCACAAGGACGCCTTCGGTCCCAACGCCCGGCTCATGCGCCGCCCCGTACAGCCTGGCCGGTAAGAACTCCTCGACGTGCTTGATCTCTGTGGGGTGCGTGCTCGGGCCTTTCCAGAGGCCGAAGGGGCAAGATCAGTCGGTGTGAAGCGGGGCGCCCGCCTGACGGGCCGACCACCCGGCGGGCCAGGATGTGCCCGTGACATTCCGCGTTCCCAGCACACCGCAGGACCTGGCCCTCATCCGCCGCTATGTGGTCTGGAATCCCGAGTCCTACGCCACCAGCCGCTACCGGAGCCTGCGAAACCCGATACAGCCCCGCAGGCCCGACATCGATGCCTTTGAGGCAGCCCTGGCAAGCGATGCTCGCGAGATCAGCGATGAGGATCTGAGCGCGCTGCTGGAGCTGGAATGGCGCTCCAGAATCACTGCCGGATGGCTCATCGCGCTGGACCGGCGGAGCCAGTTCAGGGACCCCCTCGGTGAGCTTCTGCTGGCCAGTGAACTGGTCTACGCCGGGATCGGGTACTGCATCGCCCTGGCCCGCTTTGGTCAACCCGAAGACGCCGACATCCTGGCCGCCTATCTGGACCACTACCTGCCACGTGCCGACTGCCACTACAACCAGGACGCGGCCATCGGCGCACTGCTTCACCTTGATGAAGTACTCGGCACCAGCCGCGCTGACCGTTTCATCGAGCTCTGGCCGCAGTCGGTATACGCCGGCCAGGACCCACGCGAATGCCGGCGCCACACCGCCGAGCTCTGCGGTTTCGCCGACCGCATCATGAGCCGCCACAACCGACCCTGACGTCGCTCTGAAATGGCCAGTTCCGCCAACTTCGGGCGCAGGCGGCCGCCTCACGGGGCCACCACCCCGCAGTTCCCCCGATAGCGTCCAGGATCTCGACGGATGTTCTGGTCGGTGTCGTAGAGGTCGGTTTCGGGGCCGACGAGGGAGAGTTCGACGGGGATGCCGAGGCGTTCACCGGTCTTGATGAGGTACTTGCCGCGTCCGGGGTGGCGAGCGCCGGGCTGCCAGGAGTCGGGCGCCGACCAGGACGTGACGAGCTGCTGCTCAGGCCCGGTCAGCGGCACGATCTCGTGGACGCGGGCCAGCTCCCGGGGCGGCAACCCGGCAAGGACGGTGATGGCGGAGCGGTCGGCGAACCCTTTGGCCTTGGCGCGGTCTTGTTCGGTGGGCAGGGCGTCGAGGTCGGCGAGGGAGTGGGTGATCATGATCGAGGCCATGCCTTTGGCGCGGTTGAGGCGGGTGAGGGCGTCGGCGTGTTCGACCAGGCCGGGGGCGCCGCGCAGGGCTCGCCAGAGTTCATCGATGACGCCGAGGTAGGAGCGGCGTGGTCCGGCATCCAGGTCGGCCAGGGTGGTGGCGGCGTCGACCATGCCGAAGGCATACGCCCAGGTGCACAGCATCGCGGCGGTCAGCAGCTTGTCACCGGCGGCGCGGACACGGGAGATGTCGACACTGACCGCGGACGCGTCCAAGTTCAGGGGACGGGTGGTGGCGGTGTCGAAGACACCGGCCAGCGACCCGGAGATCAGCAGATCGAGAGTGAACACCAGGTCGCGGGTCTGAGCCCGGTAGGCGTCGCCGGAATCGGTTCGAGTCGCCGTGCGCAACTCGTTGGGTCCTTGCTCCAGCACCCGCAGGACGTCCACGATGGTCGGGTCATGGTCGAGGCGATGATCGAGCAGGTCGATCGCGCGGCCCAGGACGACTTCCTCGGCGTTGGTGATGCGTGCTTCGCGGACGAGGGTGGCCAGCGCCAGCAGCAGCGACAGCCGCCGGGACCGTACTTCCCAGCGGAGCGTCTCGGCGGCGGCGCCGGTGAGACGCCGCCGGGCTTGGTCGAGGGGCCCGGTGTCGAGGGGGTTGATGCGGTCGACGCCGCGTCCGACCCGGATGACCTGGCCGCCCAGGTACTCGACCAGCATGGTGTAGTCGGGTTTGGTGTCGCCCAGGACGATCGGTGTGGTGCCGGTCGCCACAGCCCCGGTGACCAGGCGTTTGACCAGGGTGGATTTTCCGGTGCCGGGTTGTCCGAGGACGAACATGCCGGGGTTGGTGACCAGCCCTTCCCGCAACCACGCCAGCGGGTCCAGGCACACGACCTCGCCCCAGAGTTGATGGCGTCCGACCGGGGTGCCGGCGGTAGGGGTGCCCGACCCGGCCGTGAACGGATACAGGCCGCAGACCTGGCTGGTGGTGGCCTGGTATTCGGGTGCGGGTTCGACGTGCGCGGCGCGCCCGGCGCCGGGGCCGCGCCAGCCCCAGGGCGGGGCGAGCGGTTCGGCCATGGCCCGGGTTTCGGCGTTCGGCAAGCTCGGTTCCTCCAACGCTGTTAGTGGGTGAGGCGGCGGGACAGTTGGGGTGGGCAGATGCCGCAGGGCAGGGTGGTGGCGAACCCGGCGCTCTGGCTGCCCCACAGGCGCCGCAGCCGGATCTTGGCCGAGTCGGCGGCGGTCTCGACGTGCGCGACGGCGCGGCGCAGCTGGTCGGGGTCGGTGGTGGTGACGGTGGCGTACAGCGAGACCAGGCACACCCCGGCGCCCATGGCCTCTTCGGCGGCGGCTTGGCGGGCGCGGGCGGCGTCCCAGCTGTCGCGGGCGGTCTCGTCGCGTCCGGTGCGGCGGCGGAACTGGGCACGAAAAGCTGCCGCGTTCACCTCCTGCTGCAGCACCCGGCTCGCCGCCGCGGCCGGCAGCGCCCGGTACTGCAGGGTGACGCGCTTGGGGAACGGCCCGGGCGCGACCAGCCGGGCCAACACGTCGGAGCGGACGTTCTGGCGGGGTGGTTCGTGCCAGGCCCAGCTCACCGAGACGCCGCCGTCGTGCTCGTAGTACCCGGTGTGCTCGGTCGCGGCGACCGGACCCGCATCACACCAGCTCAACACTTCGCCTGAGTCCGGGCCGGTCAGCAGCCGGTTCACCTCGCCGCGGGCATGCGGGTCGAACGCGGTGCGTACCGCCCCGGCGATCTCCGCGGCCGTCGCCCGCCCCAGGACGGATACCCCGCAGCCACCGAGCCGGGACGCCAGCCCGTCCAACGTGCGGCCCAGCTCCGCGACAGCCTCGTAAAGGTCTTTGGGCCGGGCCGCCGCTGCTTTGGGGTCGAAGGTGATCGAAACGCGGGTGTCGACATCGGCCGCCGCGGCCGGGGCGGTGCGGACCAGTTCGCTCATGATGGTCCGCGCCGCCGCAGGCGTAGCAGGGACGACGGCGCGGCCTACGGCGTCGGCGAGGGTGGAGCCGGGCTCGGGTGCGGTGTCGACGGTGACGGTGACCCATCGGACGGCGGGCATGTGGCCCAGTGCGGCGAGCCAGCCGCCCCAGCCCGCAACCCAGGCGTCGGCGTCGCTACGGTCGGCCAGCCAGGTCGAGGCCGGGACGACCCGTAGCGTGGCGGTCAGCAGCCCGGTGCGGCGGTCCCACACGATCCCGTACCGCCCGCCGTACCCATCCTCAGCGCTCAGCAGTGTCAACGGCGCCAGCACGCCCGGGAGCTGGAACGCGCGTGGGTGGTCGGTAACGACTCCGGCGCGGTAGCGGTTGTGCCCTCGCCACACGCCCCAGCGCCATCGGCAGCGGGCCAGGACCAGCCGCGCCACCGGGACACCACCGATCCGGACCAGCCCCAGCCCGCCACCGATCAGCGCCGGTGGAAGCAGGTAGACCAGCAGCCTCGGCGCGGTCGCAGCGACCAGGACCACCAACAGCGCCGCGCCGAGGGCGACGAAAGTGGAGGTGGTGTCCAGGCCGAGCAGGCCGATTCCGTGCCGGCGCCGCCAGCCGCCGTAGGTGCGGATCTCACTTCCCACCGCCGGTACCTCCATCACTGACCGCGCCGGTCGGACCACCGGCCCCGCCACCAGGACCGCCGGCGCCCCCGGTACTGCCGGTGGCGGCCCAGCGGACCATGTCCTCGCCGCGCTGACGCTCCTTGTCCGCCGTCCGGATCAACGCGGGTCCGACCGGCTCACCCTGACCGCCGTCAGGTGGCGCCCACCCGTATCCGCCTGCAGGGCTGTGCTCCGTTTCAGACGGGATGCTGCCCGGCTGGTCGCTTCCGGGCGGAGCACCCGAGGTGGACGCAGGGTCGTCGGGGTTGGAGGCCGGTGAGTGTCGGTCGGGTGACTCAGATGTCGTGGGCGCCGGGTCTGCCGAGTCGCCGGCGGGTGAGGTGTCCTGGTCGCCGAGCTGCTGCTTGAGGTAGCTGGTGTGCTCGCTGGCCGAGCTGGACTGCCCGTTCCCGGACTCGCCGCCGGAGCCGCCGCTGCCGTAGGCGCGCAGGGCGCCGAGGGCGGCGGCGCTGCTCATCAGCGTGCCGAGCATGCCGCCGCCGCTGCCGGACTCGGTTCCGCCGGTCGTCCAGGTGAAGAACTTCAGCAGGACCGGGAAGGCGACCAGGCTGATCAGCATCATCGTCAGGCCCATCAGCAGCGCGTGCAGACTCTGCCCTTCCCCGACCAGGGTGAACGCGGTCGCGTACACCGCTGCGGCGGCGGGCTTGTAGAAGATCAGCGCGAGCATCCAGCCCGCCACCCGCGCGAACCACGACTTGGTCGCCGCGGTCATCATCCCCGCGGCCGCCAGTGGCAGCAGCCCCGCCAAAATGATCAGTGCCCCGGCGCGAAACAGCAGCAGGATCGCCTGCAGGACGCCGATGACCAGCGCGAACATGCACAGCAGCAGGACCAGCGCGGCCGGTGTCCCCGACGGGAACGTCACGACCTTGGTCATCCGCTGCGCGAAGTCACCTTGCGAGGACGCGCTGAGCACCCAGTCGCACCACTGGTCGCCCCACTGAAGCAGCAGGTTCGGCACCACCACGCCGATCGTGGTGACCGCCGCCAGCACCGCCAGGCCCCGGCCCAGGTCGATCAGCGGGTTGGCCTTGTGGGTCAGCGCCATCTTCGCGGCGACCACCAGCAGCCCCAGCACCGCGACCGCGACCGTCAGCGGCTGGACCAGCAGCTGCAGATGCCCGATCGCCGACTCCTCCTGCAGATCCGGCGAGGGCGTCTCCACCCACCAGGACGCGGTCTTGGAGATCAGCCATCCGACCGCTGCCTGGAACGACTCGGCGGCCTCGTCCAGCATCCGGCCGCCGATCGCGCCCGGGATATCGGGCGGCGGTGGAACCAGCGTGTTCTGGCCATCGTCGTTGTCGACCGGTTGCAGGCAGGCCGGATCGGTGAGGGGCGAACACGGGTCAAGGGGAAGCATCAGGCACCTCCGCCCGGGAAGCGGACATAGCCGTCGGTCGAATCGACCGGGGCCGCCGACCCGGCCCACGTCCCGCCCGGCGGGCCGACGACACGCCAATCACCGCCCTGCCACTGCACCTGGACTCGGGTCACCGCCCGGACGGTCACATCGCTGTCGCCCGGACCGGCCGACACCAGATCCACACTCGCCGCCGCAGGGGAGTAGCCCTGCCACCGAAACCCCTCCAGGACCACGTACCCGCGGCCCAGCGCCTCCCCGTCCGGCCGGTCCCCGCGCAGCTCCTCGTACGCCTCGCGGGCAGCGGCAAGCAAGGCTTCGGCGTCGGGTCCGATGACCTGGTCTTCGATGGTGGGCTCGAACACCTTGGGCCCCCACCGCACGTTCGCCCGCACCACGATGTGGACCGCGGCGAGCAGTGCACCACGCGGCGTCCGGGCAAACCCTGTCGCTAGATCGTTGGCCGTGTCGCGTGGGCCGTCGTCGGCGGAGTAGGGGAGAAGGACACCGTGGTAGTCACGCCACATCATGCCCGTGAACGGCACCTGCGGAGCGCTCGCCAGCTGCCCGGCATGCACCGTTGTGCGGACGGTGATCGGCGGGCTGGTCGGCTCGGTCCTGAACGCCACCGGCATGACAAGGCCGATCAGGGCTCCTGCGGCGATCACTACGGTCGTGATGATCCAGCCACGGCGCTGCCACGCGAGACTGCCCGGACGCTGCTGATTCTTCGACCGATTCATTCGAAGAATACCCCGACGATCGGCGCGGCTGTCGCCGCCAGGCTGAGCCCGCCCAGCACCCACGGGATGCCGGTCGCGCCATCGGCCGCGAACGTCGACCGATTCTTACGTCCGATGGCCATCTGACCCGCGCAGATGAACAGGCCCGCGACACCGCAGATCAGCACGCCCCACTTACCCCACGCAAGCAACGTCTCCATCTTCTGATCCAGCCCCGGCGGCGGCTCCGGAGCAGGATCAGGCACATCCACATCGGCGCGCGGCACCAACCGCAACAGGTCCATGAGCCAGACGAGCACGGTCACCGCCCCCGCTCGCCTGACCCGCCGACCAGACGGCGCAGCTCGTCGAGGGCGTGGCGCGCCTTGCCCGGCAGGTCAACGACCGTGGGGTCTTCCACCAGCCGCAACGCCCGCACATGCGGGACGCGCACCACACCGCCGACCCGCGCGTTCAGCAGCGCGAACCGGGCCGTCGCGTCCCGCGATTCCGGGCCGCCGTCGCTGACGATCGCCAGTGCCGACACCCGCTCCTCCCAGTCCCGCAGGGCGCCGATCGCGGCCGTGGCGTCCTTGGCCGCCACCGCGGTGTTCCGCACGACCAGGACTACCGGGCGGCCCTTGGTGCGCAGCGGCGAGCGGCCCAGCTCCAGCAGCGGCTTGATCGACCCCATGTCCCACGCCGCGGGCAGCAGCGCGGTCAGCGTGGACGTCCCCGCGCCGCCATGTGCGCCGGCCACGACCACGTCCAGCACTTCGTCCTGCTCTTCCTGCGCCGTGCTGGCGCGGGTCGGTTCGGTTTGTCGAAGACTCACCCGCATACCCCCGAATCAATGCTCTGGGTTGTTGAGCGATCACAGTACGTGGCAAGATTGTGGAGCGCAAGTATCACCAAACAACTTCTGGAATCGCCATCACGCTCAAAAACGTGCTTCCGCAGCACCAACCCGCCACACTGGAAAGGAACAACCCGTGACCGCCACCCCAGGAGCCCCGCGATGACCGAGACACCCGGCCGCGACCCCGACGTCCTCACCACCGCCGAACTCGCGACCAAACTCGGCCTCTCGCCCCAGACCGTCCGCCGGATGGCCAACGCCGGGCAGATCCCCGCCCTCAAAACCGGCAAGGACTTCCGCTACTCCTGGGAAGCGGTCCGCCAGGTGCTGCGGCAGCCCCACCACCAACCCGGGGAAGCCGCCGATGACCCAACCCACCAGCCACAACCCACCCAGCCCGAACCGAGGAAGGGCGCCGGGTACCGCGCCCAACGCCGCGCCCGCACCGGCGCCCACAACACCACCGACTAGCCGGCCTGCCTCACCTCGGCGGCCCACCCGGTGAAGGTCGCCGCCGCCTGCGCCACCGTCCTCACCCTGCCGCTGGCGCTCGTCCTTCTGCTCGCTGGACAGGACTCGGCCGCGGGCATCAACTCAAGCCTGGCCGGGGCACCCACCGTTGAGGCCAAACGCGACATCCCACCGGCGTACCTGCGCTGGTACCTCGATGCTGCACAGACCTGCCCCGGCCTGCCCTGGAACGTCCTGGCCGCGATCGGCAAGATCGAATCCGACCACGGCCGCTCCACCATGCCCGGCGTCGGTTCCGGTGAGAACCACGCCGGAGCCGGTGGCCCCATGCAGTTCCTCGCCTCCACCTGGGTCGCCTATGGCGCCGACGGCGATCACGACGGAACCAAAGATCGCTACAACCCCGCCGACGCCATCCACGGCGCCGCCAACTACCTCTGCGCCAACGGCGCCGGCAAAGGTGGCACACACCTACGCCGCGCGATCTGGCACTACAACCACGCCGACTGGTACGTCCGCAAAGTCCTCGACCAAGCCGCCCGCTACGCCACCCCCACCACCAGCCGACGCGGCGCCATCGCCGTCCAAGCCGCGCTGCGGTGGCTCGGCACTCCCTACTCCTGGGGAGGCGGCGGACCCTCAGGCCCCACCTACGGCATCGCCCACGGCGCCGCCACCAAAGGCTTCGACTGCTCCGGCCTCACCCAACACGCCTGGGCCCAAGCCGGCGCCCGCATCCCCCGTGTCGCCGCCGCCCAATACAACGCCGGAACCCACATCCCAAGGAGAGCGCTCCAGCCCGGCGACCTGCTGTTCTTCGCCACCGACACCACCGACCCCGCCACCATCCACCACGTCGGCATCTACTACGGCCACGGACGCATGATCCACGCCCCCCACACCGGCGACGTCGTCCGCATCGCCCAATTCACCGGCAACCCCCACCGCGAACACCAGTACATCGGCGCCACCCGCCCCACAGTCCGCAACGCCCAAACCTGACCGGAGGCCCGCCCTTGCACCACCACCGAAACCCAGACTGTGAGCCACACAACCGCAGGGGGAACCACGCCCACGCTCGCTCTGCAACCAGTCGCCAGCACTCGAAGACGACGTCACCACAACCGGAGAAGGCCAAGAGCCCGCCACCTTGCGGGCCGATCCGCGCCTTCAGCTACGGCGGCGGCTGGCAATCCACCGCCGCCCTCGTCCTGGCCGCCCAAGGCCGAATCGACTTCGCCACGTTCCTGTTCGCCAACGTCGGCGACGACTCCGAACACCCCGCCACCCTGCGCTACATCCACGACCACGCCGCCCCCTACGCCGCCGCCCACGGCATCGACCTGCGCCAACTGCACCGCATCCGCCGCGACGGCACCACCGAAACCCTCTACGGCCGCCTCACCCGCGAAGGCTCCCGCTCCATCCCCATCCCCGTCCGCATGAGCAACGGCGCACCCGGCACCCGCTCCTGCACCGCCGACTTCAAAATCCGCGTCATCGGCCGCTGGCTCAAAACCCACGGCGCCAGCCCTGCCAACCCCGCCACCATCGCCATCGGCATCAGCCTCGACGAAATCCACCGCGCCAACACCCGCCGCCACGAACCCTACGAACGCATCGTCTACCCACTCCTCGACCTCGGCATCCGCCGCACCGACTGCCCCCGCATCATCCGCTCCGCCGGCCTACCCGTCCCACCCAAATCCGCCTGCTGGTTCTGCCCCTTCCACCGCCTCACCACCTGGCAAGACATGCGCCGCCACCAACCAGCCCTGTTCACCAAAGCCTGTGACCTCGAAACCACCATCAACCAACGCCGCCGCGCCCTCGGCAAAGACCCCGTCTACCTCACCCGCTACAACGCCCCACTCGCCGACGTCACCCCCGAGACCGACACCCTCCCCTTCGAAGGCGCAGAGGGCACCTGCGACACCGGCTGGTGCTTCACCTGAAGCAGCGCAACACCGGCTCCTCAACCATCGACATGAGTCTCACGGAGGCCAAGACCATGCAGCCCCTCAAGTACGTCGAACTCGCCGAACTCCCCAGCGTCGTCGGCATCGTCACCGCGGCCCGCGCCCTGGGTCTCTCCCGCACTTACGCCTACCAACTCGCCAAGAACGATCAGTTCCCCTGCAAGGTAATTCGCATCGGCAACTGCTACAGAGTCCCCACCGCCGCCCTTCTCAGTCTCCTTGACGCCGAACGAAAGCCGACCGAGTAAAGCTGCGACATCAGCCACCGCCTGAACAATGTCGGTATGGGGCTGCGCAGGGTGGTGATGCACGCCGTCCGGCGGGTGCATCGCACAAAACCGGTGGCGGCTTCCGAGGTTGGCGCGCCGAGGGACGCCAGCGGAATCGCGATCTGGCCGGGCCATATGGCACTACACCGTCACGGACTAGTCACTCGGACTCGCAGACGGGCCCCGGGCGCTATGCACCTGGCAACCAGGTAGTTCACCCTGCTGGGCGGTGTTTGCGTAGTGCTGTTGCGAGTTCGGCGGAGAACTGTTCGGCGTCGGCCAGGCGGGCGCGGATCTTCTCGCAGCGTTCCTCGACCAGGGAACGGTAGACGGCCAGGCGTTTGCCGAGGTCGGTGCGGGCGGCCTCGTCGGTATCGGGGGACTGAAGCTGGTCCAGGATGTCCAGCAGGTCGCGCATTTCTTCGAGGGCGAAGTCGAGAGGTTTCATGCGCTTGACGACCAGGAGGCGGGTGACGTCGTCGTCGGTGTAGAGGCGGAAGCCGCCCTGGGAGCGGGCGGTGGGCAGGGCGAGTCCGACCTCTTCGTAGTGGCGGATGGTGCGCAGGCTCAGACCCGTCCGGTCGGCGACCTCGCCGATCTGCATGTGCCTGCCGTCCGTCGGGTGCCTCCTCGCGCCGCCGGCGTGCCGGGCCGGGGGCGGATGATCCATGTCGTCGGTCAAGCTTGCCATCTTCTGCCTCGTGGTGCGGTCGGCGCTACGCGGGTGCTGTCAGTGCCGGAATCGGGCGATTCCAGTGGGCCGGAGCGTGCAGGGAATCCGGTTCGAGCCGTCCTTAATCTTACGAAAGAGTAGAGTAGTCGGGTGCTCTTGCTCGTCGCCGCTGTGGCATGGAGCTCATACTTCCCCGCTCCTCGCCACAGTGGCGACCTCTGTCTACGGCAGATCCGCCCGGCTGGTCCCGTATCGGTTCTTTGAACGCTCCATGGTCGCACTTCCCAACACGGCCAGGCTCTACATCTGCGCCGTGGTCGCATCCACCGGAGCGCTGGTGGCGTCCTTGCTCTCGGGCGGGTCCTTCGCCGCCATGGACTGGCACGCGCTGCTCGCACTCGCGGTGTTGTTCGTGGTCTGTGACTCGCTGCCGGCCCGCCTGAACGTCGAGGGGGCCCGGGTGTCGCTCGGTTTCGCGGCGAGCCTGGCCTCGGTGGTCCTGCTCGGCCCCGCCGGGACGGCGCTGGTAGGTGCCTCGGCCATGGCCACCGGGCAGCGCAAGGTCGGGCCGGTCAAGCGGCTGTTCAACGGAGCGCAGTTCGCGTTGAGCGGCTTCGCCGCGGGGACGGTGTTCGTCCTGCTCGGCGGCGGCCGGTTCGAGCCCGGTCAGGGCGGCTGGATCGGGCAGGTCATCGTGCCGTTTCTGGCCGCGCTGGTCACCTTCGTGGTGTTGAACCTCGGGCTGACGGCGGGGGTGCTGCTGCTGAGCGGGCGGGCGGCCGCCGGTGAGCTGGCGCGGGCGAGCGGCCCGGTCGCCGCGGGATGCGTCGGGTACGGCATGTTCGGGTTGCTGATCGCGGGTCTGTGGGGGCGGCTCGGACTACTGGTGGCGGTGCTGGTGCTGCTGCCGCTGCTGGTGGCGCGGTGGGCGCTGGAGCAGGCGTTCGCGCAGCAGCGGGCTCATGACGCGACGCTGGCGGCGCTGTGCCAGGCGGTGGAGACCAAGGACCCGTTCACACGCGGGCACTGCGGACGGGTCTCGCGGGCGGCGGTGATGATCGCCCGGCAGCTCGGGATGCGGCCGGAACGTGTCGAGACGCTCCGGTACACGGGGATGTTGCACGATGTCGGCAAGCTCGGCGTCCCGACCGGCATCCTCACCAAGGACGGGCCGCTGACCGATGAGGAGTACGCCGCCGTCCAGTTGCATCCGATGCGGGGACTGGAGATCGTCCGGGAGATCGGATTCCTGGACGAGGCCCTGGCCGGGATCATGCACCATCACGAGCGGATGGACGGCCGCGGCTACCCGATGGGGCTGGCCGGGGACGAGATCCCCGAGTTCGCGCGGGTGATCGGTGTGGCGGACGCCTTCGACGTGATGACCTCCACGCGTCCCTACCGCAGGGCCCGTCCGGTCGAGGAAGCGGTGCGGGAACTGCGGCGCTGTTCGGGGACCCAGTTCGATCCGGTCATGGTCGACGCGTTCCTGCGGGCTCTTGAGTCGTGTGGCTGGGAGACGGGAGAAGGGCCGCGGGAAGCGGCTGGGAGTGCAGGACGTGCAGGGACGTGACCGCCCGGGTGAGGGCGACGTAGAGCCGGTTCAGCCCGCGGGGACCGGCCGCGATGATGTCCGCCGGTTCCACGACGGCGACCGCGTC
>NZ_SMLC01000164.1 GCF_004349245.1 Actinomadura sp. 6K520 | reverse complement strand
CGGGTGGCGTCCGGGATCTCCTGCCCGTACGGGAAGGGCGGGGGCGCGGGGGGCTGCGCCTGCGCTGCGCCGGAGACTTCCTGTCCGTACGGGAAAGGCGGCGGAGCAGGAATGTCCGTGGACGTGGCCATGGGGGGAGGCGGAGGAGCGGGCTGGCCCATCTCCTCACGCCGTTCTCCTGCCGCGTCCTCCTGTGACTCCTCCGTCCGTAGGTCGTCCGTGCTTGCCGCGGGCGAACGGCCGGGGACGACCACGGTGCGCGACGACTCGTCGAGGTCGAAGTCGGAGACCGTGCGGTCGCTGACGGTGCGGTCGACCATCTCGGCTTCGTCGTCGTCCTCCGGAGCACCGACCGCCGGGCGGTCGGTGTCCGAGGCGGTGGCTTCCGGATCGTCCTGGTCGGTGTCGTCCCCGGGAAGCAGGGGGGTGGCCGAGGGCTGCCGGTCGTCCAGCCACTGCGGCGGCGGCGGGGCCTGAGCCGGCTGCCCGGGTTCGGGACGCTCCACCGCGTGGTCGTCATCCGGCTTTCCGGTTGCAGTCACACCCGCTCTCCCCGCATCGGCTCTGTTCATGTGTCGCTGCGCATCCGCAGTCAGTCAGCGATGATAGCGGCGCATAAGGGGCGCAACCCCCTCAGCGGCTGCGGCCCGCGGCGGTGCAGCCCGCACCGGAGCAACGGGTCAGCGCGTACAGCAGACCCGAGAGGTGCCGCCGCCGCTGCTCCGGCAGCGTGCCGTAGAGGTTGTTCCGCTCCTGGGGGTCGCGGGCGCGGTCATAGTATTCGCGTTCCCCGTTCTCGTATTCCACGTAGAGCAAGTCGTCGTTGCGCAGGGCGTTATAGGTCGTCGGCGCTCCGGGGGCGGAGTCCTGCCGGTCGGGGTCCTGCGGGGACGGCGGTGGCTTGACGTGCTCGATCAGCGCGGTCTGGCGCCAGCCCGGTGGCGTGACGCCGCGCAGGAACGGTGCGAGCGAGCGGCCGTCGGTCGAGGGCGGCGGTTCCACTCCGGCGAGTTCGAGGAACGTCGGCGCCAGGTCGGTGTTCTGCGCCGGTTCCGCGACCCGGCGCCCCGGGGGGACGTCCGGGCCGGTGACCATGAACGGCACGCGGATGTCGCTGTCGTACGGGGTCATCTTGCCCCCGGCCAGCCGGTGCTCCCCCATGTGGAAGCCGTTGTCCGAACCAAAGATCACATAGGTGTCGCGCTCCCGGTCGAGTTCCTTCAGGGTTGTCCGGATCCGGCCGACCATCTCGTCCACCGACCGGACCATGCGGACCCGATCGCGGAAGCCCCGGTCGATGCGGTGGATTCCGCTCGTGTCCAGTTTGGGGCGCGACCGTAGCCAAGATGGTTTGTCGCGGACGTCCGCTTCATTGAACGACGGCGGCCGGGGCGCCTTGAGATCGCCGAACAGGCGGGCGTGCCTCGGCGCCGGAACGAACGGGCCGTGCGGCGCGAACGTCGCGATCTCGATGAAGAACGGCTGGGACGAACCGGTCGCCCGCTTGATGAACTCGACTCCCTTGTTCGCGAGGACGTCGGTCATGTAGTCCTGCGGCGTCCGCCCGTAGCGGACGAGGGAGCCGTTCTCGTTCAAGTTGTAGTCGTACCCGGGGTATCCGTAGCCGGCGACGTACCACTCGCTCCAGCCCGGAGGAACGTACGGTGCCGTCCCGCCGTGGGTGTCTTTCGGGTGGTAGCCGTTCATGTACTTGCCGAGCAGCGCGGTCCGGTAGCCGGCCTTCTGCAGGGCCGGAGCGAACGAGGCGTCCTCACCGCCCTTGGCCTTGAAGACCTTGTAGCCGCCGTCGGGCGGGAAGTTGGTGCGGACGCCGGTGTTGTGCGGGTACTTGCCGGTGAAGATCGTGGCGCGTGACGTGCAGCACAGTGAGTCCGACATGAGGAAGTTTCGGAACGTGAGCCCGTCCTGCTGCATCTGCAGGACCTGGGGCATGTGTGCGACGAGGTTCCACGAAAGGTCGTCGGTGAGAACGAACACGATGTTCGGCCTTTTCGGGGCCTCGGTGGGATCCGGGCCGCCGGAACGCGTGCCCGGTTGCATGAAGCAACCGCTCAGCCCCAGCGCGGTGACCAGGCAGAGTACGGCTGTGAGCCGCCGGTGTCGGATCAACGTCCGCCTCTCCCTTGTGATGCCGGTCCGGGAAAGCGTAACCAGCCGGTGGGTGCTTTGCGTATCTGGAGAGGGTTGGCCGTTGTGTGGAGGGTGTTGGCATGATGCGGGTGCTATGAGGAGGGTGGTGGAAGGTGCGCGGGCGCTGGCGCCGCTGGTCACCGGGGTCGCGATCAGTGCGCTCGTGGCGCTGGTCGTCGGGCTCGCCGTCTCCTTGGGACCCTCGCCCGGCGGGGAGGAGGTGGCCGCCGCGCAGAATTCTCCCGGAGCCTCCGAGCCGCCGTTGCCCAGCCCTGCGGGAACCCCCCTGCCGGTCGATCCGCCGGGTTACTCGCCGGTGGAGCCGGTTCTCGAGGGATCGTTCGCGGACCCCACCGTGATCAAGGTCGCGGGTACGTACTTCGCGTACGGCACTAACAACGCGGACGCGATCATGCCCGTCGCCACGGCGCCCTCGCCCACCGGACCGTGGCGGTCGGCGCCGGGCGACGGGCTCGCCCACCTCCCGGCGTGGGCCGCGCAGGGCTGGACCTGGGCGCCCGAGGTCGTCCCGCCGCGCGACGGCTCCCGTACGTACGTGCTGTACTTCACCGCGCGCCGTAAGGACAGCGATCACCAGTGCATCGGCGCCGCCACGGCGTCCTCACCGGCGGGTCCGTTCGTTCCGTCGGCGGGAGAGCCGCTGGTTTGCCCGCTGGACCTGGGCGGCGCCATCGACGCGGCGTCGTACATCGACACGGACGGCGCTCGTTACCTGCTGTACAAGACCGACGGCCGGGAGACGGCGGCGATCCACCTCGTCAGCCTGAACCCGGACGGGCTGAGCCTGGCCGGTGAGCCGAAGCGGATCATGGGCCGTGGTGCCGGTGAGCCCGTGCTGGTGGAGGCCCCCGACCTGGTCCGGCGAGGCGGTAAGTACGTGCTGTTCTACTCGTCCGGCTGGTATTTCCAGCCGAATTACCAGACTCGCTACGCGGTGGCGTCCTCAATCGAGGGGCCGTACGAGAAGGCCACCGCGCCGCTGCAGTCCACCGAGGCGTACCGGGGCGGGATCGAGGGGCCGGGGAGCGCGGACGTCCTCACCGATGAGACCGGTGACTACCTTGTTTTTCACGGCATCCTGGACTATCACGACGAATCGAAGGTGACCCGGGGGATGTACATCGCCCGGCTCGGATGGGACGGCGCCCGTCCCGCCGTCCGGGGCGTCACAGTCCGATACGAGGCGGAACGAGCACGGCTGAACGGCTGTGTCTCAGCGCTGGGGCGGGAGCACGCGTCGGGCCACGCCGCCATCGGACCGTTCGCCCGCGACGACTGCCGGGTGGACGTGTCCGTGTTCGCGCCCGCCGAAGGCTCGTACTCGGTGGATGCGCGGTATGCCAACCGCTCCGGGCAGGACTCTGATCTGGAGTTGTCGGTGAACGGCTATGCCGCGGCGTCATTGCGGTTGGCCACCACGACTGGGGCCGAATGGAGGTCCGCTACGGCGAAAGTACAGCTTGCGGCGGGCTGGAACACGCTCGGCCTGCGCAGAATGGACGGTGGCCGGGGGCAGTTCGACTACCTCGAACTGCGGTAGGGCTCTGTCCGTACGTACAGAGTCAGCTTCCCGCCCCGGTACTTCCACGTTCCCGCGACCCGCCAGGGCCCCATCTCCCGGATGATCTCCATCCGCCGCTTCACCGGAGGCGCGAGTGGTCGGCCGAGGGACCTGCTGCTCATCACCCACACGCGTGAAGCCGCCTGGAGCGGTCGGCGCAGTTGGCGTGGGTACTTGTCCCTTCCCTTCAGGTTGGCGGCGTGCACCGGAGTCTTGCGAAGACCTACGTCCTGCGGTCGGCGGTAGGCGTCCGGGTACGCGGACGCCCCCCACCGCACGACTCCCGCGAGATGGACGAGGACGTCACCATCCTGCGCCTTGCTCCGCAGGACCTCCGCCGGTGTTCTCAGGTCGTCCGGCCTACTGTCCTGCCGCCTGATGGCATCGTGTCTCGGCAGGGACGGGACGGCCACTACCGCCACGGCCGCGGCCAGGGCGATCCCGCCGAGGGCGGGTCGTCCGAGCGAGGCGAGACGAGCCAGCCCCGCCCCGGTCAGCAGCGCAAGGGCGGGCAGGCAGAACACTGCGTACCGGTACATGAAGAGGGGCTCGTCCAGCAGTGACGCCACGAGCATGAGCGTCGGCGGCACCACTAGCCAGGGCAGCGCCACGGCGGTGAGCGAGCGGGTTTCGTGGGTGACGAACCCGGTGAACGCGCCAACGAGCGCCAGCAGGAGAACGGGGACCACCATCCCCGGGCCGCCCGCCATGAACCGCACCAGCGTCCACACCATCTTCCCGGACGGTTCGGGAAGCCACTCCACCTGGAACTCCTGACCGTGCGCGGCCAGTGCGAACGGGACCAGCGCCGCCGCCGCGAGACCGGCCGCGACCGCCCAGCGGATCCAGGTTCCGGCGGCCTTGGAAGACACCGTCAGGAGTGTTACGGCATGCGCGGGGACCAGGAACACGGCGTTGAGATTGAGCAGGCCCAGCACGACGATCGCCAGGCCGTACCCGGCGAACCAGCGCCATGGGTGCCGCCCATCGTCGCGCATGCCCCTGACGAGCAGGTACGTGCCGAGGACGGCGACCGCCGTCACCATCGCGTACGAGCGCGCCTCCTGTGCGTAGCGCGTGACGGGTACCGCGCAGCCGTACATGAGACCAGCCAGCAGCCCGGCCGCCGGGCTCAGGCAGCGCCGGCCGATGACGGCGATGCCCGCGGCCGCCATCGCGGTCGCGAGAGCGCTCGGCAGCCGCAGCGACAGCTCCCCGGTGCCGAACAGTACGACCCACGGCCGCATGACCAAGTAGTAGAGGGCGTGGACCAGGTCGAGGTGACCGAACACGCGCAGCATTTCCCGGACCGGCCGACCGGTCATGCTGACCGTCGCGGCCTCGTCCAGCCAGAACGACGGGCCCCGGATACCCGTAAGGGCGATGGCGAGCGCGGTGGCAGCCGGAACGAGGGGCATCGTGCGTCCGCCGAGCCATCGCGAGGGCCCCGGCGGACCCTCCTTCGGTCTAGCGGCGTCCACGACGGCGTCCGGCGTAGGGCCTCACATGCTCGGCACGCACCTCCACGCCGACCTCGCGCAGCAGCGCCTCGGTCGGCTTCGGCCGCGTGAACAGCCCCTCCCGGATCCCGCGCAGCAGGGCGCGGCGCAGCACCGTCCGGTCCGAGGACGAGACGAACGTGCGCGACCACCGCCTGAGCGTGGAGCCGGCGTACAGGACGCGTTCCGGCGGCGCAAGGCCGGAGCTGCCGGTGAACAGCCAGATCTTGTTACGGACCTCGTAGAAGAACCGGTCGCCGGGATCGGCGTCCGTCCCGCCGAACTCCCTGGTCTTGTGCACCGCGACGCTCTCCGGGCAGAGAACCCCACGACGGCCGCGTAGCAGCCGTGTGGTGAACTCGAAGTCGTCGTTCCAGAGAAAGTAGTCGGCGATCGGCAGCCCGCGGTCCCGTATCGCCGCCGCGTCCACCACCACCGAGACGAAGGAGGCGGAGCGGATCGGCACACAGCCGGCCGTGCGGGCTGTTCGCTGCTCTGCCGCCGTAGCCCGGGGCTTGGGACGCGGCGTGTTCATCGGATGGTCGCGTCCATCGGTCCACACGACGCGGCTCGCCACCAGGGCGGGCGGGCCGTCGTGGCCCGTTGCGGCTCTCATCCTGGCCGTGAGGAGCGTCTGTAGGGCATCGGGTTCGGGCACGGTGTCGTCGTCCAACAGCCAGAGGAGAGCGGCGCCGCCGTCCAGGGCGCGGGTGATGCCGGCGCTGAATCCACCGGCCCCGCCCAGGTTCCGGGGTAGACGCAGCATGTCGACGTCCGGGAAACGCTCCGCCACCATGGTCGCGGTGCCGTCCGTCGAGGCGTTGTCCACCACCACGATCCGGTTCGGCGCGCGCGTCTGCGCGCCGACCGCCGTGAGCGCCTCGGCCAGGAGTTCACGACGGTTGTAGGTGACGACCACCGCCGCGACCGACACGTCCGCGCGAGCCCCCGGCGCCGGTTTCATGGGTTGCGCCTCCCGGCGGCGCGGCGGGCGGCCCGCTGCAGTCCCGTCTGCGGGGACGCGGCCGCATCCAGAAGCCGGTCCAGATTCTCGCGGACATCGCCGAGTTGCCCGTGCAGGTGCGCGAGCCCGATCTGGTCGCGAACCGCGTTCAACCGTTCCAGCAGGTATGCGGTCACACCGAGGGACACCGCCGCGATCTGGTCGTCCGGCACCTCACCGGGCAGCATGGTTCCCTCATCGGGCGGTCCGGACGTCGTCAGCTCGCCGAGGTCGCCGACCACCTCGTAACCGGCGGCGCGCAACGCCTCGGCGAGCAGCCGGGTCCGTTCGGCCGCCCACGCCAGGTGCCGGGGTGGCAGGCCCATCGGGACGCGGCCAATCGCGTCGGTGCCCGCCGTCAGGCCGTTTCCGAGCAGGTGCGCGCGAACCACGCGCTCGTAGTCGCCGCCCAGGGCGGTGCCGAGCCTGCCGTTGAGCCGGCGCAGGACCTCGGCCTCGATCGCGGACATCGACTCCTCGTCTTCGATGCCGCCGACGTCGCACACCGTGGGGTCGATGCCGGCGACGGTGCAGAAGCGGCTCCACAACGTGCCTGTGCCCGCGCCAGGCGGTGGCAGCGACACCACGTGGATGCGGTGACTCGGCACGGCCGACTCCCATGTCTTCAGCACCCGTACCGGGTCGTGCAATCCCCAGAACATCTCCCCATAGGGCTTCGGTGCGTCGATGCCAAGGGTGACCAGGTCGTCCACGAACCGTTCGAAGGTGACGGTGTGGTTGTGCCGGATCTGTTCCTGCCAGTCACAGATGAGCTGCCAGCCCAGGTCGCGGGTCACGAACACGACGTGCACTTCGGCGGGCTCCAGCGACTTCACGGCCCGTCGCACCTGCTGCTCGTCCGCGCCGCCCAGCAGACCGTGGGAGAAGACCGCCGTGTGCCCGTTCCAGTCGCGGACGCGCTGTGCAACGCGGTCCCAGGTGCCCTCCCAGGCGGGGTCACGATGGCCGCCCCAGCTCATCTCCCGCAGATCCATCACGGCGCCGAAATGCTGCATGGGGCCGGTCAGCGGGTAGCAGACGCCGGCATGGCCGAGGCGCCGCCGGTTAAGCCACAGTGCCTGGTGCAGGAACGCGGTACCGGCGGTGGGCGCCCCGACGTGCAGGTAAACGGTCTTCCCCTCGTCTTCCATGGGACGGGTCACCTCCTGTTCTCATCGCGGTCGGAGCGGCCGCCTAGGCGGTGCAGCCGCCGGTAGGCACCGTGCAGCCGCCGGACGGCGGGGTAGCGCCTGCCGACCTTGCGGACGGCCCGGCGGGTGAGCGGGACGGATTCACCGGCGAGGACGCCGGTCAGCTCGCGCAGCCGCCCGGCCTGCGAGCTCATCGCGTCCAGTTGGTCGCGCAAGGGTAGCTCCGCCCCCTCGACGTGTGCGGCGTGGTCCTCCTCGTCGCGGAGCCGCTGGAGCAGCGCTGTGATCGCCTCCATGCCGACGTCCGCGACGTCCGCCCAGCGCGGATCATCGGGATTGGTCGTCGATCCCCGCCCGGGCGCGGGGATCAGCTCGTCGAGATCGCCAACGACGTGGTAGCCGGCGGCGCGCAACCCCTCGACCATCTGACCGGATCGCTCCACAGCCCATGGAAGATGCTCGGCGGGCAGCACGGTCTTCGCCGCCGCGGGCCGGGACGCCAGGACCTGCTGGGCCAGAAAGAGCTTGACCTCTTCGTTGTAGAAGTGCCACCCCAGCCGGTCTTTGTCGAGCGCCGTGTTGAGGCGCAGCAGGAACTGGGTCTCGGCGAGGCCGAGGGACGGGTTCTCGAACGGGGCGGCGAGGTCGTAGTCGTTCGGGGAGAGACGGACGGCCGTGCAGAAACGCTGCCAGAGCAGGTCGCGGGGAGCGCCGGGGCGGGGCAGCGTCACTATGTGCACCCGCTCGGGCGGCAGGTCCATGGCCCACCGCTCCAGAATGTAGACCGGATCTTGCAGCGTCCAGAAGAGGCGAGAGATCTCGAATCCGAGCCAGTTGGGGCGTTTGACGTTCCTCATGAACTCGCTGAACGAGGTGTCGAACCGGTTCTTGATGTCCTCCTGCCAGTGCGCCGGGATCTGCCGGGCGAGGTCCCGCGTGGTGAAGACCACGTGCACCTCGGCGAAATCGAGGTCCGCCATGGCCCTGCGGACGTAACTGTGGCGAGCCGGCGCGAACAGCTCCTGGGAGATGATCGCGTCGCCGTGCCAGTCGCGGACCTCCTCGACCAGCCGCTGCCAGGCGCCCGGAACCTGGGGGTCGGACGCATTGGCGAAGAACGTCCGGCGCAGATCGAAAGCGGCCCTGACATGTGCGGCCCTGTCCGCACCCGGATAGAGGACGCCGCGCTCACGCAGCCGGTCGCGGTTATGCCAGAGAACGTTCTGCAGATACGTCGTGCCGCTCTTCGCCGCCCCGACGTGAAGGAAGATCACCGGCCGGGCACGCGGTCGCGCGCTCTCGGCAATGGGAGAGACCACCGCGATCCTGGGTTCCTGCCTCGGTAGCGATCAAAACGCGGGTATCTTAGCCCAATCCGTACCAGTCGACCCGCTACCGGCACACACATAGCGGGTCTTCCGCACGCTCCCGCACGGAGATGAGCGCTGTTCGATGAACGCTGACCTTGTGGTGGCCGGCAGCGGCCTGTTCGGCCTGACGGTCGCCGAACGATGCGCCGCCGAGATGGACCTGCGCGTGCTGGTCCTGGACCGGCGTGGTCACATCGGAGGGAACGCCTACAGCGAGGATGACGCGGAGACCGGCATCGAGATCCACCGCTATGGCGCACACCTCTTTCACACGTCCAACGAGCGGGTGTGGGAGTACGTCAACCGTTTCACCGCCTTCACCGGCTACCGGCACCACGTGTACTCCCGGTACCGCGACCAGATCTATCCGATGCCGATCAATCTCGGCACCATCTGCGCGTACTTCGGCCGCGCGGTCACCCCCGGCGAGGCACGCGCGATGATCGCCGAGCAGGCCGCGGAGATCACCCACCCGGCGAACCTGGAGGAGAAGGCGATCTCCCTGGTCGGGCGCCCGCTGTACGAAGCTTTCATCCGTGGCTACACCGCCAAGCAATGGCAGACCGACCCCCGTGACCTGCCGGCCGCGGTCATCACCCGGCTTCCGGTGCGGTACACCTTCGACAACCGGTACTTCAACGACACCTACGAGGGTCTTCCGGTCGACGGCTACACCGCCTGGCTGGAGCGGATGGCCGACCACCCGAACATCGAGATACGGCTGAACACCGACTTCTTCGATCTGCGCGACGACGTTGTCGGCAACGTCCCGGTCGTCTTCACCGGTCCGCTCGACCGCTACTTCGACCACGCGGAGGGAGAACTGGGCTGGCGGACCCTCGACTTCGAAACGGAGGTCAAGGAGACCGGCGACTTCCAGGGGGCCCCGGTGATGAACTACGCCGACGAGGACGTTCCCTATACCCGCATCCACGAGTTCCGGCATTTCCACCCGGAACGCCACAACAGGTATCCCGCCGACCGGACCGTCATCATGCGGGAGTATTCCCGGTTCGCGGAACGCGGAGACGAGCCGTACTACCCGATCAACACACAGAAGGACCGTGAGCGTCTGGGCGCGTACCGGAAGCTCATCGCCGCCGAGGAGGGCGTATTGTTCGGCGGCCGCCTCGGGACGTACAAGTACCTCGATATGCACATGGCCATCGCCAGCGCGCTCAGCATGGTCGACAACCGGCTGCGTCCCCATTTCACCGAGGGTGCGCGTCTCATCAGTGGAGGTATGGACGAGTGACCGACCAGGCCCAGCACCCCGGGACACGCGGCGCCGGCCGTGACCTGCGCATCTTGCAGCGCGTAGTGCTGCCCGCGGATCGCGACCTCGACGTCCTCAAGCTCTACGTCGAAGGCGAGATCGGGCGCGGTGCCGGAACGTTCACCGCCGAGGAGGGACGCCCGAAGCCGGACGGCGTCACTGGGACACGCCTCAGCGAGATCGTGGGGCGTCGCAGCGTCGTGGTCCCGGCGGGGCGGCGGTTGTCGTTCGCCACATACTTCAACGCCTTC
Source organism: Actinomadura sp. 6K520 (assembly GCF_004349245.1). GTDB lineage: Bacteria > Actinomycetota > Actinomycetes > Streptosporangiales > Streptosporangiaceae > Spirillospora. The sequence goes on along the minus strand of NZ_SMLC01000164.1, from coordinate 5,650 downwards.
CCGGCCAGCTACTGGCGGCGCTGGACATCGGTGGACGAGGTGACCCTGCGGGTCCGGATACGTGGCCAGGCGACCGTCATCGTCTACCGGTCCAGTGCCAAGGGCCACGTACAGCGGGTGGATTCCGCCAGGATGGACGGCGACGAGGCTGACAACAGCATCGCCCGCAAAGTCGACCACCTCCGTGAAGACGACGTCCACGAAAAGAGCATCCGGCTGACGCTCAGCCCGTTCATGGACGGCGGTTGGTACTGGATGGACATCCTGGCGGGAGAGCGGGATGCCGTCCTGGAGCGCGCGGACTGGTGCGCCGAGGCCGGTCACGTTCGCCAGGGCCGCGTCAGCCTCGGCATCACCACGTTCAACCGGCCGACCTTCTGCGCCGACCAACTCCTTGCGCTCGCCCGCGCCCCGGAGGTCCTCGACGTCGTCGACGAGATCTTCATCGTCGACCAGGGCACGCAGAAGGTCCGCGACACCGACGACTACGCGCGTGCGGCCGAGGCGCTCGGTGCCCGGCTCCGGCTCATCGAGCAGGACAACCTCGGCGGGTCGGGCGGCTTCTCCCGCGCGATGGACGAGACGCTCAAGTCCGGGGTCAGCGACTACGTGCTGCTCCTCGACGACGATGTGGTCACTGAATCCGAGGGGGTGCTGCGCGCGGTGGCGTTCGCGGACTTCGCCCGCACTCCCACCATCGTTGGCGGGCACATGTTCAACCTGTTCGCCCGTTCCCAGCTGCACGCCTTCGGCGAGTGCATCGAGCGGTACCGCTGGTGGTGGAATGTCGCGCCCCACACCCATCGCGAGCACGACTTCGCGCCGGACCCTCACCTGGGGGCGAAGGAGGGCCCGGGAAGCCTGCGCCGGACGCCGTGGCTGCACAGGCGGGTCGATGTGGACTACAACGGCTGGTGGATGTGCCTGATCCCCACCGACGTCGTGCGCAAGGTCGGCCTGTCCATGCCGATGTTCATCAAATGGGACGACGCCGAGTACTGTGTCCGGGCCGGTGAGGCGGGTTTCCCGACCGTGTCACTGCCCGGTATGGCGGCCTGGCACGTCCCGTGGCAGGACAAGGATGACGCCATCGACTGGCAGGCGTACTACCACGAGCGCAACCGGCTGGTCACGGCGCTGCTGCATTCGCCCTACGAGCGGGGCGGCAACCTCCTGAAGGAAAGCTTCATCATCTCGGTGAAGCACGCTCTGGCCATGCAGTACTCCACGGCCGAGCTGATGGTCGCGGCGATCGAGGACGTACTGCTCGGCCCCGACCACATGCACGCGGGGATCGCCACGAAGCTGCGGGAGATCAACGCCTTCCGGGCGGATTTCCCGGACGCGCAGAACCGTTCCAGCCACGAGGAGTTCCCGCGGGTGCGCGCGCGCAGACCCCCCAAGCGTGGCCGGACCCCCAAGCCGCCGAGCGGCCGGGTGAACCTGCTGACGACCGCCATGATGGGAACCCTCCGGCAGCTGCGTCCGGTGGATGCCGGCGCCCGCGGAAACCCGCAGACCGTGGTGCCGCACATCGACCGCCACTGGGGGCTTCTGGCCAAGTTCGACAGCGCACTCGTCTCTTCCGCCGACGGCACTCGTGTGGCCTGGTATCAGCGTGACCCGGAGCGCTTCAAGCAAATCATGAAGCGGACGTCTCTGCTGCACACTCGGCTTCGCCGTGAGTGGCCGGAGCTGAGCGCGCGTTATCGGTCCGCCATGGACGAGCTGACTTCGCCGGAAGCATGGCGGCAGACGTTCGGTACCGCCGGTCCCGACGCCGCCCCCGCAGACGGCGGCGCATCGGGGCCCGTGGGGCGATGACGGCCCAGCCGGCGATGAACCGGCCAGCGACCGACCCGGCGCTCGGCCCCTCCGGGCGCCACGCCGACGGGGACCCGCTCCGGCCGCCGGGAACGGACGGCGGGCTGCGGCAGACGCTCCGCCACAGGTACCTGCTGCGGCTCCTGGTACGCCGGGAGCTGCGCGCACGCTACAAGGGGTCGCTGCTGGGGCTCGGCTGGTCGTACGTGCGGCCCGCCGTGCACTTCTCGGTCTACTTCTTCGTGGTCGGGGTCTTCCTCGGCATGGAGCGCCTGGTCGAGAACTTCGCGATCTACCTGTTCTCGGGGATGGTCCTGATCAACGTCTTCACCGAGACGCTGCATTCGACGACCCGCTCGGTGACCGGAAACGCTCCACTCATCCGCAAGGTGTTCCTGCCGCGTGAGCTGTTCCCGACGGCGTCGGTGCTGGTCTCGCTGGTGCATTTCGTCCCCGGAATGATGATCTTGCTGGGCGGTGCCGTCGCCGCCGGATGGCGGCCGTCCCCGGCGGGTCTCGGGGCCGCCGCGTTCGGGTTCGCGATCATCATCACGCTCGGATTCGGCCTCGGCCTGCTGTGCGCGGCCGTCAACGTGTTCTTCCGTGATCTGGAGCAGGTCGTGGACATCTCGCTGGTCGTCATCACCTGGTCGGTACCGATGATCTATCCCTGGACCCACGTGCGTACCCACGCGCCCGACTGGGTGCTCGACCTGTATCTCGCCAATCCCCTCGTGAGCGCGGTCTCCCTGTTCCAGGAAGCGTTCTGGCTACCGGGGACCGAGGGGGGCTTCGCGCTCCCGCCGGATCTGTACGCGCGAGCGGGGATCTCGTTGGCGGTGGGCGTGCTGCTGGTCTTCGCGGGACGCGCGGCGTTCGCCCGCATGCAGAAGCGTTTCGCCCAGGAGTTGTAGCCGGTGGCACCCTCGATCGTCATCGACTCGGTGACCAAGCACTTCACACTGCGCCACGCCCGGTCGATCAAGGAGATGAGCGTCCGGGCGCTTCGCCGGCAGAGCCTCTCCGACCGTTTCAAGGCACTGGACGATGTGTCCCTCACCATCGAGCAGGGTGAGACCGTCGCGCTGATGGGTCTGAACGGGTCGGGGAAGAGTACCCTGCTCAAGATGATCTCTGGGGTCATGAGCCCGGACGCCGGGTCGGTACTGGTCCGTGGCCGCATTGCCGGACTGATCGACGTAGGGGCCGGACTGCACCCGGAGTTGACCGGCAGGGAGAACGTCTACCTCAACGGCGCGATCCTCGGTATGTCCCAGGCGGAGATCGACCGAAAGTTCGACGTCATCGTGGACTTCTCCGGCGTCGAGCGCTTCCTCGACGACCAGGTGAAGTTCTACTCGTCCGGGATGTTCATGCGGCTGGCGTTCTCGATCGCCGCCCACACCGAACCGGACGTGTTCCTGATCGACGAGGTGCTGGCCGTCGGAGATCCGCCGTTCCGGAAGAAGTGCCTGGACCGCATCCGTGAGTTGCGCGGCCAGGGCCGCACCATGGTGATTGTCGCGCACGACATCAAGATGCTCGTCGGGCTGTGCGATCGCGGCGTCACCATGCGCGACGGACGGGTCCTGTTCGACGGGCCGACGGACGAGGCGGGACGTCTCGTCCGGGAGGCTCGCGCGGCCAAGCGCGCGGCACGGTCGGCGGAGCCGCCCGCCTAGCCCTCTTCAGACGTGGCCGGATGCGGTCATGGGCCGGAACGGGGGTGTCCGATCTTTACCGCAGGTGGACCTGGTGACCGAATTGACGGGGTCGACCTGTGATCTGGTGACCTGTTCCGTCGAACGATGAGCAGGAACGCGGCAAGGTCTTTACCCTGTGCGGTGTAGGAAACCAACCCGGCAACCCCCAGGCGCTCCACTCATTCCCGCGACTCCCAGGGGTCTCTCGACGTGACGGACATGGCGAGCGGGTCCGCGATGGCGCGGCTCACACAGGCCGACCGCGTCTATGTGGGCTGGCGTTACGCGCAGGTGCACCCCGACCCGGGGCCGCCCCCGGACCGCCCCGAGCCGCCCGGCCCCGGCCCGGCGCCCCTGCCGGCGCGGCAGCCGGGCGAGCACATGGCGGCACTGCCGCTGCGGATCGTGTTCGGCGGCGCCCTCGGCGGCGTCGTGCTCTTCCTCCTGTGCGGTGCCGCGGGCATCCTCCCGTGGGCCTTCGCGGGGGTGGCGATCCTGGCCTGCGCGGTGATCATCGCCATCACCGGCGGGTCGCTGTGGCGGGACGAGCGGGCCGTCCGCGAGCGAATCGCCCACCAGCGGCGCGTGGAAGAGCGCAGACGCGCCGAGGCCGACCGCAAACGCGACGCGGACGAGAAGGCGTACGCCAAGGCCAGGTCGGAGTGGGAGCGCCGCCAGTCGGCGTACGAGAGCCAGCGTGAGTGGTACCCGGTCGCCGTCCCGCCCGGGGTCGACCGGGTGGACGTCGTCGGCGGCACCCTCGCCGGATGGTCCGCGGCCGTCACCACCATGGGCGCGGCCCGCCTCGCGGTAGGGGCGCGCCTCACCGTCATCGACCTGTCCGAGGGCGCGGTCGCCCACGACCTCCTGCGCCTGGCCGCCGACCGCGGCGACGACCCCCTCGTCTGGGTGCTCCCCGCCGACCTGCCCCGCCTGGACCTCACCCGCGGCCTGAGCCCGGAGGCCCTGGCCGACGTGCTCTCCTTGGTCGTCAGCGCGGGCGAGGAGGAGGGCGGCACCCGCGACCTCTCCTTCGACAACTCCATCCTGGAAAGGCTGATCGAGGTCCTCGGCCCCGAGACGACGATCCCGCGGATCACCGCGGCACTGCGCGTCCTGGCCCAGGTCGGCGACCCCCGCGACGACCTGCGCCGCGGCCTCCTCACCGACGAGCAGGTCGAACGCATCGCCACCCTCTTCGGCCGCGACGCCACCGACCGCATCGTCGTCCGCCGCGCCTGGGCTCTGGAAGCACAGCTCCGCAAACTCGAGAAACTGGCAACCGAGCCGGTAAGACTCCCGCCCTCCCGCCTGCACGTCGTCTCGATGGACCGCCGCGCCGGCGTCCTCACCAACCGCATCCTCGGCACCTACGTGACGACGGCACTGACCCACAGGATCAGGGAGTCCCCACCCGGCGGCCGCTGGGACCACACCCTCTTCCTCTGCGGCTCCGAAAAGCTCCGCGGGGACGTCCTAGACCGCCTCATAGACGCCTGCGAGGCCACCGGAACCGGCCTCGTCCTGATGTACCGGTCGATTCCCCACCACGTCCGCGAACGCCTGGGCCGCCGCGGCCACGCCGCCGTAGGCTTCATGCGCCTGGGCAACCCGGAGGACGCCCGCGTGGCAGCCGAACACATCGGCGCCGACCAGCCGCTCCTCGTCGCCGAGATCACCGACTCCGCAGGCGAAACCCTCTTCGACGTCGCGGGGGAGACCTACGCCAGCACGGTCGCCTACGCCCGCCCCCGAGGCGACGGCCTCACCGACCCGGTCTGGTCCCCGCTCCCCGCCCCAGCTGCCGACGACTCAGCTCTGGTCGAGGGCATCAGCTCCGCGACCGCTTGGGGCCGCACGGTCAAGGACCGCCGCCCCCGCGACACCCCGGCCAAACAACGCTTCCGCGAACTCCTGGTAGAACCCCCGCAACTCCAGGAACTCCCACCAACGGCCATGGTCTTCACCCACTCCGGCGCCACGGGCCGCCGCACTCTCCTCGTGGACGCCAATCCCGGCATCATCACTCTGCCGACGGCCCACTCGATGGAATTCGAGGAGTACCTCCGCGAACAAGAACGCCGCGACCAAGAGGCCCCGGCCGACCCGACCCCTGTCTCTGA